>CALZJE010000022.1:42906-47767 GCA_945787715.1 uncultured Ectothiorhodospiraceae bacterium | reverse complement strand
CTGTTATGGCGAGAGACGTTTAAACGATTCTTTTTCTGGGTTTGGGTCGCGATTATTTTATTGGTTGTTAGTGGTCATAGTATGATTGCGATGCTCGGTGGAATGGACAGTGTTGGGTTGCATGTACATATAATGTTGGTGTGTGGGTACGTGATGATTGCACTCTATTTCTACGTCTATTTTAAGCTCTATAAACAGTTGAAGAGTGCAACAGTGGAAAGCAAATGGCCTGAAGCGGGTGAGGTGCTAAATAAAATTCGTCAGATTGTCGCGGTAAATCTGATTTTAGGATTAATTACAGTCTCCATTGCTTCAGGTGGTCGGTATCTGTAATAGATTATTAGTCATGAATATTTTGTGGGAATGAGTTAATGGCCGGCTATTATGGGGTAGGTAGATTGGGTGATAAAGCGATAAATATTTTGAATGTAAAACCGAAGCGTACAACAATTCTATTTGTCGCTAGTGATAACGGAAACCAAGGTGTGTAAGGTTTATCAGAGTAGTTCTTCCGACAGTAAAAAAGTAGTAACGTACTCCGATAATTGTTCTATGAACAAAGATTACCCGAAAAACAGAATACTTCTTTAGCCCATCAGGCTAATCTTGAGATACTATAGACTAATCCATTTTATTTGAGAGTGAGTGCAGCGCTATGGACGAAAACGATAAATCCACCAATTCTCATAAAGACGAGTTCTCTTTTTTAAACCAGAAAGTGCCACTGAAAAATAAAATTCTAAAAGCACATCAGGTTATTAAAGATCGATTGCCATTTATTGCCCGGGTTGCGCTGGCACTTTATGATCCAAAGACTACTACGCTAAAAACCTTTATCCATAGTAGCGGTGAAGACAACCCCTTAGATCACTACGAGGCCAAGATAGATAATGCGCCCTCGTTAAAGAAAATGTTGGAAACGGGGCAACCGAGAGTGGTTAATAAAATGCTCACCTTTGAGAAGCAAAACGGTGAGGGCAAAGAGCATATTCGACGTCTCGGTCGTCAAGGTTATGCGGCGAGTTATACCACCTCGGTTTTTAACAATGGCGAATTTTTAGGCTTCCTGTTTTTTAATTCTTATGAAACTGATGTTTTCTCTGAAACGGTGTTGCACGAAATAGACACCTATGCTCATTTGATTTCACTCACGGTAATTAATGAACTCAACTCTTTCCAGACCCTGTCTGCAGCATTAAAAACCACAAGTAGTCTTACTCACGAACGTGACCCGGAAACCGGAAGCCACCTTGATCGGATGTCTCGATATAGTCGTATCATTGTAAAGGTCTTGGCTGATAAATATGATCTCAAAGACGATTACATCGAACATGTTTTCATGTATGCGCCACTCCATGACGTTGGCAAGATAGCGATCCCAGATGAAATTTTGTTAAAACGCGGCAAGCTCACGGGAGAAGAGATGGAGATCATGAAGACACATTCTTTGCGTGGCTTGAAAATGGTCAATGGTATGATCAAGAACTTCTCGTTAGAAGAAGTCGGGCATACTGAAATATTAAAAAACATCACGGCTTTTCATCACGAAGCTGTCGATGGAAGTGGTTACCCATATGGTAAAAAAGGTGTAGAGATCCCGCTAGAAGCTCGTGTAGTTTCCGTTGCCGATATATTCGATGCGCTAACAAGCAAACGCCCTTATAAAGAAGCATGGAGCAATGAAGAAGCATTTAGTTTGCTAAAAAAACTTTCCGGTGTGACGTTGGATAGCGATTGTGTTGAGGCACTGCTATCGCAAGAAGAAGCTATCATTGAAATCCAAAATCTATTTGACGCCGATACGCTGGGGTGAGTGTGTGGTCGATAGGATTTGACTTGCAGTCTGTCGGACTTAGGATGAATCGACTGCTAGATACATTACCTTTTTTAGGATTCCGTTTATTTTTCACATGTGGCCTGAAAGGTTTAGCGGGAGAGGGTGAGAAAAATTTGGTACGCTTTTGGGGGCATTTCGCCCCCAAAATCAAACGGATTAAAAGCAGAGGTAATAGTTAAAGCTTAAATTGATTGCTCAAGAAGCTGTTTCTTTTCAGTTACAACATCTGATTGTTGCGCGTTCTCTTTTGTAATTTTTGAATGAGCTACGTGGCCTTCTTTTTTATCAAAGTGATGTAGACCAGCCATTTTGTTTTTTGATGCACATCCGCCCATTTTGCCTTCATGAGATTTTCCATCAATAGAACCGGCTTGAGTAGCGATAGCAAAAAACGAGGACAATAAAAATACAGATAGTTTTTTCATGGTTAAATCTCCATTAGGAAGAAGTTTTAGCTGCAATAATAATAGAACTGAATGAACGAGAATTCAAATGAAAACACTCAAGAATGTGTATTCATTTCTAAAGGTTGTACATGGTCATTTTTTCCCTAAATACGATAGAGTTATTAGGGAAGTATTGTTTGTAAGTAACTACTCATACTTCATTGGCTACTCATACTTCATTGGCTTCGATACGCACCGGATGCTATACAGGTTTACGAAAAGCGCAGTAAATCCATCCGTGGATGCTCGACGCCCACGTCCATGCGGGCGACGTTTTCTCCAACCTGTATAGCATCCGCCGCTCAGTACGTCGTAACCCTGTGAGTAGTTACGTTTGTAATTTAATTAGTCGACCGGCAAACCTTCAGCATACCAATGTAAAAATCCACCTGAAATATTCGCCACTTCTGTCCACCCATTTTCACGTAATATTTCAAAGGCTAGTGCAGAGCGCCTTCCAGAGCGACAAATCGTCAGTACGGGTTTATCTTTTGGAATTTCATCTAAATGGTTGCGTAATTCTTCGATCGGAATCATTTGTGCGTTGGTGATTCGGGTTTTTTCTTCATCTGTTTCATGCTTGGTTCGAACATCGAGAATATGAACTTCATCTCTATGCGCGGCAACCCATTGAGGGGAGACTTCGAGATTGCCACTATAGGTTGTTACCACAGGCGCCCATGTTGGTGATTGAGGAACCTCTTCAGGGCGACCGGATTTGATATTGGCAGGCAGGGCGACCGCTATTTTTTTTGGATGCGGCAGCTGCATGTTCTCCATATATCCGCAAAAGTCAGTTTCATTAGCATCACCACCCACTCTAGGATTAAAACTTTTCTCTTCTCCGATGGTGCTAGTGGTGCGACCTGAATAATCATGGCCTGGGTAGATAATACAATTATCTGGTAGGGTGAATAGCTTATCTTTAATGGAGTGATAGAGTTTTTGTGCGGAACCTTGTTGGAAATCCGTGCGTCCGCAGGCTCTTATCAATAGACAGTCTCCGGTAAAAGCCATGGTTTTATCTGCGTTGACTAAACTAATACAGCCATTGGTGTGTCCTGGTGTTTCAAGCACTTCTAGCGTATGGCTGCCGAAATTGATTTTGTCTCCTTCTTCAAGTGAACGATCGAGGTTTACTACACCAGCGTTTTTTGAGGCGACAATCTGGCTGCCGAGTGTATTTTTTAGTAACCAACTGCCGGTGACGTGATCTGCATGACAATGTGTATCGATACATTCCAGTAAATCCAGTTTCAGTTCTTGGATTAACGACAAATCTCTTTCATGTTGTTCATAAACGGGATCAACTAAAACTGCTTGACGTGTTTGCTCGTCAGCGAGCAAATAGGTATAGGTGCAAGATGATTGATCAAATAATTGTTTAAACAACATGGGAGATGACATGGGTAATAATCCTTTTTCGTCGAAAAACCAGTCTGGCTAAAAAGCAAACAAAGCGGTTGCAAGAAATAATACATGCTCATAGGCTTTCTGCACCTTGAAGTAGGTAATTATAGTTTGAATTTCCGATGACATCTAAAATTTTACGTACCGTGTGGGGGTTAGAAGCAGGAGTTTGGGTTAAATCTATACGGTAATGTAAAAATGCGGTGGCCTATCCCAATGGTCAGAGCACTTCGACACAAATACAAAATGCTTTTTATCATGTCATGAATCGCGGAGCTGCTTATCGCGAAATTTCTTACGAATGTTGGATAGTGGTAAATGTTTCGTGTTGAGACACAGCGCGTTATTTGTAGGTAGAGTGAAAAATAATTACTAACCTTTAATTTCTCAATGGTAAAAATATCCACTTAGCGACTTTTTCAATCGAATTGTGAAATAGCTTACAATACAGCGGTAATATAAAGTTTATTCTGGTATGAATAAAATTACCAAGAGAGCGCAAGGGTAAACGTATGGCATTAGATGACGAGATCGTGACTGAATTGAGTGAGAACGAACAGATCATTCAAATGGTTTCATTGGAAGATCTGGTGAAAGAGTGGGAGTTGCATAAATCGAATTTAAAGACGATAGCTGCTTATTATGCACCCGCTATGGATGCTAACGATGCACGCAATCTTATTCAAGAGTTTGGCATTAAAACAAACCAACTTGTGTTAAAAGTCTATAAAGGAAAACGATACGTTATTTTTAAAGGCCCTCCTGGATTGCGAAAAATATTAAAGGGGACACGCTATTTACAAAACAACCCAAAAGTCGTGCGAATGGCGATTGGCCCTAAAGGGATAATAAAATCCGCAAAAGGTGGTTTTATAATTACTGCGGTATTATCGGTAGGGATCGAAGTTTTCGATTATCTTATCCAGGACGAAGCAACGCTTTCTCAGCTTTTTGGTACTGTGACTTCAGATTTAGTCAAAATCGGATTAAGCTCAATTGCTGGCGTTATTGCTGGCATCGCTGTTGGAAGTGCCGCTGTTATTGGAAGTGTTGCCGGTGCACCATTGATTGCTGCAATTGCTGTTGGAATAGCAACGGGAATTGTGCTCGACAAGCTCGATAAAAAGTTTGGGGCCACTGCTGCATTAATTAAATATTATGAAGAAAT
>CALZJE010000022.1:0-42808 GCA_945787715.1 uncultured Ectothiorhodospiraceae bacterium | reverse complement strand
CTTTATGATTTTACAAGCATTCTCGTAGCGATTGGTGAGTTAGAAGCACGAATTGCATTAGATAGTGGGCTATATTACTTGCTCGTGATGACAATTTTTTTCTGGTTCTCTTTTATCAGCGTAGTGGGAAAGAAGCGATGGGCAAAAAAAATTGTCCAGCACACCGGAGTAGTTATGCTTCTTTGGTTGTTTGCCTCACTACTATCCGGTTATTTAGTCCCCATTTTTTTGCAAAGTAAATTACAAGATGCTGGATATATTCAAACATTGGATGAATCAGACACTTCACGATTGTATCTTGGTGAAAGCCTGATATATGTACGTGATGAGTAATATTTCTGAAAACGTGGATTACGATAAAAGGGGGCAAGCATATAAAACAATATCATAAATATGCTGAAAATTTATCAATATACAATAAACACGACACATTAATTAAATCTAAATTCCCCGTCCGCTTGCGGCGGCGTGCAAACCTAATGGGGTTTCCAAAGGGGAGAAGCGAAGCTCTCCTCTTTGGTCGTCGGCGGGGTGCATACCCCGTTGACGATATAAAATTGATTTGAGGAGTTAATTTCTTGAGACAAAACCAACTTCTACTTAGGGCCAAATATGTTTTTTAGAAAATCTCCTGAAAAATTCTGGGATCTTATATCGTCGTTTTACGCGGCCTCGCCGATTAATGATGAGACTGCTTATCAAACAAAAATTCAGAAAATAGAAACCTACTTGGCGGTTGAAAATATTGTACTGGATATCGGCTGTGGAACGGGTACACAATGTTTTGACCTAGCCGGGCACATAAAACAGGCTATCGGTATTGATATCTCCCGTAAATTGTTAGCCATTGCTGAGCAGAGGAAGGTTGAACGCAAGCTGGGTAATGTTGAGTTTATAAAAACATCGTTGTTTGATGAGCGTTTTAAGGCAGAAAGTTTTGATGTAGTGATGGCGTTTTATGTGTTGCACTTTTTCGAGGATATTGATGCCGTATTCAAGCGTATACATGGACTTCTTAAACCGGATGGTTTGTTTATATTTGAAACAGCCTGTATAGGTGAACATGGTAAAATGACGGGAAGAATATTAGGCGGACTGGGTTGGCTCGGTTTTATTCCAAAAATAAATAATCTGACCTACAGACAACTGGAGCTGTCCCTGGAAAAGAATGGTTTTAACCTGATCGAAAAAACAAAATTCAGTGATTCTAGTGAAGAATATACCTTGATCGCTAAGAAAATTTTAAAAAAATAATAAGGGACAAAAACAAAAAGGGACAGACCACGATTAAGCTTTAAACACATAAAAAAGTTTATGAAATTGGTAGTATACCCCTTTTTATTCCTAGTTATTTTGTTAGTTGAAGGTGTTAGCCAGTGTACCAGAAGGACGCTGCCCTTCAGGATTGATATAGAGAGCCAGGTCGTCAGCGATTGTTCGGTAATCACCTTCCGGTTTCGTTCCCGGGCATATACTGCAATACCAGAGTCGTTTAGAGAAAAACCATTGATCACGGTGTCTTCTGTCGCATCACGTATAACAGAGGTAAGTTTTGTGTGATGCATGCAATACCCTTATTGATGATAATTGCAAGTTTTAACCAGGTGTGATTCGTTCATAAATTGAAGAGTAAGAATAAAGTGTCGCAGAAGCAGTATAACTATCTACAATCAGATTTATATACATCCTTAATCTTTGCCTGTTCCCTGTTATTGTCACCGTTATGGCAACACTTCAATTGACCAGGGAACAGGGGCATTAAAATCGATATCTAGTTGAACTCGCTCGTCATAGTTAAAACCAATGGATGAGTTGCAGCGTAGATGGCCGCTCGCGCATTGATATTTGCTGCGTATGGCATACTCTGTCGTAATACCTGGGGCGTCAGTTCCAGGCACCAGGGAAATTTCAAAGGGCATGACTTCATTGCTGTCTACAATATTCAATTGACCGAGCTCATTAAATTGCAATGTATGATTGCATTGGGAATCGACCGGGCAACCCCATGTGTTGGCAATATAAAATTGATTCGTTGTTCCTTCCACCATTGTTAATTTCCAGGGAACGAGGTCAGCGGTATTGGCCGAGGTGATGAGGGTCGCTTCACCTGGTATTCCCTTCCAGGATAAGTGCCAGTCACAAAGTGCATCTCCCTCGGCGCAGTTTTTACGGTTTCTCAAATAAACACTTTTTCCATCAAATGCACTTAAGTCCGGTTTTGTTTCGTAATGCGGCGGTGTGTAAACCACGCCCTGGCTGGTTCTACCGGTTATGTCGGTAATGACATAATTAAACTTGTCTTTAATTGTTATTGACCATTTTTTTGATAAATAAGATTCAACGTGTTGCCGTTCCGACGTTGTGAGTTTTCGATTAAAAATGAGCAATTCAGCTACTGTTAGTGTTGCTTTATAACTGCCGGCATAATTGTCCCACGCGTAAAGTCCTGCACCTAAAGCGATTCCTGTTTCGGCGGGGTCATAGGCAATAGCTGCTGTCGTTCTTGGCAACATGTTTTTCCATTCGGATTTTTCATTTGCATCAAAAAAGAGAGTTTGCACAGTCGTGCCGGCAATTGCCTCATGTCGGCGATTATTAAAGCCATTGTATTTAGACGCCCAAAGTGTTGGAAGATTATCCGGAGTGCCGTCGTCGTAGCGAACCACTGCAATCGAGGTGATTTCCGGATGCGTTGCTTCACGCAAATCCAAAGTACGTATTTCCATTAAATCACTTTCCAAGCGAACGACAGATTGCCTACTAATCGTTTTTTCACCCGTCAGGTGTAGTTCAGGGTGACTTGTCGCTGCATAAACGGTTGCATCGTTGTTATGTGAGCTTTTATCTTTCCAGCTTTGAACCGCCGCTAAATGGCTTAAGTCATCACCAGTCTTACCGTCTGTATCAATAATGGTGGTTTTGTCACTGGCATCGAGCCAGAGTAGTAAGTCAGTCGAGCTGCATAGATCGCCGCAGGTGTCTGGCTGGGCGACGGCTGAACCAGCAAGATATTTTAATTTGTCTCGCGAACTGCTATTTTCTGCAGGCACGAAAGTGATGGTGCCTCCCAGTGTACTTTGCGCGTCGAAATCTTTAATAACGACATCATCGCCATTCGCATCATAGTCATTGAGTAAAATATCGATGTTTGCAGATCCATCAGCATCCAGCTCGAGTACTTTATCTAATCGGGCAATAGGTGGTATTTCGTAGTCATTCATTTCAGTAGCGGGTTTGCTTGACTTGAAGTTTTCTAAATCTACTCGTGCAAAGCACGATTCGAGACTCAAGACTTCGTCACCAGAAAATTTTGACCGGGAATTACCTGACATGATGGTAGATCCTTCAGGCGAGTCGCCAGGAAAATGATCAGATCCAAATGAGTGACCTAACTCATGCCGTGTATAACCAAAAAAGGTACCGTCACCGATGATGCCCGTCCAGGCTTGACTGTAAGTTAGTTCGGCGCCGGTAACCAGATCGCCACCAAACTGGCAAACGGCTGCGGCACCGCCGCCTCCACCGGTTACGTTATATACATTATTCGCAGTCGTGTTCATGCCATAAGTTTCAAATTGTGTGCGAGCTGTATATCTATCGGGTGAAGCATCTTTGCGCACGAGAATTTGATTAATTTTTGTTCCATTAATAAGTCACGTAAATAAATCATATTCATTTGTGCGGCAGTGGTTTCAACTTTGCGGATGATCGTGTCAATGTCACTGGTTATGGCGTCAACATATTCCTTGGTAATGACATAATCCAGATGAGATTTATACACAGTGCCGTCACGGTTCAGGCCACCGCGTTGGGGTGTATAGAAACTGGCGCCTGAATAAGGCGAAGGTGACAATACGATAGCAGGGGATTTCTGAAGTTGATAAGTAATATGCGTTGCGGCAGGTTCCGTTTCTTCATCTGGAACAAATTCCCAGTCAGCCGAGCCGTCCCCACTGGAGACAAAATAACGCAGCGATCCATTTGGTAAAATGCTGGCAGCAACAAGGGAAGCACTTTCTTCTTCAACCCATCCCATATATTGAGCCGAAGGGGAGGATACTTCATGAGTAGAAACCGATGTGTCGGTATCGACTACTTTGACTAACAGATTATCAGTGGGGGAGTATCTTTTCAGATTAAAAGTGCGAGTTTCGGTTCCTTTATCCACTTGCACGCGAAAAGTGTCAGGAGAATTAGCGTAATCAAGTATCGAGCACTGTGTTCCTTTACTGCCAGTGAGACAACTAACCTGTACATCAACGGTATCGAACTGCGTAGCACCAAAATCATCTGTCACTGTGAGTTTGAAAGACAATGTTTCGTTCACGGATGGCGCTGTGAATTGCGGGTTCGGGATGCTAGCATCACTAAACGTGATACTTGTGCCAGCAGTTTGTTGCCACTGATATGAAGCTATTGAGCCATCACCATCTGTTCCGCTTCCGGATAATGTCACTATTGTGGCTTCTTGAACATTCAAGTCATCACCTGCAATTGCGACAGGTGGCTGGTTTAAATTGACAATGACATTCACGGTATCGCTGTGGGTTAAGGCTTCGTTGTCGGTGACTGTGAGTTCAAATGTGAGTGTTTCACTTATTGATGGCGCGATGAACTGGGGGGCGTTAATGGCAGAATCACTATGGCTAACATCCGTTCCCACAATTTGTCGCCATGCGTAACTAGTAATGCTACCGTCTGAATCAGTGCTGCTACCCGCTAAAACGACTGACTGCCCCTCTATTGTAACAATGTCGTCTCCAGCGCTGGCTACAGGCGCTATGCTGACTTGTCCAGCTGTGTCATTAGAGAGATTTTCCTGAGTCTCTTCTGGCGGAGTTTGTTCAGACGTGTCGTCAGTGATTTCCGGAAAATCATTTTTAGACTGATTAGAATTATTCGTACAAGCAGTTGAAATTATTACAAAGAGTAAAATAAACATACGAATTTTATTCATAATTGGTATTTCATAGTATTGTTCCATTTATTTTGTATCGGATACCAGGCAAAGCTCTTGATTTCACTTTTTTATTCTCGGGTAAAAGGGGGCATATCTGAATATCACTAACTTAAAGGCATTTATCATAGCTTGTTCAGCGACTTAAACCCTTTATAGATAGCATTTCTGAGAAACTGATAAATGATGAGAAAGCTTAAGTTAGTGCCATTCTGGTCTGTCCCGCATACTGAGGCAAAAGTTCCTGCTGTTATTAATAGAAGTGAAAATGTCTCAATACCAAATTTAAAGATTGCATTGGTGCCAAAAGGTGATTAGCTCGTGGAACTATGCAACCAATATGTTGAAACTTCTAAACAGATGCATTCGAGCTGGAGTTTTATATCTGTGATACGTTGAAGGATGCGAGAAAGTGGGCAGCCTAACATAATGAAATGCTCATTATGAAACACCTGGAGTAATGAAGCCAACTCCAGGTGTTTTACTTTGTTAGATTGAGTTATCCAAGAGTCCTAACTCGTGCCCTACCTTCGAAAAAGCATCTACTGCTTTGTCGAGATGTGTTTGGGTATGAGTTGCCATTACGCTCACTCGTAATCGGCAGAGATCCTTCGGGACCGCTGGTGGAGAAACAGCGTTTACAAAAACACCAAGTTCTCCCAACCTTGCACAAACTTCATATGTAAGATTTTCGTCACCAACAATCACTGGCATTATCGCTGTTGGAGTTTCCCACACGTCAAAGCCAAGTTGTTTTAAACGATCATAAAGGTATAGCCGATTAGTGTGCAGTTTTTCTATCCACTCAGGTTCTGTTTCAATAACGTGTAGTGATGCTAGCGCACTGGCAGTGACAGCGGGAGGAAGTGCTGATGTAAATAGAAAGGATCTTGAGCGATGGATAATGGTTTTAATTAAAGTCTGAGAGCCACATACGGCACCCCCTATCACACCAATTGCTTTACTCAATGTGCATGTGGTTATATCCGGGATGCCACTGACACCGCAATATTCGGCGCTGCCATGGCCTGTTTTTCCAATTACCCCAGTTGCATGCGCATCATCAACCATAACCATCGCATTATATTTCTGAGCTAGATTTATAATACCAGGAAGGTCGGCAATATCTCCGTCCATGCTAAATACGCCGTCGGTAATAACTAATTTTGGCGCCTCGTTCGGATATTGTTGAAGTCGCTTTTCAAGGCCATCTAAGTTTGCATGTCGAAAAAAACGGAGTTTTGCTGCCGACGCTCTGCATCCATCAACAATACTTGCATGATTCAATTCATCATTGAATACAATATCTCCTTTTTTTAGTAGTGTAGAAAGCACGGAGAAATTAGCAGAATAACCAGACGGCAATAATACAGCAGCTTCAGCGCCCTTGAATTGTGCTAATTTTTCTTCCAGTTCTTTATGCAGCTCCATTGTACCCGCAAGCATGCGAACACTGCCGGCTCCCGCGCCATATTTGCTTACAGCTTCGATAGCGGCCTCTTTTACTTTTGGGTGTTGAGTCAGGCCAAGATAGTTATTACTGCCGAGATTGATTAATTCTTCGTTTCCTATCTGAATAATGGCATCTGAGGCTGTTTTTAGCGTCCTCAAATATCGGTTTCGACTGATCCAGTCATCAATACCTTTGCTTTCTTTAATTAACCGTTGGTTGATTGTTTGTTTTGATTTCCAATCAGAATTTGTCGTATTGTTTTCTACCTTAGCTTCAGTTGGTAAAATTTTATTTTGCCGAGCGCTAAATGCTTCTATAAATTTTTTGTGGTCTCTCCGTCTGAGAATTAAAGCACCTGCTGAGATTATTTTTTCCTCTCGATATGTTTGCCACATGATTTTTGCTTCCATGCGGTATTTATTCTCCGGAGTAGATATCTCAACATCGAAATAATCTCCACATCTGGGATTGTTTTCTTCTGAAGGTAGCGTAAATCGAATTCCGTTTTCAGATATATCATTGACCTTAATGGGTTTATCAAACGCGATGGCTTTATAAAACTCATCGTTAGTGATTCTCATATCCTTTCGTCTATTACTATAATTTTCAATTGACTGCGACATATATGATCTACCTCCATGTAGTTAAATATTTAGCTTATGAACTAGGAAACCCGATTAAGTCATTTACTGTATGATTGTTGTGTTAAAAATACTTAATTACACAGTGTAAACTCCATTTTTTCGATCGTTTTGTTCTTGCCCTCATAGCGTTCTCTGACCTAATCAGGACTCCGTTAGATTAATTATGAGATGAAGAAGTGAATGTTATTTAGTGTCTTATAGGCGATTGATACTCAGGCTTTAATTTACTATAACCAGATAAACGAGAGATTAAAACGTAAATTTTCACAGGGGATTGTTTATTTGGTGTGAGAGAGAAAATAGAAATATCGTTATTTATCATTTGAGACAACATAATTAAAGAACGAAACAAAAGTTAATCAATAGTGACCGATATATAGGTTGTCATTAGTACGGTTTGTTTTGTCCTATTAAAAGGGGTCGTATCTCTTATGGCTTAAATTAAAATATAATAATTCGGGCTGTCATCGTATCCACATATTCATAGTTGAGAGCGCACGAAGATAGACTTGGCGCCAAGCGTGCGACCTGGGGGCTTCGCGACGTAAAGTATGGATCACCGTGGAGGACCAAAAAATGCTGAAATTCCAATTATAACGAACATAAGACTGGTTTCTGATACGTTGGATATTCCCCACTGGCTTAATGTATAATTCGCGGTTATAAATATACAACGATGGGAATACAATGTGAGTAAAGAAATATTTGTTTTTGAAATTAACCAAAAAAACTTTGATCAAACTGTTTTGTTAAATTCTCATAAAATCCCCGTTTTTGTAGAGTTTATGGGCGTGTGGTCTGGCCCATGTATGGTCGTGGATAATCTGTTTTCAGGGTTAGCCAAAGAGTTTGCGGAGCAGTTTATTTTTGCTAAGGTTGATATTGATGAACAACCAGAGCTTCGAAAAGCACATAATGTAGAAAGCGTACCCACCTTAATGGTATTTAAGGATGGAAAGTTAGCACGCACGGAAATCGGTGAATTAAATGAAAATGAAGCTCGCAATATATTGAAAGATTTTGGCGTGTTCCATGAAGCAGATTTAATGCGTGAGCAAGCTCGTGAAAAACATTTAGCCGGTGATACGCCAGCCGCCATTCTTCAACTTACCGAAGCGATTAAAGTTGATCCGACGAATGTGCGTGTTGCCATGGATATGGTACAAATATTTATCGATATTGGTGAACTTGAACAAGCTAAAGGTTTGTTTTCCCGCTTTCCAGAATCTACTCGTAATAGCGCAGAGGGTAAAACTTTAAATGGGCAACTTACGTTAGCAGCATATGCCGCTAAAGCAGATAGCCTTGAGATACTTCAAAGTAGGTTGGCAGCAAACCCAAATGACTTCGATGCACGATTTGATCTAGCAATTCACCAAATTGCCTTATACCAATACGCAAAAGCCATTGATAACTTGTTTTATATTCAGAAGGAAGAGTGTGAATATAAAGAAGGGGCTGCAAAAGAAATGCTCATTACCATAAGCAATGTGCTCGCACCAGAAAATAGTGAGCTCGCACAAGAAATTAGGCGCAAGCTGGCAAACCTGGCTAGCTGAATAATTTGCTATAGGTAGATAATAAATAAGAGTGATATTTGATGGTTTAAGTGTGTTGAACCACTTAAAGGTTGGGGTTCGCAAGCTCCCCCCAACCTTAGGGTCTGCTAAATCTTACTTATCTCTAAAATCTCCACCTTAGCATTTTTAAACTTAGGCATAGCATTGCCAATGTTGGCGTTAATATAGGTCGGATCTGCTACCAAATAGCTTTTTCCCTTGTAATGTACAGAATCACCACTGACTTTCATGTTTAATCTTACCGCTGTCGCTATGTGTCCTGGATAATGTAAACCAACAACATCCAGGCCGAGTAGATCTTGTACTAGCCAGGAAAATAGAAAAGATCTATCTTCGCAATCCGAAGCTGGATAAAACAAAGATTCTTCTGGGAATAGGGGGTTTTCATAGCCAAATTGTTTGTTATCAGTCTCATACTTTAATGACGTTTGTACAAAACGCAAAAGGAAATTAACTGCCTCTTCCTCGGATAATCCTGTTAGATGTGGTCGAAGTTGGTCTGCTACTTGTTGCCGTGGAAGGGTATCAAGGTTTGAATTAAAATAGGTATTCCAATGTACTTGCGGGTAGGTTTTCATAAAGTCGACCAAGTATTTGTTGCTTACCGTATCGAGCGTGTATTTTTTTTGTGAGTAGACAAAATCCAGGGTTCGTTTAGTTTCGTTTTCCCCAGTGCCGATTGCTTTTTGCAGTTGCATATCAAAAAATTGATTACTACCCGGGTAATCACCATCGTAGGTATATACCTTAGCTAGCTTTGGTGGTTTATTACCAGAGAAATCTAGTGCGTAATACTTTGTGTCTTTAAAATTAAGTGATTGTGCCGCGAATACCTGTTGTTTTGTAGCCAACATAAGAATAATGTCACGGTCTTTATAAGCAATACGTGATTTATATCCGGACTTGATGAGAACAAACCAGGAGAAAAAGGCCTGTTCATTCTTTTGATTGGGGTATAACTCATTGGCGAGTTCATTAACTAGTATTGCATAAGCCCAGTCATTCAAATTGAGTTGTTGTTGATGGGTTTTCAGGCTTTTCATTAGCGGTTCATAATCTGACTTCGCCAGTAACGACCACTGAGTGCTAATTTTATCTTTATTGATCTTTCCTCGTATTCTTTTTTTCATTGCCTTGTCGTAAGGGAATGAAAGCTTGTTACCAAAAAAGTATATTCTAACCATATTTCCTTTGACTGGTGTAAAAACAGGTTTTGGTATTGAAACTTGTTTTTTTTGTTCGATTTTCTTTGGTGGGATCTGGACAATGATAGGCTTTTCGACGCGCGTTTTCTTTTTTTCAGGTGGTGCTTTGGGTGGTTCAATTATTTTCTTTTTTTCATAGAGTGGCTTTCCTTTAAGTGTATTTATTCCCACCCAGGTCATTTTTAGAAAAGTAGCAAATTCTTTATCTTGTTTGGATTTGTACTCAGAAAAGTCGTTTAACGTTTGTTGTTGCCAAGCCTGAAATTCATCTTCGGCGACGGCATTGAAACAATACCAACAGAGACAACAGATAAACATTTTTGTAACCCATAAGCCGGTTGTTTTGACAGGTGGATTATTCTTCGTTTTCATATCTAGTCCTTTATACAATTAAACTCTTGTTGGTTTCATGAATGGCGTGCACAAAAAAGTGTGGAACAAAATGTAAATAAGTCAGGCCGCTGCTTTGAGCTGCGTTGTTTTGTGTTCACCATATTCTTGCATCTTGGGATCAGGATACCACTGTTTAAATGTCTTTAGTAGCTCACCATTGAGCACAGCTGCTTGGGACTAAATGAGATAATGTACGCCTTAATGGGGCTGCTGGTTATGTTGTTTTTTTCACCAAGATAAATTTCAGGGCAGGCATAGAGATAAAACCGGATCAGAGAGCAATAGTGTCTGAAAAAATGTGACAAGAAAATCAATACTCAGTGAGCTTTCTTGGCAGGTAAGACGAGCTGGACTAAAAAAACAGGAAGAGATTCTCGTTAACAATATTAAAATTGCTAAAAAAGTGTTTGACGATGTGTTTAAAGCAACACCAATTCTTGTGCGCCCTTAAAAAGAAAGCTGAGGACACACAGCGAACCTTTGTTACATTTAAGGTCACATTCAAGGTGAATTAAAACTATACACATCCGAAAAAGCAATGTGTCGACAGACTTAATGGTATGTTCTGGTACTATGCTTTTAACTAAAATTTAATTGAACAGATAAATCGTTAAAAAATTGTTGTAAACTATGATAAAGCGATAAAAAAAGCAAATTTCGCACTATGAGGATAATCAAAATAATACGTTACTATATCAAAGGTTATCAGCTCGCATATTCAGAAAACTTGTTAATTCCTCCAGTACCAAAAATAGAAAAAGCGACTATATTATATAGCCGCCTACTACAAATACTTTACTTGTCTTTGATGTATATTTCTGCTTCTGGATCTCTTTTACTGAAAACCACGTTGCTGGTTGGGGTGTGAGGATTTTTAATATATTCTTTACCTTCATGGCTAGTTTTACTTACCATGGCAATATTTCCACACTCTGGACACTTAGTTGTGAAGAACCAGTAAATAAACAAAATAGTAGATACCAATGCTATTGGCAATGTAATCCAGAACAGTTGACTTGCAAGTGACCATGCCGTAGTACAAGCTAGTGTCAAAAATAAAATTGCAAAAGCACCACTTTTTTGCCTGATTGGTTTGCCCTCATAACCGCAGTTTGTGCAAATCTTCATTTCCTAATCTCCTATTATCAAAAAAAACTTATTCTTTATAAGTACTATTAAACACCTAATAGCAAGAAATCAAAAGTACTTTCTGTGTTTAAATCTAAAGAGCCGTTAAATAAATGTTTATCCCACTATTTAACTCAAGTATGCGCCGACATCAATTATAAATATCACTCGCTATATCGTTAGCTGATAAGTAATTTCCGCGATCATGAAAAGAAATGGAAACAAGCAATATCAACATCACGTTTGCTTCAAACTACAACTCAACTAATACATAATTATTAGAATTTTTTAAAATCTTCCAAACAACACTGCAATATTTAAAGCCAACTATCTTTATCTTCGATAACTAGCGCTAAATCACTATTAATTTGCGACAGAACTAAAGATTATAACTGAGTAAAATAGTAAATTTTTCATCGGAACTGCCTCCTAGTATTGTTTTCTTAGACGATTATCTACGTAGATTTACTGATGTAAGGTCTTACAATTAATGTAAAGCTATCCGTGTTCATGAATATGCTGATGTTTAATTCAATTATAGAGCATTAACTAATTTAGAGTAGGAATTTTCACGGTTACTCTCAACGGAGTTTTAACAAATAAGATATTCTTAATACACTTTCTCATCAGGATAAATTTAACTATTAGTTCACCACTAGCTCACCACTAAAAACTTTCCATCCTTTCTCGCTGCAATGGATAGATTAATGTGAAAGTATTGGGGGGTGAGAATGAGTGCAGATTGCAGGAAGGAAAAAGTGAGTTATAGGAATGTCGCTGTAAGATTATCCTTACAATTAATTGTTGAATTTGTATTAATCAGCGTAAATAATGTTCGATGAAATTTATTTTTGGAAACTCTTTAATTTGCGGTGTAGCATAGGATAGTTGAGGAAAGTTATCATAAATTTATAGTTCTAATTGCGAGTTTATATCGTACGATTTAGAATAAGAAAAATAAAACAGGAGGAAAATTATGACGTGGATTATTGGTTTAATTGCTCTAGCTATTGGTGGCGCATTAGGAGTTATTTTTTCTAAAGCAACCCAAAAAGATTACGATGAACAGAAAGTAAAGATTGACGACTTGGAACAACAATTGGGTCAGGTACAACAAACCTCAGACTCCTTTCAAGATCAGGTTAGTGAACATTTTGTAAAAACGTCTGACTTGTTTGAAGAAATGACACAAAAATATCGCGACATTTATGAGCAGTTAGCAGCTGACGCGCAGTCGCTTTGTCAGCCTGGTACAAATGCAACACTATTAACTTCAACTCTTGAAGTGCAAACGAGATCGACCGAAAATATTGAGGACATTCAAGAAGACGTTAAATCATTATCCGCTCCATCTGAGGAAGAAACTGTTGCCGAAATAAAATCAGCAGCTGATACAGAAACAGTTCAATCAGAAGCGGTTGCAGAAACTAAAGAGATTGAAGATATAACAACAGTTTCTGAAGAAGCAGCAAAAGCATCGCCTACAACAGCAACGAAAGAAGCTGTTTCTGACGATAAAAAATCAGATGTAGTTGATAACAAAGGCATTGAAAAAGATGAAGATGTCACTGTTATTGCTGCTACCAAGCAGGATAAAGATGATTCTGCGAGGGCTTCTGTTCATTAATAGAATAAGTACACCTACTTGCTCCAGGTAGGTGTATTTTTTATACGTTTAAACTCATTCTTTCATTAACTATCGTTTTTCACAAACTTAGTTTCAACAAATATTAGTTTCAACAAATATTAGTTTCAATTGAAATTAGTCATGTCGTAATTTCTCACTCTCCGCTATATATCCCGATATTGAATAAAAAATGTACTTCGTTGCGGTGAAAACCCAACGTTCAAGTTTTTCGAATTCTCAGATAGATCAGTTGATTCAAATAAGCGAACCTTTGCTGGAAAAATTCCTAACTAATTGAATTTATGATAGAAAAATAATGAGCTGTTTTGCTAGGTAATCTGAGTGTGTTTTGGTAACACATTTATTGGGTTATCGCTGCAAGCTAATATTTATTGTGATTCTCCATGTGATCACCCAATAGAAATTCACTAAAATCGGAAAATATCCTTGAGTAAAATTTATATTCATTTTCTGATAACTCCAAGTAGATTTAAGCACATGTAACACGCTGCCGCTAAGTCTCGTATACCAGATACTGTACTAATAACAATATAGTTTGTGATTATATTAATAGTAGGGAATGAATGTCATTGTGACGTGTGAAAAAAATTGGAACAAAACACAACACAGGAAGGATGATCAGTTTTTGATGCCAATAAAAATGGTCTTGAGTAGTCATTAAAAAGGAGAATTTTCCCACTAACATCATATGTCGATCATTGTGATTTCTCGGGAATGAAATATTAGAGTTTATGAAACAGTTACTTGTTATATTATTTCTTGCTGTCTTTCTTTTTGGGTGTGCCGCTACAAAACCACCCAAACAGTCTGAAGGGCATTTAACAACAAAAGTCGAGAAACCAAAATCTAATAAGGTCCCTTTACCCGTTGGCCAAGCTCCTTTTGTGCCGCCACCAAAACCTGAAAAAAAGCAGGAAGTGTATACGGTGGTTGTCAATGGTGTACCAGTAAAAGAGTTGTTATTTGCACTAGCGCGTGATGCAAAAATGAATGTTGATATTCATCCTGGCATAACAGGTGAGGTCACCATTAATGCAATAAAACAAACCTTAATACAAATCCTTAATCGAATTTCCGAGCAAGTTCCTATTCGATATGTTGTTGAAAATGAAAATTTAGTTATCTCACCTGATTTACCCTTTTTTCGTAGTTATAAAATCAATTACGTAAACATGTCGCGTAATAGTAGTAGTAGCGTGAAAGTAGCAACGGAGGTTGCAACTACTGGACAGGGTGTTAGTGGCGCGGCGGGTGTAGGAAATACGTCAAAAACTGCAGTAACCAGTGAAACCAACAACGACTTTTGGAAAACATTAATAAGAAACGTGAGTAAAATTCTTGGAGAGGAGGGCAGTGATGAGAAGAGTAGTGATAAGAAGAGTGGTTCCAGTAACAAAATCATTGCAAATCCATTAAGTGGAATTTTAACGGTTAAGGCTTCTCAGCAACAACATAGTGAATTGCAGTCGTTTTTAGATCAAGTCATGGCAAACTCTCAGCGACAAGTGCTTATAGAAGCGACGATTGTAGAAGTTGAGTTGAGTGATCGCTATCAAGCAGGTGTTGATTGGCAGGGAATTGCTAATCGAGGAGCAACCACCGTAACCGCTGGATCCAATACGATAGGTAGCAACCTCTCTACTGCACCTAATTTTCTCATGAGTTTAGTTAAAGAGACCACTAACTTCAATTTTTCTATGGGTGTAAGTATGCTCGAAGCTTTTGGCGATGTGCAAGTATTATCCAGTCCAAAAATTATCGCCATTAATAACCAGACCGCACTGCTTAAAGTAGTTGATGAAAAAGTCTATTTCGAAGTGAGTGTAGAGGTAGAGGAAGATGCTGAAACAAAGAAGTTAACGAGTACAGTTAACTCGAAAATTAGAACTGTACCTGTTGGTATGACGATGAGTGTAACTCCTCAAATCAATAAAAATGGAACAGTAACCATGAATATACGGCCAACAATAACACGAATAACTCGGTATGTTCGTGATCCTGGCCCTCAGCTGCAACAATCAATTTTTAACAACTCAAGTCAAGCTTATGAAAATCTAATTCCTGAAATTCAGGTCCGAGAAATTGAATCACTTTTACAGGTGCGAGATGGCCAAACCGTAGTGCTTGGTGGCCTCATGCAAAATAAAGAGAACAAAAATAAGAGTGGAGTACCATTTTTGTCTACCTTACCTTTCATCGGTAACTTATTTAGATATCAGGACGATGATTTCACTAAAACCGAACTTGTTATCTTTCTACGCCCAGTGGTTGTGCACAATGCGGATAACAGTCAGGAGCTACGTCGTTACCGTCAATATCTACCTAAAGCATTAGATACTGATGGATCAAATAAAGAGAATATGAACGCTGATAGGGCAGCATTATGACCAATAGGAGTGGATCATGAGTCTCTTAATGGAAGCTCTTAAAAAAGCAGAACTAGCGAAGAAAAAAGCGTTATCTGATCAAGATTCTGCGAATCAAGACTCTGTAATTTCTCTTGCAAACAATGAGGAGCGAGCTGACTTACAAGATGGATCATCTTCAGTTGAAATTGAAAAAAATGTATTGGATGTTTCATCAGAATTGGAAGTCAACGAAGATGAATTAGAGCTAGAATTAGAAAAAATGCTGGACGATAATCATGATGATATTGATTCAGAAAAAATACTCGATGGTAGTAATGAAACTATCAAATCAGAAATTATTAAAACGGAAGGACTTCAGCTACTTGACGATGATGTTGAATCTGTTAATGATGAATTTTCACCTATTGAAGCTCAATCCCGAGATATTGAAGAAAAAAATACTGATACTGATCAGTTTGAAAATTTATCACTTTCTAATGATTCTTTACCGAATTCTTCCAATGAACCTAACACGATGGATTATCCATACCCGGATCAAGAAGAGCAAAAACGAAATCAAGATGTTGGAGAAACACAACAGGATCTAACTGTAACACCCAGTGATGATGTTTCAGGGATTGAGTCTATTTTAGAATTCTCCCCGGTTGTAGATGATAACAACCTTGCAAATGATAATGAACTAACACCGGGCATGAAAGAAAAATTAGAAGAAATAAAAGCTCGTGATCGATTGTATTCTAGTGCTAATAAAGATATCGAGAATACGAATAAGGAAGAATCAGAAGCTGTCGATATCGAAAAGCAACAAGAAGAAAAGCACAAAGAAGAAAAGTACAAAGAAGAAAAGTACAAAGAAGAAAATGATAAAAAAAGAAACAAGGCTAAGGGTGATCCATTTACAGCTGAAATTTCTTCCGCTTCAACTAGCAGTCTGTCGAAGACAAGAACCACCAACAGATTTAAAAATAAACGTACCATCGTCAATGCTAGCATAATGAGTGTCATCGTGATCGGTGCGGTCGTAGCTTATATATATTTAGAAGATCAGCTACAAAGTTTTTCGACAGAAATAGTCCAGCCCGTATCTTTAAACGAAGACTTTGAAACAGGATTAAACAATTCTAGTGATGGCCAGAGTGATGAAAGTTCGATAGCAGAGAATAATGATTTATCTAGTGTTGAAAGCTCCGCTAAACAACTGATAACAAATAGTGCACGTGATTTAATTCACCAAGCACTGCCAGTACAAGTGCATAAAACCCCGAAAGTTCCCGTTAAGGTGAATTCAGCAGCAAAATCTTTGCGTGAAAACTTACTACAGAAATCAGCCCTAAAAAACACGACACAGAATGGATCTTCTTCCAACAAAAATACAGTAGTTTCAGCATTGGTTAGTGAGAGTGGAATTCAAAAAAAGAAAATTGTAAAAACTAACTCAATAGCAAAAAAAATCAGTAATAACAAAAATTCAGTGAATCATAAGAAGTCAGTGACGATATCACGTTCGAATACTGTGGATAAGACCTATCAATTACTTCTTGAAGCATATAATGACCTTAATGACGGGAAATTAAATGCTGCAAGCGAAAAATATGAAAGAGTACTACAACAAAGTGAGGAAAATCGTGATGCATTACTTGGCCTTGCTGCTATTTCAGTTCGCAATAACAATATAAATAGTGCGCAAGATTACTACAGCCGTTTGTTACGAAAAAATAAGCATGACAGTGTAGCACTTGCTGGGCTAGTTGATATTGTCGGAAAAATGGATCCATTGGCCGCTGAAAGCGAACTAAAAACACTCTTGTCTCGAGAGTCTGGCGCAGCTTATTTGCACTTTGCTTTAGGCAATGTTTATGTGACTCAACAACGATGGGCAGATGCTGAGGCAAGCTATTTTATTGCATCCAATATTGATAAAGGAAGCGCAGATTATGCATATAATCTGGCCGTTAGTTTGGATATGCTTGGGGAGAGTAATCAAGCTGCGCAGTATTATAAAAAAGCATTGGCATTATCGAAAGATGGACGGTCCTTATTTGATCCACAAGTGGTGACTGATCGATTATTGTCATTGCAAAACTCCTCAGGGATCAAAAAATGAGTGAAGCAGCAAAGCGTCCACGGCGTCTAGGAGACCAACTACTTGACGAGGGTTTAATATCTCCTGATCAGCTACGCATTGCACTTACTGAGCAAAAACGTACTAAAGAGCCTTTAGGTAAATTGTTTACGTCACTTGGGTTTGTCACTGATGCAGTCATACGTGATGCTTTAGGAGAAGCTTCTGGCCAGAAGACTATTGACCTGGCAAAAATGTTGGTCGATGAAGTAGCGATAAAAATGATACCAAAGACGCTAGCACTACGGTATAAAATGATCCCGATTACTTTTATAGAATCAACGAATACTCTTATTGTTGCGATGGCGGATATTTTTGATGTTGTCGCTGTTGATAAAGTTCAAGCAACGCTGGAAGACTCTATTGAGATTAAGCCACTAGCGACGACAGAATCACAAATCGAAGAGACTATAGATAACTTTTACAAGTTTGAGTTATCTGTTGATGGAATATTGAATGAACTTGAAACTGGCGAAATAGATCATACGACCGTCACCAATGGACAAGACGAATTTAGCCAACCATTAGTACGATTAGTTAACGGCATATTGGCAGATGCTGTTAAAAGAAGAGCTTCAGATATTCACTTTGAACCTGAGCCACGTTTTCTGCGGGTGAGATATCGAATTGATGGCGTGTTACGACAAATTCGAATTCTTCATATAGATTATTGGTCTGGCATGGTAGTTCGCTTGAAGGTTATATCAGGTATGAACATAGCTGAAACTAGGGCACCTCAGGATGGCCGAGTTTCATTAACACTCTCTGGAAGGCAAGTAGATTTTCGTGTCGCCTGCCATCCAACGACATCTGGCGAAAATTTTGTATTGCGGATATTGGATCGAGATAAAGGTATTGTACCGTTAGATAAGACTGGAATACCTGAACATATTCTATCCACTCTCAAACTTATTATGGCCCGTCCAGAGGGTATTATTTTAGTTACTGGCCCGACAGGTAGCGGCAAAACCACCACACTATACTCGTTACTTAATTATCTGAATACCGAATCAGTTCATATCATGACACTAGAAGATCCTGTTGAATATCCAATGCCCATGATTCGACAGACTTCGGTTAACGAGGCCGCAAAACTTGATTTCGCCAATGGTATAAGATCCATGATGAGACAAGATCCAGACATTATCCTCGTCGGGGAGATTCGCGATGAAGATACGGCTGAGATGGCGTTTCGTGCTGCTATGACTGGTCACCAGGTTTTTTCTACGCTACACACTAACTCAGCACTGGGTTCCATACCTAGATTGTTGGATATTGGTATTAAACCTAGCATTATGGCAGGAAATATTACCGGCATCGCTGCGCAGCGTTTGGTAAGAAGGCTTTGCAGTTCATGCAAAAAACCTAAGACTCCAGATGATCTTGAGTTACGGTTACTAGGCGTTACCGAAATTGATAAACAACCGCAAAAAATCTATACAGCAAGTAGTTGTGATAAATGTGATATGACGGGTTATAACGGCCGGATTGCACTTATGGAAGTATTTCGATTTGACTCAGATCTTGATGAATTGATAGCCCGTGATGCAACGATACAAGAAATCAAAAAAGTTGCGATATCAAAAGGATTTATACCCCTGGCACAAGATGCTTGCCAGCGCGTGTTAGAAGGTACTACTACTCTGGATGAAATATCCCGTGTTGTAGATTTAACTGAAAACCTAGATTAAAACTATGACAATATACCGATTTAAAGCGCTCAACGAATTTGGCAAGATCGTAAATGGAACAATTGACGCACATGATGAAAATGATGCTGAGGTTCAGCTACATCATCGTGAATTGGATCTCGTTTCAATCAAGCAAGCTAAATCTTATAATTTATCTTTCGGTAGTCATCGAGTTCCACGTCGAGATTTAATAACTTTTACTTTTTATCTTGAACAGCAGATGCTCGCTGGTGTACCGATTCTTGAGGGGCTACATGAACTGCAAAGCAACATAGATAACCGAACGCTTCGCGCAGTTACCGCCGGTCTAATTGAAAAAGTTGAAGGCGGTATGAAGTTATCAGAAGCAATGGCAGAATATTCTGGCACATTTAATCCTGTTTTCATTAGTTTGATTAGTGCAGGAGAGAGCAGCGGAAAGTTAAGCCAAATACTCAAAAGTATTTCTGAAAATTTAAAGTGGGAGGATGAGATTACATCTCAGGCAAAAAAAGCAGCGATTTACCCGCTTTTTGTTGCCATTGCAGTACTGAGTGTTGTTATTGCGTTAATGGTTTTTTTAGTGCCGGAACTTGTGAAATTTATAGTAACTATGAACCAAGAGCTACCATGGCATACTTTAGTGCTCATATTTGTTTCCGACACAATCAGGAATTTTGGACATTATATATTTTTAGCGTTGGTGGGAATAACCGCGTTGCTTTATATCGTATATCAACAGAGTACTAAAATGAAACATATCGTGGATAAAATTAAGCTCCGATTATGGCTCGTTGGTACCATCCAGCAAAAAATTATAATGTCTCGTTTTACCTACAACTTCGCTTTGTTGTACGAGTCTGGCATAACTGTAATGGAATGTTTAAAAATTGGAGAAGGAATAGTCGGCAATCGTGTGATTGCAAAAGCAATTAATGAAGCAGCACAATCTATATCCGAGGGTGAAGGAATTAGTAAAAGTTTTGAAAAAACGAATTTGTTTCCTAAGTTAGTTCTTCGTATGTTGAGTGTTGGTGAGTCAACAGGAGCACTGGAAACATCATTGCTTAATATTAGTTATTTCTATAATCGAGATGTTAAGGAAGCGTTAGACAAGCTGCAAAGCATGATGGGGCCAGTTATGACTGTTGTATTGGGATCGATATTAGCATGGGTAATTATGTCTGTCCTTGGTCCTATCTATAATACTTTAACGACGGTGACGATATGAAAAAGCTTAAAAGAGTTTTATATCTCACCTGTGATTCTTTAACTCTGTACGAGTGGGACGCTGGAGAACTACTTAAACAATCAGATTTTGAACATAGCGAAACTGACAGAAATCGTTTATTTGATATTTTTTCTGATCATGCTGACGCAACCACCTATATCATTGTCGACGTTATAGAAGAGGAGTACTACAACGGAAATTTACCTCATGTAAACTTTCGTGATCGTAAATCATTTTTTCAACGTCAGAAAGAAAAACAGTTTAGAGATACCATCTATCGCTTTGGTGAGATCCGAGGTCGTGAAAGCTCTGGTAAAAAGGAAGATATAGTTTTCATCTCCGCACTAACTGAACCAAACCTTGTCTCATCATGGGTAGATATTCTAGTTTCGAAACAGGTTTCAATAGGTGGTATTTATTCACTCCCAATATTATCCTCAAAATTGATTAATGCGGTAACAACCAAACAAGATTACGTATTATATGTAACATTTCAAAAAAGTGGCTTGAGACTATCTTTTTTTCATAAATCAAATTTAAAAATAAGTCGATTAACTTCAACATTAAGCGAAAGCGACGAAGACATAGCACAACTCGCAAATTCAGAAATCGAAAAAACATTGCAGTATTTAAAGCGAATTCGATTATTGCCCTCTACAGCGACTCTTGATGTATTTGTAACCTTTGAACATTCCATTTTAGAAATATTTAGCAATATCGTAAAAACTGATGAAGTACTAAATTATCACCTACTCTCCAAATCACAAATTGCAGATGCGCTAAAAATTAAAGATGTAGCTGAAACGAAAGATATCATTCAGTTCATCACTTATTTAGTATCTAATAATAACATACCGAACCATTACGCAACGAAAGAACAAACACGATTTTATGAAATGCGTAGGTTGATATTTCCTTTAAAAGCAGCGAGTGTATTGATTGTTGCTTTCGCATTGAGCTGGTCAATTCATACTTATATAGATTCCATGATCCTTGAGCAGGATAGCGAAATTGCTCAGATTAATATGAAAATCTATCAATATGAATTTAAGAAGCTCAAAGCCGCTTTGCCTCCAACTACACACTCCGCGAATGATATCCAATCTGGTTTGGATACTTTAGATAAAATACAACTTAGTACTACTTCGCCTAAATCAGCACTTATACAAATAAGCAAAGTATTAGATAGTCTTACTGATTTAAACATCAACAAAATTGAATGGAAAATTGAAGATAGATACCTAACACCTGCAGATGACGTGGGTGAAATTATCGACCATGGCGAGCCTGCTGATGAAACAGAAATCGTAGACTCATCAAATGAAACAACGGGGCAAGAAACTGTAGAAGTTACAAAAATAGGTGGTACAATCAATCCTTTTGATGGCAACTTTCGTAAAGCCACAATTCAGGTCAATGAATTTGTGGAGACCTTACGTTCACTTCCAGATATACGAGACGCCACTGTAATAACATTGCCGTTGAATGCACACTCCAAGGCATCAATGGTAGGAGATATTCGTACTAAACCAAACGAAAAACTCATTGCAGCCTTTGAAATTGAGGCTTTATTCGAACAGGAATCGAATAGTGCCAAAAATTGATGTTATATTTTTAAAGCAAACGATTAAATGGGTAGCTATTTCCAGCCTCTTTAGCTTAGTGGTGAGTATACTTTCCTCATTCCAATATCATAAATCTTTTGATCAAAATGTGTTGCACAATACTGAATTAAGCAGCATTAAACAAAAAAGCCAGAAAACTTTAGAAGACTTGCTAATTCTTCAACGATCATTACCTCGATTTATGGATATGAAGAAGAGTGGATTGATTGGCGAAGAAGATAGACTTAATTGGCTGGAAGTACTCAGTGAAACAGTTAAAGATTTACATACAGAAAAAATTGAGTATCGGATTGATGAGCAGAAACCATTCGAAGATCCTAAGATAGAGATTACCGGAAATTATCAAGTGTTTAGTAGTCAAATGCACTTAAGCACGTTGTTGTTGCATGAAGGTGATTTTCTTAAAATTATTGATACATTGAAAACAAAAGCAAATGGATTGTTTCATATTAACGAATGTGAATTTATTCGATTACAACAGCAGTCCAAAACAAGCGTTGCTTCAAATATAAGTGCCCAGTGTAGTCTAACGTGGTTTACCATACGTTATAAAAATGATAGGCATAGTGAGGTTGAAACGTGAAGTTGCGTTTTCTCTACGTTCTATATTGCTTAATGTTTGGCGTTTTAATAATCCTTTGTGGATCAGCAAAGGGTTTTGCTGCTACTGAAAATGAAAATAAGCAAAGTTTGGAACGCTTGTTTACAACAATAAAAGAACGCAAAGCACTTGATAAGGCACGGCAAAATTATATCAATAACACTCCCCAAATAAACGGTTCAGCGTTGGATGATAACAATGGAAATGCGACAACAATTAAAAAAGAGAGGAAAGTTGTGCTCAACGGTTTCATTAAAAGAAGTGACGGTAAGAGTGTAGTGTGGATTAATGACTCGAACACAATGGACGAAGAATTAGATAAGCAAGGTATAAAAGTTAATACAAAAAAAATCAAAAGAGACTTAATTCAGTTTTCAATCCCGGGACGAAAAGTTACTATGAAGCCGGGGCAAGCAGTAGATATGGCAAATGGAAAGGTTATTGAGGTGTATAATTTGCCTAAAAGAGAAGAAAAAAAACCTAAAATTACCAACAGTTTAGTAAAAGATACTTTGAAAGACACTGATACGAGAGTTAACCATGATTAATGATTTTTCCCGAAATCAGAGGGGTTTTACACTTGTCGAAATGGCAATAGTGATACTTATTGCTAGTATCATGGTAACAGGTGCAATTTCTGTTGCTACTACACAAATTGAAAAAAGTAGATATCAAAGTACACAGCAGAAACAAGCTGCCTTAAAAAAATCGATTATGTTATTTTTGACGAGGAATTCTCGTATGCCTTGTCCCGCTGTAGCAACATTGGCACAGGGGGCTGCTGGTTACGGCGTTGAAGCTGCAACTCCAGGCACGTGTTTGGCAACTACCCAGTTTATAGCCGGTGTAAACCGTAATGCTCGAGGTATAATTCCTTGGGTATCGTTAGGTGTTGATGAGGAAATGACATTAGATGGATTTGGTCGGAGATTTACTTACCAAGTTTTACTCTCGCAAACAGCAGTAAATGCGGTGAGTGGTGCCGGTCTCGTTGGGAATATAAGTATATTAGACGATGCACTTGGTGCACCCATTAATCCGTTAGATCCTGCCGTTGCAGTTATTATATCGCATGGAAACGACGGCTATGGTGCTTATTTGCCACAAACTGGTACACGCATGGGTTTGGGTCTTGCTGCCTATACAAACACAAGGGAGAACACCGACAACGACCTCAATTTTGTCATTAAAGAATATTCCGACGATCCAGTTAATAATCCAGCATTACTATACGATGACGTAGTGCTCTGGTTAAAACCCAATGAAATGAACGCAGACTTCGTCGAACTAGGTGTACTAACAGCACCAAGTATCAACATGACTCAACAACTAAATGCAATTCGCAATGCACTTTTTGCCGCAGTTGCGGCCGATAACGCAGATCCTGATGCGGGGGGTGCCCGAACTTTAAGCAGAACATTACCTTTTGCTGATTGTACCGGCGTGCCGAATGGCACTGCGGATAATCTTTGTATCAATGGTGTTGTTCCATGGGTTACTTTGGGGCTGGATCAAGCTAGTGTCATAGACCCTTGGGGAACATATATAAACTATGTTGTACCGAATGCGTTAGCTACTAATGGTATAACATTAACAACTCCATTAGTTGGTCCACCTAAAATTGTGCTAACTGTCTCTGGTCAAGATGGTGTATTAGGGAATGCGGATGACACGGTTTTAAATATAGATGTGGCAGAAATTCGAGGCGGTTTGTTAAACGCAGGTGTTAATTTCGATAATCCATAATTATTCGGCAAGTAACTTGCATTTTTCAATTGTGTAAAAAAATAAATCTTGTCATGTTTCAACGCATATCTACCATCTCAAAATTCGTTGTTCTAGAGTCTGTTCGAAGCAGGTTTTTTTTATTAATCCTATTTGCTGTTTTAGTCAGTTTTATAGCAGGCTTTTTTGCACAAAGTGTTAGTGTTACAGAGGGTGATTTAACACTCGTCTCACTTGTTGCTACATTGCTAAGATTTGCAACAATCCTAGCTCTAACTTTACTTATTGTGACAACAATTTCACGTGAATTTCAATCACAGTCGCTCGCTATTGTATTAGCTTTAAATATCACGAGAACAGAGTTTTACCTTGGAAAACTGTTGGGATTTTCCATAGATGCAATAATTATCGTGGTAATACTCTCCCTATGTCTTCTTTTTATCGCCACGCCCTCGCAAGTATTGTTGTGGAGCACTTCTCTTTTTTTTGAATCGCTGATTATTATCTCATTTGCTCTATTTTGTAGTTTCAGTTTTGAACAACAACCGATCTCAATCTTTGTTATTTTAGCATTTTATTTGTTAGCACGAAGTATATCCGCGATGCAGTTAATTGCTGAAACACCGACTTTTCGCGATGATAGTTTATATCAAATTGTGATGCCTCAGGTTATTAGTATTATCTCAATGTTATTACCAGATTTATCACGATTTACACAAACAAATTGGTTGGTTTATGAAACAGGTATGGTAAGTAATTTTACAGAACTGTTTATCCAAACCACAATCTATGTAAGTTTACTCGTTTTTGCAGGGTTGGTAGATTTTTATCGGAAGAATTATTAGGGTTTGAATTCTGAAAAATGGCAACACATCATCGTAAACTTAGTACCCTTCCTATTGGTATTCCCATTATATTTACCGTTATATTATGTCTCCAGATATTCATTCATCTACAATTGAGGGAGCATCAAGCAAGTGCTGAAAAATTACCATTCCCACCTTCAGCCGCTGTTTTACAAATAACTGCTTTAGGTGAACCTACGACCTTCGCTAGAGTATTGATGCTTTGGCTACAAGCTTTCGACAACCAACCAGGAATTAGTATTCCATATCAGAATTTAGATTATAAAAGTATCGAATCCTGGTTAAGCAATATTCTTGATCTTGATCCACGTGGGCAATATCCGTTGCTTGCTGCTAGTCGCTTGTACGCAGAAGTTAGTAACAAAGAAAAGCAACGACAAATGCTTGATTTTGTTGCAGCGCGATACCTTGAAGACCCTGCAAGGCGTTGGCCTTGGTTGGCACACGCAGTGGTAATTGCAAAACACAGGATAAAAGATAGAGAATTGGCCTTAAAGTATGCTCGTCTTCTATCCGTTACAGAGGAAGTGGAAAGTATTCCGGGATGGGCGCGACAAATGGAAATATTTATCCTTGAAGATATGGGTGAATTTGAAGCTGCACAATTATTAATTGGTGGATTGCTAAGTAGTGGTGTTGTTACTGACTCGCATGAAATACATTTTCTTAAAGAGCGCCTAGAGCAACTAGGTAATAAGAGTTTTTAACAGGTAGTACCAGTAAAATTGTAAATATTTTACTTAGCAATGAATAGAAAACAAGGTGGGGAAACATGAAGCAGAATTTTAAACATAATCAACAGGGTTTTACGTTGGTGGAAATAGCCATTGTACTGGTGATTGTCGGGCTAATTCTAGGCGGTGTGCTGAAAGGGCAAGAAATGATTTCCAATGCAAAAGTGCGTAATGTAGTCGATCAGACCACTGCTATTCAAACTGCTGTGTTCGCCTTTCAAGATAGGTTTCGCGCTCTTCCTGGTGATTACGCGCTCGCATCAGCGAACATACCCGGTGTAACAACAGGTGCTAACGGTGGTAATGGTAATGGCAACGGTTTCGTGAGTATTAACAATGAGCGCGGACTGTTCTGGATGCATTTGGCTAATTCAGGCTATATCACTGGTAATTATAACGGCGCTGCTGCTGCTAATAATCTTAATTGCGCTGCGGGCACATGTCCTCGTAATGCATTCGGAGGAGCAATGATGTTTTCCTGGGGCTCAGGTGCCACCGGTGCTTCTCCAAACGCACATGAATTACGTTTTGGAAGAAGTATTCCGGTCAATGTGCTTTCCGAAATAGATCGAAAAGTTGATGATGGCATTCCAGAGGCCGGATCGTTACGTACTGACAATGTTAACATCGCAACCTGCAGAACTGGAGCTAATGCTACAAGCGTGTATAACGCAGCTGGTGGACAGCAGGATTGTGCTGGTGTACGTATCATGTAATCTGTTTCAGATGCTGATACAACTTAAAAAAGCCCGCTGCTAAAATGCGGGCTTTTCTTATAACGGATCAGAATTTGCGTAAGTCCTATCAATACATTAATAAGATTACTGCGCATAGAACATGAGCAAACCTGCACTTAAATTAAGTAATATCTGTAAATCCCATGGCAAAAAAGTCGTTTTAGAAAACCTAGACATCACAATAAATCAGGGTGAGACTGTCGGTTTAGTCGGGATCAATGGAGCGGGAAAAACAACTTTACTTAAATGTATATTGGACCTTAATAGAGTTGATTCCGGGGATGTTTCAATATTTGGTAAGAGTCATTTACTTGCTACTAGCCGCTCTAGTCTTGCTTATCTTCCAGAACGCTTTGCAGCGCCGCCACATCTTAACGGCAATGACTATATCAAATTTATGTTACGTTTACAGAATAAGAGCTATAGTCAGATTGATATTGATACTGCATCGCAATCCTTAGATCTATCAAAAACCGCCTTGAGTATGTCAGTGAGTTCTTTTTCAAAGGGCATGATGCAAAAACTTGGACTTATTTGTTGTTTTCTCTCTACGAAAGATCTTTTTATTCTTGATGAACCGATGTCTGGTCTAGATCCACTCGCTCGTATGTTTCTAAAAAATCGTTTGGAAGAACTCAAAGTAGCTGGGCATACACTTTTGATTTGTACTCACATGTTGGCGGATGTAGCTTCTGTTTGTGATCGAATGTTGGTGTTGCATAATAACACAATTCAATTCGACGGCTCCCTAAAAGAATTTACATCTCAGTTTGGTGAAGATGATCTAGATAGTTCATTTGTTGCATGTATTGCTCAGAATTCATAAATCTACATATTCAATATTGCAGTAAATTATTAATCTTCTTTATCGTCATTACTTTTATTAAAAAATGAAAACTTCTGTTTCAAGCTGCTTGAGACTTTAGACATACTTCTGGATTTCTCTAAAATATCGGTTAAATGCAAATCATTAGATTGAGACTGCTCATCTAGTTGTTGTAATAATTTGATGATAGATTCAGGTTCATTGATGTCTTCATAATTCACTCTTCCTTTTCCACCGCCTATTTCACTTTCTGCTATCGCATTATTAGAATGTATATAGTCATCTATCCATTGGAGAGTTTTTGTAGAGCTGGTTGAATTAGAGGTAATCTTGTTCTTTACCTCAGTGATGGTTGATACTGTAGTGTTGGTAGAAGATTGTATTTTTCGAATCATATCCTGGATTTGTGTTGTAGCACCGTGAGTTTGATTTGCAAGTATGCGAACTTCATCAGCCACCACGGAAAAACCGCGTCCATGGTCACCTGCTCTAGCTGCCTCAATCGCTGCATTTAACGCGAGTAAATTGGTTTGATTGGATATCTTATTAATTGTCTCTACGATATTGCCTATAGCTTCACTCTCTGATTTTTGATCAGCTATAACATTAGCAATTAAAGCAATATCTGAATTGATTGTATCTGTTGACAGTAATGATTGGCGAATATTGGCCAAATTCTCCATAATCTCATCGTTTAAACTACTATCCTTATTTGAAGTTTGAGCATGTAAAATACTGTCGATATGAGAATTCAGCGTTGTGAATTTGTCGGTAAGTTCTACAATTTTCTGCTGCTGGGTGTTTGTGGTTTGTATATATTGTTTAACTTTTGCATCTAATTGCACAGATTCTGAAGTGAGAATAACAATATCCTTTTCTAAAGGTAAAATTTCATTTCTTAGCATCCCTGATGTCATTTGAGTCGCTTCCAATAAATTCCCGGTCTCATCTTTAGGGGTGTTTTCTAGCTTTATGTTGAAATTACCCACAGCCATTTCATCCAAAGCGTTCATTGCTGTTGATAAAGTAGAGGTGATTTGACGACTATTACGTCGCACGGTAAACAATGCAATTATCAACAGGGGAATGCCAATCATAGCTGTTATAGCATAAAGCCAATAATCAGCGGATGAAATCATTGATACAGATTCGGTTATCGCTATTATTGCGATCATTTCACCGTATCTATTTTTTATCGCAGCATATAGAGTTGTACCAACATCATCGAAAGCAGTAGCTACCTGAGTATTTACATTACCTAGTGACACGTCCGTAGTATGCACATTGTTAGTTGGCTGTGAGTCCGTCACGAATAATGATTTTAAAGTAATGAAATCTTCTTCGTTTGCTGTGGAGATTTTGATAATAGATTTGTAATAGTTTTTGTACTTACGAATCAGCTCCTGGGTGACATTAATTTGAATTATTGTTTCACCTTCAATTGGGCCAAATGAATCTATGGGAACACGACTAAGAATAGCAAGGCCACTATTACTCACAATATATTCTTGTTGTTGCCAGAATTTTACATTCTCCTGTGCTAAATGCGTGTGGTACTTAAAGGAAAAAATCGATTGTTCTAGGGAGGCTTTGTCATTGAAATGCTGAGTATTCCACACTGATGATAACTTTTTTATGTAATCTGAAACTAAGCTTTTTTCTTCCTGCTCAGAGTATTCCGTTTGAGTATCATTTTTTTGAGTAAGCGTGCTAGCAAGCGTATTTACCATGGTATGTGCCAGTTTTACTTCCCCATCGAGAAATTGCAATAAAGTTTTTAAACGATCAGTTAATATAGTTTCTTGCGTATTGATGGTAGTTTTTTGTACTGCTTGGATAGCGAGAAATGAATAAAGAAAAGTTAATGCAAAGAATAGAATAATCACAATTCGTGAAAATTGACCATACAGTTTATAACCAGAGTTACTCATCATAAAGCTTTGCTTAAATGCTTACCATTTTCTGCGGGATGCCAAATTATCATGGAAGTATATTGCTACATTTCTTTGTTTTAAGTGATTATTTTATGAATCGAATATGAGAAGGCGCTATTACCAATGCAAGAAAATCACCAGAATTCGTACATGATAGTTACTAATTCCTTAACGTAATTGTGTGTTAATTAGACCGTCCAAGCTAAGTTAAGTAATCATATTTATCCTGTTAAATTATATTAGTAAATATTGTTTGAAAATAATGCGATAAGTATGTGTTTTGTTACGATTATTAAAGATCGTATTACTTAAGATTCAATTTACTACTGTCGATAGTTCTAGTAGAAGTCTGTTCTAGAATTTCGGTCAAAAAACCAATTCTGATGCTATTGATTTTAATTCAGACTGAAAGTCACCGCTGAAATGTGGTTCTATATTGCTCCTAAATGGAAAAGCAGATGTACGAGAAACACTTTAATTTGCAGGAACGGCCATTCCGGAACATACCAGATACCAAGATGTTTTTTGATGGTGGTGGTCGTGGTGAAATATTACAGGCGCTACATTATGCGATTAAAACAGGTGAGGGTATTGTTAAAGTTGTCGGTGAAGTTGGTAACGGTAAAACTATGTTGTGCCGAAAACTCAATGAGTCGTTACCAAACAACATTGAAGTCGTATTTCTTGAAAATCCAAGCCTGGAACCCGAATATATTTTGCATGCTGTCGCAAAGGAGCTAGGCCTTCCTGTTTCTTTAAACAGCAATCGATTCGCTGTTCAGCAAATTTTACGAAAATATTTATTAGCACAACATGCAGCAGGTAAACGAATTGTTGTATTGATCGAAGAAGCACAATGTATGCCTCCTCGCACACTCGAAGAAATTCGTCTAATGTCGAACCTTGAAACAGAGGATCAAAAGTTATTACAACTAGTACTTTTTGGTCAGCCTGAACTAAACACATTACTTGCGCGCGAAGATCTTCGTCAATTGACAGAACGGATATCTTATTCATTAGACCTTAAGCCATTCTCCTTTGACGAATTAAAAGATTATCTAAATCATAGGTTGCGTAAGGCGGGATGCCCTACACAAGATCTCTTTAATATTCGGGTAGTCAAACATATTTACAAATTCGCGCAAGGCTCAGTAAGACGAATTAATTTATTGGCCGATAAAACATTACTAGCGGCATATGCATACAACGACACTACGATAACGATTCAACACGCACGTAGTGCAGCGGAAGATTGTGATTTTATCGAGCGTGTTGGTGTTGGTTTACCTTTGAAAATCATCATACCAACAGGGATAAGTGCAGTTGTTGCGATGGTTTTTTGGCTTATTCCAACTCTACAATATGGTTCTATCAACACCACTAAGAACGCATCAGATTTGTCCACACAATACAGCACACAGGAATTTGTAAATAGTACAAACAATGTTAGTCAAGTTGATTACACAGATCTAGCGCCTGTTCCACAACATAATCGCAAGTTCTTAGACAGAGAAGAAGCATTAAGCCCTGAGTCCATAGTTTATAAACGTGTTGATGAGACTATGCGGTGGCTCGAACAAGCTGATAGCTCTCAATATACTATTCAACTGATGACATCTTTTGTTAATGATCCTTCAGAATTACGAGATCTCGAAGAAATGTTATCTCGTAGATTTGATCCTAAAGATGTGGAAGATTTTTTTGTATTTCATGGAACCGCTAATGGGGAGTCTGTTTATGTGGTCTGTTTTAAGGTTTACCCTGGAGTGACACCAGCGAAATCGGCTATCCCAAATCTTCCTGAAGTTCTAAAACGTTATCGTCCATTTGTTCGTAGCGTGAGTAGTATCATGAAAGAGATAGGTGATAACAATGTATAAACAAATTTATACGCATAAAAAATATAAAAATCACTACGATCTAATTGAAATTTCTCAGGCGTTTGTAGATTCTATAGGTACGAAATCATCAGCAGTATATCTAATAAGTTGAGAGGTTTATTGTGAAGAATTTTGCATTTTTCATTATTGGTGTTTTTACACCCCTGTTACTAGTGGGCTGCTGGGGGGAGAGTATTAACGATTCAAAGGTTACTAGCTTATCTTTGTCAACTTCAAGCGCGACATTGGAAGCAGGTACAACAAGCTACGTTGTTATTACTGCTCAAACAAGGGGAGAGGATAATGAACCTCTGAACGCTGTAACTATTGATTTTAGTTCAACACTGGGGCGGCTTGAAGATAATCGTGCTACCACTAATGGACAAGGTGAAGCAAAGATCAAATTGTTTGCTGACAATGCTGCTGGTGAAGCAATCGTATCAGCATTTGTTAATGGTTATCAGGAGAAGGTCTCTATTACTATCGATTCTGGTGCGCAGAATAGTACAACTAGCATCGGTGGATTAGAGCTAAAGGTATTGAATGATGTTTTGCCAGCAGATGGAATAAGTACTACCGCAATAGATGCAGTTGTAACAGACAAAGATGATAAATTGTTGGCGGGGCGAAATATTCAGTTTGGTACAAACGCAGGCACTCTTCTTTCTTCATTGGATAGTGGAGGTAGCACAACGCTTAGTGTGACTACCGATGCTCAGGGCAGCGCTCGATTGTTTGTTAAATCAAGTACGACTTCCACAGTTGCTCTAATATCTGCAAATGCCGAAGGTGTTAATGCGGTAACGTCATTGACATTTTCTCCTGGTATTGCAGATAGTATTAATTCATCAATGGTTGCCTCACCAAGTAGCATACCAGCAAATGGTGATGATAAATCAGAAGTGATCGTGTTACTTTTAGATGCCAATAGCAATTTGGTGGCGGATGAAACTGTGGTTACATTGCATTCGACAGCTGGTGTAATCACTTCAACAAATCCTCAACGCACAATTTTAGGTAGGGCTGTCTTTACATTACAGTCGGCGACAATAGCAGCAGTTGCTGATCTTACAATACTCGAATATCCAGGTATCACTAACCAAGTAACTTTTGGTTCGACCAGTTCACCTGATCCTGCGAACATTGAGGTTTCAGTTGCTAATCCCGCATTATTTGTAGCTGGGGTCGGTAAAAAGGATAATTCAAGCTTAACCGTTACCGTGAAAACTGCTTCTGGTAATTTGATTGCAGATGCAGACATTGGTGTTAACAATCTCAAGATACGGTTCAAAACAAAGCCGAATGGCGGAGAAAAATTAATTGGTACAGATGCAAATTCGAATATCGTAGAGTCGGATACTGAATTGTCAATTCGGACCCTAGATGGTGTTGCCTCCTTAACACTCCAAGCTGGTACATTGCCGGGTGTTATTGAATTTGAAGTTGAAGCACTAAATCCTGACGGTAGCACACCCTCTTCACAAATAATTGCGACATTATCGCAAGTCACAATTGCCTCTGGACCTCCACATAATATTGTCTTGAGTTATCCTGTAAAAGATTCTGTTGAAGACCTTGGTGCGGGAATATATCGGCGAGTGGGTAGTGCTTCGGTGACAGACCGTTATGGAAACAGTGTGCCAGATGGCACAGCAATAAGTTTAGGACTATTAGATAGTGTGATAAGTAGCAACAGGGCCCCATCTATGAATGGGAGTATCATTGATAGTAATGCGAGCATTATTTCTAGCCAAAACGCATTGGTTGATAATACAAATTCAAATATTGACGTGGCCGCTATTACACGAAATAACACCTCACGTGTTTTACAAGCAAATGATCGCGTTTTAATATTCAACGCTCAAGCGGGTGATAAAAGTCGATTTATTAGTAACGCGTCAAGTGCGATTCAAAGCAATAGTTTTGAAGTGAATAAAAATTATTTCACGAGTACTTCCAGTTTGGAGTATTTAGCAGGTGCCGCCTTACTTGGTGGACAGATTTCCGGCATTAATGCGCTCTCAGAAGAAATTCAAACGGGACAAGCCACAACAGAAAGTGGCCTAGCTACATTTTATGTCACCTATCCATCAGATAAAAATAAAATATTGACGGGTTGCTTTCGTGAAGATCCAACTCTCGACCTCCGCCACCAACCTGCAGGATCAGCCCAAGTTTGGCTAATTGCTGAAAGTAATGAAACTGGTGCAACCACTATAGATAACCGTTTTTGCTACGGCCCGGTGGAAGATTATGAGCTAGCAAACATATCTGCAATTGATACCATCTCTTCAACGACAGATATAAGTTTTGAATTGCGCGATGCAAATCAAGTTCCGTTACCATTTTTGGAGCTTGGTACTTATGTCGATTATGAAACAAATACGGGTGCTTTAAATGTGACCGTCAGCAATTGCATGCAAAGAGTGGCCGACGGTATAAATGATACAAGAACTGACGAAGATGGTACGTGTGAACTGCAAATTTTAGTTACGGGTGGGGCGAGTAGTGATACAGCCACAGTATCTATCAGTGCACCAGGTAACGCTGAATCAGTGTCAATCTCAGTTGCTATTCCATAAGTATATACGAGAAGAATACTATATTGGGAATGGTGTACGGCTTCAGGTAAGCTGGAGATACGTTTATAGATGAGTAATTTCTTAGTTGTGTTGGGAAAATGCTATCGAGAGCTCCAACAGTAGATGTTTTAAACGAAGTATTGAGTAAACGCCTAATAAAAAAGAGAGGTAACTTTACCTCTCTTTTTTATGGTGAATTTTACAGTTTGAATGTGCCAGCTACTTGATCATTCACGCTGTAAAACATTCAAAATACCATTAGTTATTATCCGGACTATTTTTATTAACATTACTCTCTATGCTGGAAAACACAGAACTAGGCATCTCTGTGTGTTCTTCAATAATTGTTGGTTTGTGAGCAAAAGGAGGCGCTTCCATTGTTGGTTCAACTGGTGTAACTGCTGGATTGCTTTCAACTTCAGCCGATTTTGATTCCACCTTGACCTCAGCTTTGCTTTCTACCTTAGGTTTTGGCTTTTTAGGTTTTGCTTTAGTGGCCACTTTTTTCTTAGCGACTTTTTTCGGTTTTTTACCGTAATCTTTTTCCCATTTATTGATAAAATCCATGACTGCGTGTTCTTTATCAGTTTGTTTTTTTACCAGATTTTCATGAGAAGATATGAGATCTTTAAGCAGTTTTTCAGCATCTTTCACTGATTTTTCTACCACTTTGAATGCCTTTTTTGCGGTGTCTACAGCATCTTTTGCTTTTTTCTTAGCGCTAATTCCTGCTGGAGTTTTCTTTTTTGCGAGTGCTTTAGTTGCTTTATTTAATGTTGTCTCTTTTTGTTTAATGGCTTTTTTATTAGCACCACTTTTAGTCTGCACTTTTTTAAGTGCCATTTTTGCCTTATCTATCGCTTTTTTGGCACGCTCTATTTCCCGTGAATCCCCAAACACCGCTTTTGTTAAATCTTTCGCTGAAACTTTCTTTTTAGCTTGAGTTTTTTTTGCCACAGTCCAACTCCTTTTGCCCTCAGGGCCGGTTAATGAATTTATCTATTTTTGTCGTGTGAATATGATACTAACTTTAGTCAAAGTGTAAATAATTTCAAAACAATTATTAATACCCGAGCCTTATTTCTCTTTTCTGCCTTAATTATGTAAGTGGAAAAAACGCATTCTTTTCATTTCAATACAGATATGAATATAGTATAGATTATCGGCACCGATAGGGTGAAGATTTAAGGAACAATAAATACGCTAACAGCGACTGTACTAAAATATGGAGCAGGCAATGTCGGAGTGTGGAAAAATTTAGATAATGATCGATTAGAAAATTTGTAAATTAGATATTCGTCTTGCTAAAAAGTAATCAGCTGTGTGAGATTACTTTTGCTACTATCAATAGGTTGAAAATTTTTGCATAAAAATGATTTATGTGTCGACACTCAGATTGATTTAAATGTCATCAGATTAACGTCTAACTATTTTTCTAGGATTATAAATTGTTCTGGGAGTTTATGATGACAGTCATCATATTGGCTCAATAACAACGAAGTTATTCAAAGATAGGTGCATTGCATTTTTATTTCAATTCTTGTTCAATATTAGGGGAGATATTTTTATTGTTTGTTTCCATAGTAGTCTAACCTAAATTAATCAGTTGATTCACGATTTATAGCACAATCATTTGATTTACTTAGCTATATGAAAAGTATTTGATTCACCAACCAGGTGAACGCAAAACTTTTCATTACGCTAATCAAACCAACTGTTTGCACTCTAATCTCGCGTCCAACTGATTTATCTAGGTTTAAGAGAAGTTATTGGTAAGTATAATTCGATGCAGTGGGAACAAAAACCAGTCAGTTCCTATTGTCGGACAACCCCGGAGAACGAGCAGTTACTGAAACCCAGATTTGGAGTCTAGATAAAATTTTATGCAAAAAAATATTGGTAAATACGCTCTACGGAATTTTCAGGATTCAGACGTGAAATCCTTTGTGAGACATGCAAATAACCCAAATATTGCAAAAAACTTAAGAGACGCTTTTCCCTATCCATTCACTGAAGAAGCGGCTGAGATGTGGATAGAACGAGCAATAAATGAACGCTCAAAAACCGATTTTGCAATTACATACCATAATGAGGTTATCGGTGGGATTGGATTTAATCTTTTAGATGACGTGTTTTCTAAATCTGCTGAGATTGGATACTGGATATCTGAAGACTACTGGGGAAACGGAATTGCAACATCAGCATTGCATGAAGTAAAAAGTTACTCATTCAAAACATTTGATATTGAGCGAATTTTTACTGGTGTTTTTAGTAACAATGCAGCTTCCGTTAGAGTGCTTGAAAAAAATGGATTTACTTTTGAAGGTTGTTTGAGAAAAAGTGTTTACAAAAACGGCATTATTTTAGACCAATTAGTCTATTCCATACTCAGGGAGGAGTTGGTAGAAGCTGTGGATTGATTAAGGATAAATAATCGATATTTTGCGTGCTATAACTCTTCTCTGACCAAGTGGATTTCTATATTGTGATTAAAGCTAGTGAGTAAGCTCATTGAGGTAAAGATCATTAGATTTTAGTTCCAATGATCTTTTCAAGCACTAACAATAACGCGGACGAATCCAGCTCACTATGATTTTCCTTCATAAGTTCATCTAAATAATGTGTTACAGTTTCAGTGCCTGGTAATGATAATCCCAGCTCTTTAGCAGCATCAATAACAATATGCATATCTTTGTGATGAAGCTTTGTTTTAAAGCCGGGTATAAATTTATGGTCCAACATTCGTTGGCCATGTATTTCAAGAATCGAGCTACCGGCAAATCCTCCTAGCAAGGCTTGTCGAACTTTTACTGGATCAACGCCTGATGCTTTTGCGAGTATGAATGCCTCACTGATTGCAGTGATAGTTTGGGAGACAATGATTTGGTTGCAAGCTTTTGTTACTTGGCCTGCGCCGTGATCACCTATATAGACGATGTTTCCCCCAATCACGTCTAAAACAGGTAGCACTTTATCGAAGACAGTCTTTTTACCTCCGACCATGATTGATAGTGTGCCTTTCTGAGCACCTTGTGGGCCGCCCGATACCGGTGCGTCTAACATATCGATCTGCTTTGATGTAAGTTGTTTGGCGATATCTCTTGTAGCGCTCGGGGATATGGTGCTCATGTCGATAACAATGGCGCCAGGTTTTGCACCGTGAATAATTCCGTTGTCACCCAATACAACTTCTTCTACATCCGATGTGTTTGAAACGTTAGTGAATATGATGTCGGAATTTGACGCTAGTGCTTTTGGTGTGTCAAAAAAATTAGCACCAGCGTCAATTAGTGATCTCGCATTATCCGGATTTCGAGCGTAGATGTTTATTTGATGACCCGCTTTAATCAGGTTTAATGCTACGGGTTGCCCCATTAGTCCGAGACCAATATAGCCAATATTTTGATTATTATTTATCATTCGTTAACGTTTTCCGTATGAATTTTATGTTTAATGTTTTAACGTTGCTTTTATATTGCTTTCTAGCTGCAGAAGATAACTAAGGTTTGTCGTCGCAATTATGGAATAGGCCTCATTAATGCAGAATGTATGTTGTGAGATTGTGCTTGGGATCATTATTTTGATTATAATCCCTCAGTTTGTAAATTAACATAAATGGTTAAAACGTCCGTCTAGACGTAAAAGCTGGTTGAATTTGTTAGCAATGGATGTCTTATGAAAAAACTCGATTTGTTGGTGATCAGGAATATAGTTGGTGTTATTTTATTCTTATTAGCAAATGTATCAAATGCAGCCGTGGTATCTGGTCAGTTGATAATTCATGATACAAAATTAGGTTTTGAAGAGTTACATAAAGGCCTTTTTATTGTAGATGGCCGGTTATCATCAAAAACAATAAAAGTTATAAACTCGGAAGTAGATTATAAAAAAATATTGGCAACTTACACCAGAGATCCGGCTAAAGCAGTGGATTTTGAAAAAGGGAGAGTGTTGTTGCTAGATGTTGGGCAACGTAATACGGGAGGATTTTCCGTTGCAGTATCGGCGGTAGAGGAGCATGAGAAACATGTTGTAGTGAAGGTTGTGATAACTAATCCTTCCCCAAGTTGCATGTTATTCCAGGCATTGACTAATCCCTTTCAATTTTCTTATATTGCAACACATAAAAATCTGCTGATAGTTGAAGAGCTGCAATATCACAACTGTCGATGATTGACTAAATATTAGTCTTTGTCTTCATCATTTTTGTTGTTGCTAGGGAAAAGTAATTTAAACATAAAAATGAGCACAACAATAACTATTGCTGCTACGATTCCATAGATCAACCATTGACCAAAATTATCCCAAGTAGAAGGCATATTTAAGGTCATTTCATTCGGGTCATCACTGTTCATTATTTATACCTGGCGAATAATTGATGTTAAGGATGATACTAGAGAATGACGAGCAGGTAAAAATATTTACTCGGATTTTTTATTGAAAATCCAGCAATTGTGGATCTTCTTATTTCGCTTAAAATCTTCGGGAATCGTTTTTTCCGTGATATTCTCGACATTGTAATCAGCGAATGCAGATTCTTCGAGCTTAAAGTTACGTAGGTTATTAGAAAAAATCAGTTTGCCATTATCCGACAGCAATGCAAGCGCATCAGTTAATAGTGAAATATGATCTCGCTGAATCGAAAAACTATCCTGCATTTTTTTTGAGTTTGAAAAACTCGGAGGATCGATAAAGATGAGATCGTATTTATCGTTTTGTAGCTTCAGCCACTCAATGCAGTTTGCTCGTATTAGCTTGTGTTTCTCCGGGTCATGCATATCGTTTAAATCAAAGTTATTTGCAGACCAGTCTATATAGGTATTCGACATATCAACGCTAGTGGTGCTTAGAGCACCTCCTTTTGCGGCATACACAGATACACTACTGGTGTAGGAAAATAAATTGAGGAAGCGACATCCTTTTGCCATTGATTGGACCAAAGAGCGAGTTATTCTGTGATCCAGAAATAAACCGGTATCCAGATAATTTGCAAAGTTAACGTAGAATTTATGTCCACCTTCCTGGGCAACTTCAAATTCAATTTCATCATCCAGCTTTTCGTATTGTTGCTTACCTTTTTGCTGCTTGCGGGTTTTTATAAATAGTTGATCAGTTGGAATGTCAAAATATTCGATGATTATGCTTAACGCTTCGTTTAATCTTTGGGCTGCAATTTTAGGATCAATAGTCTTTGGCGCTTCGTATTCCTGAACATTGATGAATAATTTTTGAGAATAATAGAGATCGATAGCAAGTGCATATTCTGGTAAGTCTGCGTCATAAACTCGGTAACAATCGATGTTTTCTCTTTTTGCCCATTTCTTTAAATGTTTGACGTTTTTTGCCAGGCGGTTTTCAAACATTTTTGCATTGTCACTGCGTTGTTCGATGGGAACCGTGCGAAATTTTCGATTAGTGTCGAAATAAAATTTCGGATCGATTTGGAAGTGTAATAATTTACATTCCAATGCGCCATTGTAGAGGCTATGAATTTTTCTGGCGCGTAAAGGAATTTTCTTTCCCAGCTCTAAACTATCCGTAAAGACCGAGACATCCCAACCTAAAAATTGCTTTTTAAATTGTTCGCCAAGTGTATTATAGAGTTCGAAGACTTCTGGTTTGTTACTGATACGTTGCCCGTATGGGGGGTTAACAACGATAATGCCTTTATCATCCTGTTTACGTGGTGTTGCTTCGCTAATGTCTCTTTTTTCGAGGTGGATATAGTCTGTTAATCCGGCTGCAGCTACATTGAGAGTCGCAGCACGAATAGCATGTACACTTAGATCGTAACCGGTAATAGAGGGTAAGTTTTTCAACCCCTGTTCTCTTCTTTCTAGCGCTTCATCAATGAGTTTTTGCCAAACGGCACTGTCAAAATCGCGCCATTCATAAAACCCCCAATGTTCTTTGAGAATGCCTGGTGCAATATCTCCGGCCATCATCGCAGCTTCTATCACCAGAGTCCCGGAGCCACACATGGGATCGACAAAAGGTTTTCCTTCAGCCGATTTCTTGTGCCACTGGCTACGCATAAGGATAGCAGCGGCAAGATTTTCTTTTAAAGGCGCGTGTTCACCAATCTTGCGATAACCACGTTTGTGCAGGCTATCGCCCGACAAATCCAAACTCAGTGTGGCTTTATTGTTATTGATGTAGAGATTGAGTTGAATATCAGGTTGTTTCGTTTCTACGTTAGGACGTTCGCCTGTTGTTTCTCTAAACTGATCGACGATGGCATCTTTTGTTTTTAACGCTGCGTATTGGCTATGATTTAAATGGGAGTGCTGCAAATTACAGTCAATGGCAAAACTACTGGTGTGATCGAAGTAATCTTGCCAATTTATGGCGTACACTTCGTTATAAAGTGCTTCTTCAGTATCAGCATCAAATTGTTTTATTTGTAGAAGAACGCGGTTTGCAATACGTGACCACAAACAAATTCTTAGTGCTTCTTCGATTGTAGCGCTAAAGTGGACGCCACCTTTGCTTTGGGTAAAGTCTTCAATGCCTATTGATTGAAATTCAAGGCTTAGGAGATCCTCAAGCCCTTTGGCAGTCGTCGCAAAAAGAGGAAAACGTGCTTCCGGCATAGAGAGATCCTGATGTAGGAGGTATTAGTTAAAGCGAGTAGGTAGAATATTTTTTAATTTCTCACTCGCATCACGTAATGTTTTTTCAGTTGTTTCCCAATCGATACAAGCATCAGTTACCGATACACCGTATTTTAGTTGAGACAAATCTTCAGGAATTGATTGGTTGCCCCAATTGAGATTACTTTCTAACATGAGCGACACAATTGATTGATTACCATTAACGATTTGTTTAACACATTCATCGACGACAACTGATTGGAGTTCCGGCTTTTTACTTGAATTGCCGTGGCTACAGTCAACAGAGATATTCATTGGTAATTTGGCCTTTACCAGCTGTTCTTCGCATTGTTGAATGTCGGCAGCACTATAATTGGTATTTCCACCACCACCACGTAGAACAACGTGGCCATATTGATTACCACGAGTATGAAATACGGCACATTGGCCTTGTTGATTTATTCCCAGGAAGTGGTGTTTTTCAGCAGCTGAGTGTAAGGCATTTATCGCGACATCCAAACTACCATCAGTCCCGTTTTTAAATCCAATCGGTGTAGATAATCCACTGGCCATTTCTCGGTGAGTCTGAGATTCAGTAGTACGTGCGCCAATTGCTGTCCATGTTATCAAGTCAGATATATATTGCGGTGAGATTGGATCGAGTGCTTCCGTTGCCGTTGGTAGTCCGAGATTGGCCAAATCAATCAGTAGTTGCCTGGCAGTGTGAAGTCCTTGTTCGATATGGAACGAGTCATCCATTTTTGGATCATTTATCAATCCTTTCCAGCCTACGGTTGTTCTGGGCTTTTCGAAATAGACACGCATAACTATGTATAGCGTATCCTTTAATTCATCGGCGAGCACTTTTAATTTTTTGGCGTACTCAATGGCTGCTTCAGTATCGTGAATTGAGCATGGGCCAACAACGATAAAAAGTCTATGATCTTTGTGGTCGAGTATGTTTTGGACAGTATGCCGACCTTCAAGGACGGTATTTTCAACATCGTTCGCTAAAGGAAGATCGATTTTAATTTGTGCAGGTGTTGGAAGAAGATCTTGAGATTCGACGTTTAAATTGCTTATTGGTGTATCGGGCATTGTTTTAACTTCATGGGTAATTCGTGTTTTGTGGCAAGAGAGTTAATTCACTGGCCACGCATAATTTGCATATACTTTATATACACGTAGTATACGGTAAATTACCTTTAATGTTTTAGAAAATTCACCTACTTCCTACTTTTTTAATGGCATACTTAACTGGAACTTGAGAAGTGAGTATAGATTTGCAAGGTAAAAGCGAGCAGCTTACATTCAATTGTTTCAGAATGCGCTTGCGACCCCCCTCCCGTTTATAGAGTTTTATCCTTTTTCTGATTCTCTACAAAGCCACAAGAGTAGTTTATAAAACACATGTAAATCTGCTCGCGAGTAACCTTATTTTACCTGAGCTTTAGTTTGCAGCAACAGCGGGCCATTTTCCTTTGCTTTGACCAACAGCGCGCGAAGCGTGGCCGATAGTGTGAATATTGATCACCATTTCACGGTACGTATCACCTTCGACTTTCCATTCGCGAGCTGCACGAACAATACAATCTGAGCGAACTTCACCGCATTGTTGTTCAGCATCGATTGGCGCATTCAATGCCTTTTCAAATGCCGTTTTAATTGAATTTAGTTGTGATTTATCGAGCTTTAAATGACCGAGCCAGTTTGCGCCATTTAAGTTCACTTTTGCAGCAAAAATTTGACTGCTAAAAAAAGTGGTTGCGATAACAATTAGAAAGATTGCAGTAAGTTTAGAGTTCACGATTAGCCTCCCTCAAGCGTAATTCGTTGGCCTACAGATATGAAAACCAGATTGTTTGGGTTTTCCAGATTAAGTTCACATTCCACATCAGTGGTAATGATTCGTCAATACCTTTGTAAAAAATTAAGGTAAATTTATTAGCTAGATTAAAATACGATCAATGTCTGCTATTTTACCGATTCATCAATATTGGGCGTTTTTTGTGTCTCAGAAAGTGCGATTGCTTGTTCTTCCGTTAATGGGATACAGTTTTCTGAGTTACATTTTGGGCACTTATACTTGACTGGACGAGCAATAAGCCATCCCATATATACAAGCGCAACAATGATAAATGGTAAAAAGTAGGCGGATGCACAAAGAATGACCATGAAGATGATAAAAGCTGTAGAACTGTTTGTTTTTCCAGGCCCTTCATAGTGACATGAGTTACAGTGAATGCCATAGTTACCGTTTGAGTGACTCATTAAAACTCCAGTTAATAAATTAATAGAAAATAAA
>CALZJE010000021.1 GCA_945787715.1 uncultured Ectothiorhodospiraceae bacterium | reverse complement strand
TGCTGGTTTATCAGCAGACCAAGGATTGACTAGTCGGCAACATTACTATTTTATGACTCTCTGTTTTACCGCCGGAATGTTTCCCTGCATGATAGATACTTTTGACAAACCTGAGGGCACTTTCTTGCCTTTACGCTGTAGTAGAATTGCCTATGAAGGTGTAGAAAAAAGGCGTTGGAACTGATTTGAACACTCCTTACTGCAATATTATAGTTTGCAATGAGTATATTTAATTTTTGTTGTTTGAAGGGAATTCCAACCAAAAATCGGAACCAACATTCTCTGTTGACTCATATTTTAGCTCTCCACCCAATAGCTCTGTGAGTTGTTTGCTTACTACTAAGCTGATTCCTGCACCTAAAGTATCGGCATTTTTATTAATTCTGGCAAATGGCGAAAAGAGTGTATTAAATTTTTCTTTAGGAATACCAATTCCACTGTCTTTTATAGCAATTTTTATGGAGTTGTCTGGCTCTGTTTCAGCGCTTATTAGAATAGTACCGTTTTGACGATTAAAAACGATAGCATTGCTTAATAGATTATCTATGATTTGTTTTAAGCGTTTTTTGTCTGAAGTGATGTTTGTATTGATAAGGCCTTCAAAATTTTCAGTAATGGAAATATTTTTCTGTTGTATAGAGTCTCGGTGCTCCTTAATTGATTCGTGAACTAATTCAATTATATCTACATCTGAACGATCGATATTTAAATTCCCAGATTCTGAACTTGCAAAGTCAAGTACATTATCAACAAGAGACAATAGTCGCGTATTGGCTTTGTTGATATCGTCTAAATAGTTGTGTTGATCGGAAGAAAAATTCTCACTTTCCAGCTCGAGCAGTTGAACAAAACCGTTAATCGCATGTAACGGAGTCCTTAGTTCGTGTGTTACGTTTTCTATGAATTCTGTTTTCAATTGATTACCGAGCTCTGCTTCTTGTTTTGCCTTTTCTAGAGCTGCTTGATATCGTGTTTGTTTCTCTTGTTCAAGTATTCTTACGATGACTGGGCCAATATAATTGCTGAGCAACACTAAAAAATCTATATCTTCCTGGCTGGGCGGAATTACACCTTCATCTCCGAATGAACCAGCTCCAAGCATGCCTACCAGTTCTCCCGTTAATACAATGGGGATATTTACTATTGTAATATTTCCAACTGCTTTAACAATCTCTTTATTGGTTCTCACATCCGTTCTTGCATCTTCAACGACGACAGGCTGGTGAGACTCCTTAATTTCTAATAGCATGGCGTCTGAACTCATGGTAACTCGAGGGCAGCTTTCAAGTATCGAATCTTTGGTATCTCCAGCGATGGAAATTATGTAAGCTTCATTGTTATTTTCAGGATCGGTTACCATTATCCATGAATGATTATAAGAAGTTTTTTGTTGAACGGCTTCTAGTGCAATTTTTTGAAGATCAGCAAAGCCGTCAGTAAATTGAAGCTTGTTGGACCAATCCATAAAAAATTTAAAACTCTGAAAATCAGCGTTTATTGCAACAACATTTGGCGTTTCTATATTTTCTGCGTGTGAATTATTCATGATATTCTTTTAGTTGATGTGAACAATCGTTGTCGTAGTTTGGTATTTTGAATAACAATTTTCACATTTTTCATTCCAGTTTATAGATGTTGATATACTGAATCTATTATATTTGATCAGTATGCCGAAACTCTCTATTTTCATTTTTAACGACAGGGGTATGTCTCTACTTAACACATATTAACATTGAAACGCCCTATAATTGTTTAGCGATTTAGTATGCTATTAATTTATATTCAAAATCACAAATTTGAGATTTTTTCCTAATATACATTTCAAAATGTGATGGAGTAATCTGCCAAATTGCAGAATAGGTGTTATTAGTTGCTACAAAAAATTCAAAGGTAAAGCTAATTCGTGATACGTAAATTTGAGTAGCTGGGTGTTTTTTGTGCAATGCCAGTCAATTATTAGTATGTATGGGAACGTGCATCCAACTTAGTTACTTAAGTAGTCTGGATTGATTAATTTTAGCGGGAATTAGAGACTGGCACAGATGCAGTAAATTTGATACTTTGCTAACGAGACTTTCCGTAAATAGGAGCAAAAAACAGTCAGCTCCTATTTTCGGACAGGACAGCCTCCAGGAGTCATCCAAGAATAACTAAGTGTGGGTATCCATGAAAAGACAGATTTTTTTGAGTATTTGCTGTATCGCTGGTTTGAGCTTCCTACAAGCATGTTCAAAAAATGATGATGATAACCCTTGGTCCTCGCCAAGCAAGGTGCTTTCGGGCAGCAATATCACATCAAGTAAGGTTTCCTCGAATGATAAAGGTGATATTGTTCTCGTTTGGGAAGAGACGGAAGAACAAGTACGAATTGATCAAGAATTGACTGATGCTCACGATGCGTCGATACCTTATTCTGAAGATGCAGCAATTTCGGCTGACCGAGATATGGATCCAGATCCAGAAGTGTTCGAAGCTTACGATAGTACCAATCTGACACATCGGACTGATGCAAAAGTTGCCGACTATGGGAATCATGAAGCGCACATCCACGTTGATATTTATAGCAAGTTAAGTGTAAAAGCACGCGTTTATTCTTCAAGTCGTGGTTCCTGGTTGGAATCTATAACACTTCAAAGCGGATTTTGGAAAAAAACTCAAAAAGGGAGTAGATTTGATTCAAATGACGAACAAGTAACCGTCACGGATAATGTGTCTTCTCTACCAAACGCGCATATTTCTTCCACCGCTAGTTCTTCAGGTAATGCAGTAGTCGCTTGGGTTCAGGTGAGAGAAAGTTTAGATCCTGACGCTGCAGGAGATGCTGGCGATGAGTACGATATTTATACTGCTCAATACTCTGCATCGAATACTACCTGGACAACTGCTGAAAAACTTTCTCTCTCATCAGATAGTGAGAAACCTGCATTGAAAGATTTTGCTTTGAGTTTGGATGCAAATGGCAACATTCAGTTGTTATGGATTGCTCGAAATTCTGATTCTTCGAACAGCACTCATGTTTATCAAGCATCGTATGATAAAACTGTAGGCGCTTGGTCGAGCTCTGCATTGTTGAGTGATAGTTCAACATCAGCAGATTCTGTAAAGGTTGTTATGCTTGATAACGCCAGTGTTGTTGCTGTTTGGTCTGGCGTCAATGAATCCGCAAAAGCAACGTATGTGGAGCAGGATGGAGAAGGGGATCTATGTGCTGTAACTGCCACTATTTGTGATGGGACACAAACAAACCTCTACGCAAATTGGTTTAACGCAGATGGTTGGCAGGCCTCCCCAACATTAATTAGTGAAAAAGGTGAAGTTGGGGAGTTTGAAATGGTAACTAATAATGTGAATTCTGTTTGGCTTGTCTGGGAACAAAATGACGCATATGTTACCCGATCAAATATTGATGGTGTGGAGAGTTTCGTTAATTCCATAGCAACAAACGCTAAAATCAATGTACGCCAAATTGATATAGCAGTAGATGCTGAAACATGGTTGCCACCAATAAGTGTACATAATAGCGCTGAAGATGGTAGTTATGAAAACAACAAACAACCAAGTATAGCGATAGATTCCAGTGGCACAGTTATGGTTGCCTGGTCACAAGACACACCGTATGATTTTACTGCTGATGATAGTTCCAAATGGAATAACAGCCAGCGTGAAACTATCTGGGAGAATGTCTTCAAAACTGATTGGCAAGGTGCCCAACAATTGGCGAGTGACGAGCGTTTTTCTTTTCTGAAGCCAAAGATTGCTGCTGTTGAAAAAGATAAGTTCAGTGTTGTCTGGCGTGGCTGGAGTGCATCACATGCAGAGTCTGGCCATCAACTTTTTAGTTTAGATTATAATGTGTCTTCAGGTGAGGTATCGCAATTAGTTGAAGCGAGTAGAGACGCAGCAATTATTGAAGATGTATATTTCTTACCAAGTTCTTCAAACAAAGTAAAACTTATTTGGACAAGTGATCAGGAATCTATAAATACAGTGTCTAAGTAAAGGGATTCCAAATTGGATATTTAATGGAAACCGAGTTGGATCTCACTCGGTTTCTTGATTAGATATTTCGGAAGCGAAGAAATATTTTTTTGTTTCTCTCAGGCTGCAGTGTAACTGCGTATCAGTAGTAGGTCTCTTCATTCAATACTCAACACCCAGTTAATTCGCGTATTACAAAGCACTTTAAAATCGATTGATAAGATTCGAAAAGTTTTGAGCTGCTTTTTCTAGAATTATTGATGGTATCATTCAAATTATGCATCAAGGTGAGACCAATAGTCTTGGTCCCGAAATTGAGATAAGTTGTGTCGCAGTAGGCGTCGGTAGCTGAGGAGTTCGGAATCACTTCTCCAGCAAGCAACGTCACTCTCAAAGGATTTATTATCAATCATTAGTAAAGTGTAGGGATTTCGTTTTGGATTGGTATAAATACGGCAGCCGGTAAAACATTAAGTTCCTAGTTGATATGTATCTGTGACAATCGTCTCAATTATTGTCTGGGCTTAATTTCTCATAATTTCGATAACTTAGGTATCTCTTCAAATAGGGAGGTATCATGGTTAATAAAAAAGTGGGCTTATCTGTTGTGGAAATCGCTATGATAGCTGTGGTTCTCGCTATCGTATCTGTTGTAGCTTTGCCTCAGGTATCTATGCAATCTCAATCTGAAGTTCAGCAACCGTCTCTTGATGCTTCAATTGATAAAGTACGTTCAGCATATGCTATCGCTATTGCTAATAAAAGCGGCTTTCCTTTGGTAACAGAAGTCGTCGCATTTATAGATGCAGGTTTTGTTGTTGAAATGAATGATCGATCAGGAATTATGTTTCGTGATAATGGTAAGAGAATTACCGTCAATACTTTTAATGATGTTGATTGTACAAATTTGACGAGTATGACTGAACCAGGTGTTACTGATGTTGTGCGCTGTATTCAGGGAAATCGGGGGCTTTAGTCATTAAAAAAAACAGCGAAAGAGGTATGGGGGTTCTGTTTTTTTTCTACAGTTCGGAAAAATGATTAAACTTTTTCGAGATTTCGATTTTCGTAAATAAATCTTTTTGCATCCGCTAGTGTTTCTTCTGTCCACTGGTCTAATGAATTATTTTCATCAAAATATTGATCGACAAAATCTCTGCTAAATTGAGTTGGATCAATTTGAGTGTTATGTAAAATTGCAGCTTCTTTTTGTTTGTACCATTGCTCAAGAACTGCAATATTTATTGTGGAAGATAAGTGTAAGACTTCTGTGACAACATCCTTCCAAGCACTGGATTTTGTGCCAAAGACGTGTTGCAAATTGATATTTTTCAGTATCTCAATTTTATCGTCAGGTAGTTCACCTATAACATCCATGATATATTTTTCAAAAAATAGATAGACAGGTGTGTCTTTATATCTGGGGTCCTGCAAAAGATCCATTTTTGCTCCTAGGGGCGGCATTAATTATTTCCTGGGAGAATCGACCAATGGATATTATTTCAGTGTAATACTGAAGTTGTTTGGCGGCGAATTCTCAAGTCCGATAGATTTCCAGGCTATTCTAAATACATACGATTATCTCAGCAATTTACACGCCAGAATACTATAAGAAAGAAGCTGTATTACACCCTTAATCAAGTGCCCTCGGGAGGCATGCTTCATGGATCAACTGCTATTCATAAATTATTTATGTATCTATTTGCGGCAAAGATATAATCATAGCGGCAAAGATATAATCAGAGATTACTAAAGTTCGGCCAAGAATATAGTATGAGAGTTTAGTTTTGTAAGAAAGTTTCTCTATGCACATCGATTAGGGACGTTTGGGTTATCCCAACCTGGCATATTAATTTATAATATTTATTGGTTTGGGGAGGGCTAGTTTGGTGTCGTGTTAGTGAAGTTGATAATAAATTTGTAATCACTTTCATTAAATGCGGTGTAAATTATTCCAAAGCTGTAGGTGATTTATTAAAAAGAAGCGCTATATTGCTTCTTTGTTATGCAAGAAGGTTTTAATATGAGTATTAAATACAGTTCGGTATTGATAGTAAGCTTATTCGTTGGACTGTTCGCAGGTTGTGAGCAACAGGCAAGCTCGCCTGTTTTGAATAACGCAAAAACAGAGTTATTTAAATTAGGACAAGCCCATGGTTGTATTGAATGCCATCGCACTAATGGCACTGTTATTGGGCCATCATGGATGGATATAGCGGAACGTTATAAAGATGCACCAACAGAAGACGCACGAGCATTATTGATTGAACGTGTTAAAAAAGGGAGTAAAGGTAATTGGTATACCTGGAAGGGAGGCGAGGGAATGGCTCCATTAGAGAAGCGTGTATCATCTGAAGCCATTGAGAAGTTGGTTGACTATATACTAATACTTCGTGCGTCAGATTTTTCTTCTAAATTTTAGCCTTTTTTCAGTGCCCGCAAATAAAATATAAAATACATGGGAGATATCAATGACTTCATCCTTTTCAGGCTTTCCACCTGAACTTTTTCAGTTTCTTACCGAGCTTTCGAAAAATAATAATCGTGAGTGGTTTAGCGAAAATAAACCACGCTATGTCAGCAATATTGCTGAGCCTATGGTGGAATTTATAATGTCGATGGGCGAAAAACTTGATAAGTATGCGGATTGTTTTGTTGCAGATCCGCGACGGAATGGTGGCTCCATGTTTCGCATTTATCGAGATTGTCGGTTTTCAAAAGACAAACGCCCGTATAAAGAAAATGTAGGTTGTCAGTTTCGGCATTCTGCAGGAAAGGATGCACATGCGCCGGGTTATTATGTTCACTTAGAGCCTAATGAAGTTTTTTTTGGCGCAGGTGTTTGGATGCCGCCCAATGATGTATTGTTTAAAATCCGAACTGCCATCGTGGAGAAAGATAAGCAGTGGGACAAGATCAAAAAGAACAAAACTTTGCTTAAGTATTTTGATGGTATTTCGGGGGATGGTTTAAAACGTCCGCCGAGAGGGTTTGACGCTGAACATCGTTTTATCGATGATTTAAAACGCAAGAGTTTTTTTGTTATGCGCTCAGTTGATCCTGATATGGTTTTGAAGCCAGAGTTTATATCAGAGGTGAATAAAACCTTTAAAGCGGCTTCTCCATTTGTGGAATTTATTACTAGGGCTTTAGATTTGCCTTTTCATTCTCAACGGCCTTTTCTAGGAAAATAAAAAAAGCCCCAACTAGAGTCTAGTTGAGGCTTTTACGAATAATAAAGTTATTTTTTAAGCAGCAAGTGTTGCTTTAAGTTTTTTCATCGCATTCTTTTCAAGTTGACGAACACGCTCTGCAGACACGTTGTACTGCGCAGCCAATTCTTGAAGTGTTGATTTGCTTTCAGACAACCAACGCTTGTTAAGAATGTCGCGGCTTCTATCATCCAGGTCAGCAAGTGCGTCATTTAGGTTGTTGTTGCTTTGTTCGTTCCAATTAGTGGACTCTATCAGCAATGCAGGATCTGAGTCATTGGCTACAATGTAGGACGATGGCGCTAAATAATCAGATGAATCGTCATCTTGGTCGCCATATCCGTCAAACGAAGCATCTATATTGCCCAAGCGAGATTCCATTTCACGAACTGTGCTTTCAGAAACATCAAGGTCTCTAGCTACTGCTTCTACTTCTTCCTGAGTAAACCAGCCTAAGCGCTTTTTAGACTTTCTCAGGTTGAAGAAAAGTTTACGCTGAGATTTGGTTGTCGCAATTTTGACGATCTTCCAATTCTTCAATATAAATTCGTGGATTTCAGCTTTGATCCAGTGAACCGCAAAAGAGACAAGACGAACTTCTTTGCTTGGGTCGAAGCGCTTAACCGCTTTCATCAAGCCTATATTGCCTTCTTGAATTAAGTCTGCTTGAGGTAAGCCGTAGCCGGAATATCCGCGAGCTACATGTACTACAAAGCGCATATGCGAAATAACAAGCTGACGTGCAGCATCCAGATCATGCTCATTTTGTAGCCGATAAGCTAACTCTCGCTCTTCCTCTACGCTGAGTACTGGAATTTGTTTCACATAATGAATAAAGCTCTCAATGTTGCCTTGAGGTACTGCCAAATCCAATGCGTTTATATTCGATGTCACTAATTGGGCCTCCATATATGCATCTTTAAAAAGTCATGCTGACTACATATTAGCACTCTCTACGCCAGTCTGCCAATATTTAGCACTCAAAGGATTAGAGTGCTAATAATCGGGTTGGTTCGCAAAATCTTTAATTATTGAATATGAGCTATATCATTGAAAAAATTGGTTATTTTTCGTTAGCTTAGACTGCCATTTTGTTAATAAGGCGGTTAGCTGATATCCAAGCCCCGCCAAGTCCGAGAATTATTCCAATAAATAACAAAGATAGAATGTCACTCATGCTAAGAATAGTAATATCTATCTTTGTTTGAAAGAGAGCTGCAATTTGATCAAGCTGTGGAGTAAGTAGTAAAACACCAATAAAAACGAACAGGATAGCGCAGCAGGAACCTGCAAAGCCATAGAGCACACCGCTGTAAAGGAACGGTCTGCGGACATAGCCATCACTTGCTCCCACCAATTTACTGACGATGATTTCATCATGGAAATTTTGGCCAAGCATTTTTATGGTATTACCAATGACAATCAATACAGTGAAAATCAAGAAGATAGAAATGCTGATGGAAGTGAGCTTTACGAAATCGATAATAGCATAGAGGCGTTCTACCCAAAGGATATCTATTTTTGCAAGATCCACTAACGGTAAAGCCTGTAATTCATTGCGCAGACTTTCAATGCGGTCAGCGTCCATAATTTCGGTACTAGGTCGAATGATGACAGTGTGTGGGAGCGGATTCTTTTCCAGCAATGATGATGATCCACTTAATCCTGTGGTGTGTTGAAACTCCTCCCAGGCGGTTGATGCGGGGATATATTGTACGTCTGCTATGTGTTGGCGAGTTTTTAACTCGTCTACAAAAGCATCTATTGAAACGGGTTTGCTATCAATTTTAAGAAATAGCGTTATTTGCGCTTGTTCGCTTAATGCCGTTTGGCTAGGTTCAACGTTTTTGATGATAACTTGCAACGAAGCAGGAAGCGCTAAAGCGACACCCACAACAAGTATGGTGAGTAGAGTAGGAATTGGGGATTTCTTTATGCGGTTAATAGCATTTGTAAGTGCTAACTTGTGATGTGAGAGCCAAATTCTTAGTCTCGATCGCTCCGCAGGATTTGTTGCTGCTGCGGTAGTCTTCTTTTTTTCTATTTTACTCTTTTCTACTTTATACGGTTCTCTCGGTTTTTGAGAGGAATCTGTAGGCGGCTTTTGTGTAGCGCCGCGGGTTTTTTTCGATATCACTAGATGACTACTCCAGCAGGTGAAGCGTTATCTGGTGAATAAACTAAGCCATTTTTCAGCTCAACTTGCTTGAAATCAAAGGACTTGATCAACTCAAGGTCGTGAGTAGCAATAAGCAAAGTTATACCTACCTGATTTAAGCGCCTAAATAAATTCATGATATCTCTGGATAGCTCTGGATCCAGATTTCCAGTGGGTTCATCTGCCAATATAACATCAGGGCGTGTCACAATAGCTCTGGCTATCCCGACTCGTTGTTGCTCTCCACCTGAGAGGATAACAGGATTTTTATTTGCTTTTTTTAATAGTCCAACCAAATCCAGTGAGGCTTGTACCCGGCTTTGAATTTCTGTAGGTGTGTAACCATTTACTTGCAGTGGAAGTGCAATATTTTCGTAAACAGATCGATCATAAAGCAGTGTAGGATTTTGGAAGATGACACCAACACGTCTTCTGTGTTGTGGGATTTTATTGGGTGCTAATGTGGCTAGGTCAACTCCATCAAATATTACTTTTCCTGCCGATGGGCGCTCAAGTAGGGCTATCAGCCGCAGTAGTGTGCTTTTGCCCGCACCGGAGTGACCCGTCAAAAACACCATCTCTTCGGCTTTTATCTCTAAATCAATGCCTCTTAATGCTGCGTGATTATCGAAATAACGTTTCCGTACTTTCTGCAGTTTGATCATAGTACGTTAGGAAGTTAGTCCTCACTCTCGCGGGAGAGCAGGGCTGTAACGAATTCTTCGGCATCAAATTGACGCAAATCGTCGATGTTTTCACCAATGCCAATAAAACGAATGGGAATGCCAAGGTTTTTAGCAATGGCGAACATAATCCCACCTTTTGCTGTTCCATCAAGTTTTGTCAGTGTGATACCGGTAACTTCCACCGCTTCGTTAAATTGACTGGCTTGAGCAAGTGCATTTTGGCCAGTACCCGCATCTACAACTAACATGACTTCGTGAGGCGCTTCTTCATCCAGCTTGCTCATAACACGCTTAATTTTCTTCAACTCTTCCATTAGATTATTTTGTGTGTGTAATCGACCTGCAGTGTCAGCAATTAGCACATCTACATTTCTGGCTTTCGCCGCTTCGAGTGCATCGAAAATAACCGCTGCTGAATCAGCACCGCTATGCTGAGCGATAACGGGCACATCATTTCTTTTCCCCCAGCTTTGTAATTGCTCAACAGCCGCTGCACGAAAAGTATCTCCGGCGGCCAGCATGACTGATTTTCCATCTTGTTTGTATTTTTGCGCCAGCTTGCCAATAGTGGTTGTTTTTCCAACACCGTTAATGCCGACCATTAAAATGACGTAAGGTTTTTTCTGTTCATTTATAATCAATGGCTGATTACTGGGTTGCAGAATTAGCATCATATCTTCTTTTAATGCGTCGAATAATGCATTGTCATCGTTAAGCTGTTGCCGCTCTAACCTCGCAGTAAGGTCTGAGATAATCTGTTGTGTTGCTTCCATCCCCACGTCTGAAGTGAGAAGCAGTGTTTCAATCTCTTCTAATAATTCATCATCGATGGTTTTCCGACCAAGAACGAGATTGGTCAGGCTTTTAGTAAAGCTGGAGCGTGTCCGGGATAGCCCATTTTTTAAGCGAGAAAAAAACCCTTTTTTCTCATTGTTCTCATCATCTGATTTTTTATTTTTTCCAAAACCGAACATATTGTTACTGCTTCCTGTCTATAGCTGGTATGTATAAGGCATGTCTGTATTAAAAAGAGACACACTTTAGTGAAACGTGGTGAATCGTATCATTTATTACGACAAACAATCCAGATTGTGTGGAAGAGTCTTGAATAGTCTCTCTGTTGCTGTATCTTAACGCTTTGAAACTTAGTAGCTATTTAGCTTGCCCCAGATTTGCACGATGCACGACTTAATTAGTCCTTGAGCAACTCTGACACAATCTGAAGAATTATATAACTTGGACAACTACTTTTAACCCTTTTAGAGTTTATTTGAAATAGGTGTGATTCAATGAAAAAACTTTTATTCCTGGCTAGTCTGGGATTATTTGCCTTATCAGGATGTGCAACAACGCCATCGATGCCTGATATGTCTAAACCGATCAAACGTTATGCTGATTTCAACGTTTATGAAAAAACACTCAGCAATGGCTTAAAGGTTATTGTGAAAGAGGATCATCGAGCACCGGTGATGGTCTCCCAAGTTTGGTACAAAGTTGGAAGTAGTTCAGAGCATAGCGGGGTAACGGGTTTATCTCATGTGTTAGAGCACATGATGTTCAAGGGGACAGAAAAGCTCGCGCCTAATCAGTTTTCAAAAATCATTGCTGAAAATGGCGGAAGAGAAAACGCCTTTACCGGGAGAGACTACACGGCTTATTTCCAGCAAATGGAAAAGCGCCGTTTGCCTGTAAGCTTCGAGCTTGAAGCAGACCGAATGCGCAATATTATTTTTCTGGAAGAAGAGTTTAAAAAAGAGATTCAAGTGGTGATGGAAGAGCGTCGCATGCGCACAGAGGACAATCCTCAATCGCTGACTTACGAACAATTTAGCGCGGCTGCTTATGTGAATAGCCCATACCATGCACCAGTGATTGGTTGGATGAATGATCTAGAGAATATGAATGTTCACGATCTAAAAAAATGGTATGACGCATGGTATCGCCCAAATAACGCAACGGTCGTTGTTGTTGGTGACGTTCAAGCTGATGAAGTTTTTGCATTGGCGGAGGAGCATTTTGGTCCATTAAATGCCGCACCACTCCCCGAGATAAAACCCAGAAAAGAGATTCAGCAGAAAGGACTTCGTCGACTAACAGTAAAAGCACCCGCACAAGTTCCCTATATGATAATGGGCTACCAAGCCGCATCATTGGGTGACAGTAATGAAGATTGGGAGCCTTATGCGCTAGAAGTGTTAGTGGGTGTGCTGGATGGTGGTATTAGTGCCAGGCTGGAAACAAGCCTAGTGCGTGAACAACAAGTCGCAGCAAGTATCGGTTCTGGTTATGATGCGTTTACGCCAGGGCGTGAATTGTTCATGTTTAGCGGTACACCATCGCAAGGTCATACCGTTGACAATTTGGAGCAAGCGGTACGTGAGCAGATTAAAATTATTCAATCTGAAATTGTGTCAGATGTGGAGCTGGAACGTGTAAAAGCGCAAGTTGTCGCTGGAAAAGTTTATGAGAAGGATTCAATATTCTACCAAGCAATGTCTATTGGTCGTTTGGAGACAACTAATATGAGTTGGAAATTGGCTGATCAATATATCAATAACATTAACAGCGTAACTAAAGAGCAAATACAAGCCGTGGCTAAGAAGTACTTAATTGATGATAATTTGACGGTGGCGGTGCTCGATCCACAACCGCTCGATTCCAGCAAACCACGAGTAAGAAGTGCAGGAGGGCGTCACGGTGGTTAAATTTCTTTTTTTAGTTCTTGCATTCGTTTCGTTCACTTCACAAGCTGGTGAAAAGATTCAACACTGGGTGACAGATAATGGCGTACGCGTTTATTTTTATCCTGCACCTGAGTTACCGATGATGGATTTGCGTATTGTTTTTGATGCCGGTGCTGCACGTGATGGTGATAAGAAAGGCGTCGCGCTGATGACTAACGGAATGTTAGCTGAAGGTGCCGGCAATTGGGATTCAGGAGAAATTGCAGCAAGGTTTGATGGCGTGGGTGCTGTGTTTAGTAACAGCTCACATCGTGATATGTCTGTCATGAGTTTGCGCAGTTTAACGGATGAAAAACTTTTAAAAACTGCGTTAACAACTTTCACTACGGTTTTAACAAATCCAACATTTCCTAAAGATGCCTTCGAGCGTGAGAGAAAGCGTCTGCTCATTGGTTTGGAAAGGCAAAAGCAATCCCCCGATGCTATTTCTGATAAAGTATTTTACTCTGCTTTATATGGTGATCATCCCTATGCGAGTGAAACTACAGGTGAAATAGAGACCGTTCAGGCGATGACAATTGCCGATCTAAAAGCATTCTATCAACAATATTTTGTTGCCAAAAATGCAGTCATTGCCCTGGTTGGTGCATTGGATCGTGAACAGGCAGAAAAGTTGGTAAATGATGTTGTTGCAGATCTATCTGTAGGTAGTATTGCCGAGGCTATTCCTGAAGTAAATAAACTCGATAAAGCTGATAAGATTGAGATCGCTTTTCCATCTTCCCAAAGTCACATCATGGTTGGTCAGCCAGGAATTAAGCGCGGTGATGCAGACTATTTTCCTCTTTATGTAGGTAATCATGTACTGGGTGGAAGTGGCATGGTGTCCAAGCTTTTCGATGAAATTCGAGAAAAACGTGGATTAGCATACAGTTCTTACAGTTACTTCATTCCTATGCGACAACAAGGTCCATTCTTACTAGGCCTGCAGACTAAAAACGAGTCCGCAGATGCGGCATTGAAGGTGCTGCATGATGTTGTCGCTGATTTTGTGAAAAATGGCCCCTCGGAAAAAGATTTGATTGCAGCGAAAAAGAATCTTGTCGGTGGTTTTGCGTTACGAATCGCAAGCAATAAAAGCATGGTTGAAAATCTAGCGTCTATTGGATTTTATAATCAGCCTTTGGATTACCTGGAAACGTTTATTTCCAACGTTGAAGCAGTAACGCTTGCACAGGTGAAAGATGCATTTCAGCGCAGGGTAAATCCCGATAAATTAGTGACGGTGATTGTGGGTGATACGAGCAAAGCTCAAGCAAAAGCAGAGTAATCAACTTCGAATCATTGGAGGTGAATGGCGGGGAAGGAAATTAGACTTCCCCGCTATTCAGAGTTTACGGCCAACCTCTGATCGTATCCGAGAAACTTTGTTTAATTGGTTGCAGTTCGATGTTATTGGCGCTCATTGCCTCGATTTATTCGCTGGTAGTGGGGCACTGGGATTTGAAGCGCTTTCTCGCGGTGCGGCTTCAATTACTTTTGTTGATGAACATCCAAAAGCAATATCGCAAATCAAATCTAATGCGGAAATTTTAAAAACTGATAGTGTACATTGCATTCAAGCCGACGCTTTTAGTTTTCTGCAAAGCCATGGTGATAGCAGTAAATACGATATTGTTTTTCTCGACCCTCCGTTTCAGAAAGAATTCTTGCCGAAAATATTAGCTGCATTGTCGACGGAAAATATTTTCAAGTCGGATTCGCTGATTTATATTGAGATGGAAAAGCAATTAACTTTGCAGGATTTGCCAAAAAATTGGCAACTAAAAAAAGAAAAAACAGCAGGGCAAGTGCGGTACATGCTTTTTCAGATTGGCTAGATGTCTGACAGACGCCTAGGTTGAAAAATGATCTATTGGGTAAATCCGTGTGAATTGATCGCTATTCGGTTAACATACCCTTTTTGATTCTGTAGGGGTGATAAATGACTGTTACTGCCGTCTATCCTGGTACTTTTGATCCCGTTACTCACGGACATACTGATCTAATTCATCGTGCTTCGAAATTATTTAATCATGTGATTGTTGCTATAGCTGCAAATCCTAGTAAAAAACCCTTATTCTCCCTGGATGAAAGGGTAGGTTTGGCGGAAATGGTGACATCTGATTTGAATAATGTGTCGATCGTCGGATTTGATTCCCTACTGGTCCATTTTGCGAAAGAAAACAATGCCCAAGTGATCTTGCGCGGATTGAGGGCGGTTTCGGATTTTGACTATGAGTTCCAGCTTGCAGGTATGAATCGTAAACTTGATAGTAAAATAGAAACCATATTTTTAACACCAGCAGAGAAATATGCTTATATTTCATCAAGTCTAGTGCGTGAAATTGCTGCGCTGGGTGGAGATGTCAGCAGTTTTGTACATGACAAAGTTGTTGCTGAATTGCAGCGTCGATTACGGTAAAATGTCGCCCAAAGGATTGAGTCGTGGGTTTTTTATACAAAAAATGAAAACCCGTTGTTAATGATACCTAGATCACTTGCAGGATCTAGGTAATAGCTTTTGGAGCCACTAAAAAATGGCATTGCTTATTACTGATGAGTGCATAAATTGTGATGTTTGTGAGCCGGAGTGTCCGAACTCTGCAATTTCACAAGGGGACGAAATTTATGAAATTGATCCTAATTTGTGCACTGAATGTGTAGGGCACTACGACACGCCACAATGCGTCGATGTTTGCCCAGTTGACTGTATTCCTAAAGATCCTGATCATGTAGAAACTCAAGAACAGTTACAAGCCAAGTATGAAACATTAGTTGGTAAGTCGGCTTAAGGTTATAGGGGTATAGAAAAGAGGCTCGGAAACGGGCCTTTTTTGTATCTGGGGAATCATTATTATGAGGGAACATTCCAATGAAACGTATTAGCGTCCTATTTCTTTCAGTGCTGTTGCTGTTTGGATGTGCTGCACCAGTAAAAAAACTTGATGGTCGAGCACCACAATCTTCAGCGGTCGCATCGGCCCATCCTTTGGCAACACAGGCGGGAATGGAAATTCTCACTCAAGGTGGCAACGCGTTTGATGCTGCCGTTGCCGTAACCGCTGCTTTGGCTGTGGTTGAACCTTATAGCTCCGGCATGGGTGGTGGCGGATTCTGGTTAATTCACCGAGCAAAAGATGGTTATCAAACCATGATTGATGGCAGGGAAACCATGCCTTCTGCCGGCCATCGTGATATGTATCTAGATAAAAACGGCGATGTGATTCCTGGCTTGTCGATGGATGGACCTCTTTCTGCTGGAATTCCGGGTGTGCCTGCCGCGATTGCACACCTGTCTGAAAAATACGGAACCCTATCATTAGAAAAAACGCTAGCTGCCTCTATCCGATATGCCAAAGAAGGTTTTGAAGTTGATGAGCATTATCAACGTATGGCGGATTTTCGAAAAAAGGTGTTGCTGTCTTCAATCGATAGTAAAAAGATTTTTCTTGCTGACGGTGAAGTCCCCGCTGTTGGTTATGTTATTAAACAGCCGGACTTAGCCGTAACTCTGGAAACGCTTGCAAACAAAGGCCATGATGGTTTTTATAAAGGGCCAGTTGCTCGACAGCTCGTCCGCGGTGTTAAATCTGCTGGTGGTATTTGGTCTGAAGAAGATTTGGATAACTATAAAATCGTGGAACGTGCGCCACTGATTGGTAACTACAAAGGGGTGAAAATCACTTCAGCTCCACCTCCTTCATCAGGCGGTGTAGCGTTGGTTGAAATGTTTAATATACTCTCGGCTTATGATCTTGACTCTTATGATCGAACAATACGAAAACATCTAATTGTCGAAGCGATGAGACGTGCTTATCGCGACAGAGCGATTTATTTGGGCGATCCTGATTTTGTGAAAGTCCCGGTAGAAAAATTGACGCATCAACTTTATGCCGATGGATTGCGCGCAAGTATTCGTAGCGATAAAGCGACCAAAAGTAATAACCTCCCTGGGATAGAAGCGAGCAAAGAGGGTTTTCATACCACACATTTTTCAATTCTAGATAAAGAAGGTAACCGAGTCTCAGCAACCGTAACGGTTAACTATCCTTTTGGATCTGGCTTTGTACCTCAAGGCACTGGTGTTTTGCTTAACGACGAGATGGATGATTTCTCTACCAAGCCCGGCGTACCAAATGCCTATGGTTTAGTCGGAGCAGAAGCTAATGCAATAGCACCATATAAACGTCCGCTTTCAAGTATGACGCCAACATTTTTAGAGACTGAAGATGGCTTAGCGATATTAGGCACCCCTGGTGGTAGCAGAATTATTACTATGGTTATGCTGGGTGCGATGGATTTTATGGCAGGTAATACGCCTGATTCATGGGTGAGCTTGCCTCGTTATCACCACCAATATTTACCCGATAAAATTCAGTATGAAGAGGGTGCGTTAAGCAAAGACGAAAAAGCAAAGCTGGAATCTATGGGGCATGAGCTTGAGCAAACGCGCTGGAAGTATGGCAACATGCAGGCAATATTGTGGGATAAGCGCACAAATATTGTTTCAGCCGCCTCTGATCCTCGAGGTGTCGGAGATGCAAAAACACGCGTGGCTCACTAGTTTATTATGGTGTATCTGATTTGATCAGATGCACTACCTCACTGCTATCTCGATGCCTGATTTTGCTACACTCGCCATTAAATCGATTTCATCGTTTGTGATGACATAGGGTGGCATAAAATAGACAACATTACCTAAAGGCCTTAATAGCACACCGTTTTCTAATCCATGCAAGTAGACTTTTAGTCCTCGGCGCTCCTGCCAAGGAAAAGGCTCTTTAGTCTTTTTGTTTTTACACATTTCCATCGCGACAACCATTCCTGTCTGCCGCACTTCACCGATGTTTGGATGATCTTGCAGGTCGGCAACCGAGCTGCCCAGTTTTTCTGCAAGAAATTTGTTTTTCTCAATAATATTTTCTTTTTCAAAAATATCTAATGTCGCGAGAGCTGCTGCGCAAGCGATCGGATTTCCGGTGTAACTGTGTGAATGGAGAAATGCGGTGAGGTTTTCATAATCATCGTAAAATGCCTGGTAAATTTGGTCAGTAGTAAGCACTACAGAAAGCGGTAAATAACCACCTGTTATGCCTTTAGATAAGCACATATAATCAGGTGAAACATCCGCTTGCTCACAAGCGAACATGGTGCCTGTTCTACCAAAACCTACTGCGATTTCATCGGCGATTAAATGAACATTGTATTTGTCGCAGGCCTCTCTGAGCAGTTTGATATAGATTGGATCATACATGCGCATATTTCCTGCACACTGAATGAGCGGTTCAATGATTACTGCGCAGGTTTCGTCAGCATGTTTGGCCAAGGCTTTTTCCATCTGTTGGAACATTTTCTCACTATGCTCTTCCCAGCTTTGCCCTTCATCTCGCTCATAACAATCAGGCGATGGAACAACAATGCATTCCATGAGTAGTGGTTTGTAAGTTTTTTTATACAACGCCACATCACCAACAGCCAGAGCACCTAATGTTTCGCCATGATAGCTGTTACTTAACGTTATGAATTTCGTCTTTTTTTCTTTTCCCGTGTTGAGCCAATAGTGATAACTCATTTTTAAAGCAGCTTCCACTGCAGATGAGCCATTGTCGGCATAGAAACATCTTTGTAGTGACGGAGGGCTAATGTCGATGAGTTTTTCAGCAAGTGAAATTGCAGGTTCGTGGGAAAAGCCTGCAAGTAGCACATGCTCCAAAGTATCGACTTGGTTTTTTATTGCATTGCTAATTTTAGGATTGGAATGCCCAAACAAATTTACCCACCAGGAGCTAACTGCATCCAAGTATTTTTTGTCTTCATAGTCTTTCAGCCAAACACCTTTGCCGCTATGAATTGGAACTAATGGTAAGGTTTCATGGTCTTTCATTTGTGTACAGGGGTGCCATAACACCGCCAAGTCGCGCTTAAGTAAAGATGAGTTGTTCATGGAGTTAAGCCTAAATAATTCATGGAAATGGACGATATTTGAACAGTAATTAATGGTCAATCAGGAATGGCTTACATACAACCTGCACTTTATTTCAAAGTTAAATATAGGTGTTTGATCCCGTTGTGTATATAGTCTACTAATAACAATAAAATTTCAAATTTCTTCATGTATCGATAGATTATGGATATCGCTGGGACGCATCATACACAGTCAGTTTTAAGTGTGGTATAGTTTCCGAGCTATATTATTGATGTCATAACATAAATAAATGACTGTACACGTTGAGTTGCATTAACGCTTAACATAGCAGAGAGGTTCAGTGTGCAAAAAAATATTCTGATTTCTATCCTGGTTTCCGTTCTGTTTTTCGGGGTATTCGGTTGCTCTAAAAAACCCGATGAAACACCCGAGGTGGCTCATGGGATATATGCGCAAGATTTTTCAATTACTGAAGAAAATGATGAAATAACTGTCTTTCAAGTTCCTGTTAAAATCGAGCGTGAGGGTGGCGGGGAAGTTACTGTTGAGTATTCTGTTACCTCTTCCAAAGAAACGGGCTCTTCTTCCCTAGCAACAATAAGGGATGCAGATAATCCTGATGGCGCTGATTTTATTGGTTCACAAGGAACATTAGTTTTTAATTCCGGAACAGATGATACTTTATACATACCTGTCTCAATTGTTAATGACACAGTATATGAAGCAAAAGAGCAATTTTTAGTTGAGTTAACCAAGTCAACTGGTGCAAAAATAATTGATGATAACGGAACCATTTCCATTGTGAATGATGATCCAACTCCAATCGTCTCTATTGAGTTAGTTGATGATACCCTCTCAACATCACTATCTGAAGGGGATGTTGAAGAGGGTGAAAATAAAGTTCCCCTAAAAGTTCCTTTTAGGATTTCTCTGGATAAAATAAGCGGCGTTGACACTGTTGTAGGGATTTCTCGAAGTGTAGAAAATTCGAATTCAGAGGTTGTTGGTATTACTGCGGCTTATCTAATTGACTACATATTGCTAGAATTAAAAAAAGATGATGAAGGTAATGAAATATACGAAAAGTTGGAAACAGCCAGCGCTAATATAACCATCTCTGCAGGTGATAAAGATAAGATTTTAGAATTTCAGTTGGTTAATGACGGATTAAGTGAAAACACTGAGTCAGTGGAGTTTAGTCTAGTCGCTGTTAGCGATGCCAATACTGATGATGGTAGTGCCTTGAGCTTTGCCATTATAGATGATGATACCGACCCGGAAGGAACTATTAGAAAAGTGCTTTTAAACGATTCAGGGGCGAGGGCAGCGTTTGGCCGAAGTATTGTCGACCCTGCTGTGGATATACCAGATTATGATACGCTCACTGAGGAAGAAAAAGTAGCGGCAGTGGAAGCTGCATTGCAAGATTTTGAAGCGCAAATGGATCACAGTCATGGCCTTGATTCTTTAGATGTTGGCAAAAGTGGATTTAACTATACAAAACTTATGAGTGATGGAAGTTCCACTACAGCAGTTGTTTTTGTTGATGATGAAGGCAATAGAGTCGTTCCTTGGGACTGTGTAAAAGATAATAATACCGGCTTAATTTGGGAAGTTAAAATCGACTCAAATGTTGGCTTGCGAGCAGCGAGTCGTGATTTTCACTGGTATGATCCAGATTTTTCAACTAACGGTGGTGTCTCAGGTCAAATTGGTGATTATCAATGTGCCGAGGATTCATTATCGAGTTGTAATACATCTTTTTATGTTGCGGAAATTAATGCAGCTCAACTCTGTGGTTTAACAGATTGGCGACTACCAACGATCGAGGAATTGCGAACTTTGATTGATTATAGTAACTCAAGCACTGTCGCATATGATGGCAACTATTTTGCTGGTGACACATTAGGCGTTTCTCAAACTTGGTCTTCTACAACATATGCACCAGACCCCAACTTGGTTCGGACAATAAAATTTAGAGGTCTTGTCGAAGGCTTGGCTGAAAAAAATAGATTTGTTGGTCATACTATTCGCTTAGTAAATGATAGTAAAATTGAACCAACAGTATTGCCTTAGGAGGAATTGTTAATGAAAAAATTTAAACTCATTGCACCTGTTACATTCCTCTTGTTCAGCTACACTGCTCTACATGCATCGACATGTCTTGACACTTTGTCGACAACCACACCATCCACACAATTTACTAACTTGAATTTAGTTGGTCAGGATGTAGAGGTTATTGAAGACTATAAAACTGGGTTAATGTGGGCGCGCTGTTTCTGGGGTTCAAGTTGGGATGTTGGTAAAGTGAATTGCGAACTTGAATCTGATGCGACAATTACTTGGAAAGCAGCATTAAAAGCGGTAGACATAGCAAATTCAACTGACTATTTAGGTTATTCTGATTGGCGAATGCCAAATATTAAAGAGCTAGCCTCAATAATTGAACATCAATGTTATAGTCCTGCAATCAATGAATTTGTTTTTCCATTAAGTGGATTTTCTGCTGATGGTAGCTTTTGGACTAACACGCCAACTTATGGTGGTACTTCAATTCGATTGATTAACTTTTTAAGCGGTCAAGCATTGTCGTTGGATTATACGACTCAAAACTATTTGAGGTTGGTTCGGGATGTACAAACACCTTAGTTGCATCTGAAATAGGCAAAAAAAGGCGCTTATTAAAGCGCCTTTTTTTGATTAGTTTTTCAAGCCTAAAGCATTCCAAATTTGCGTGGTAGGCTCTGCTTTGTTCATGGAATAAAAGTGAATTCCAGGAGCGCCATTAGATAACAATTTTTCGCATAGTTGAATGGTTACATCCATACCAAAAGCCTGAATGGAATTAATGTCATCACCAAAATCTTCCAGCCGCTTTTTAATCCAACGAGGTATTTCAGCGCCACACATGTCGGAGAATCTTACCAATTGGTTATGATTTGTAATTGGCATGATGCCTGGAATGATTGGAATATTGACCTCCATCTTTTCACAGCTATCAACAAAGCTGAAATAAGCATCAGGATTAAAAAAGTATTGCGTAATTGCACTGTCTGCCCCGGCTTCCACTTTACGCTTAAAGTTCTTTAAATCATCTGAAGCACTTTTTGCTTGAGGATGGAATTCTGGATAGGCAGCGACTTCAATTTTAAAGTGATTCCCCGTTTCTTCCCGGATGAATTCAACAAGTTCGTTTGCATAACGAAGCTCACTGGGTGCTTGCATCCCCGAGGGCATATCACCTCTTAGTGCAACAATGCGGCTTATACCTCTAGACTTATATAACTCAAGAATAGTGGATATTTCTCGCTTTGTTGAAGCGATACAGGAGAGGTGGGGGGCTGCAGAAATTCCTGACGCTTGAATTTCCGTTACTGTTTCAATTGTACCATCTTGAGTTGAACCTCCAGCGCCAAAAGTGACTGAGATATAAGCGGGTTTTAGCTTCGCGAGTTCCAATCGAGTTTTGCGAAGATTTTCAGCGCCTTTGGGTGTTTTGGGAGGGAAGAACTCAATACTATAGGTTTTTTTAAAGTCTTTTTGAGAGTTCATGAATTCGTACCATTATTACTATCTTCTTCGTAAAGAGGGAAGAAGATATATGTCTAAATAAAAAATGCCCGTATATAGAATGTTTTCAATACACGGGCAATAAGTATGGCTAGATATTAATAACGGTAATGCTCTGGCTTGTATGGGCCTTCAGTAGGAATGCCTAGGTAGTCAGATTGTTTCTTGGTTAATGTGGTTATCTGTGCACCAATTTTCTTGAGATGTAAGCGAGCAACTTTTTCATCAAGGTGTTTTGGCAATACATAAACTTTATTTTCGTAGTTGTCCGCATTGATCCAAAGCTCGATTTGAGCCATCACCTGGTTAGTGAAAGATGCTGACATGACGAAGCTTGGATGACCAGTGGCGCAGCCAAGGTTTACTAGTCGGCCTTCCGCTAATACGGTAATTTTTTTACCATCAGGGAATGTTACATGATCCACCTGAGGTTTGATGTTATCCCACTCATATTTGCGAATTGAAGCGATAGCAATCTCAGAGTCAAAATGTCCAATGTTACAAACAATAGCTTCATTTTTCATTGCAACCATGTGGTCGTGAGTAATAACATCGACGTTGCCTGTTGTAGTTACGAAAATATCGCCAGCTTTGGCAGCGTCGTCCATATCAACAACGCAATAGCCTTCCATTGCCGCTTGTAGTGCACATATTGGATCAATTTCTGTCACCCATACTGTTGCTCCCATGCCGCGGAATGCTTGCGCGCAACCTTTACCTACATCGCCGTAACCAAGTACTACACATGTTTTACCAGCTATCATTACGTCAGTTGCACGCTTGATTCCATCGAGTAATGATTCACGGCAGCCATACAAATTATCAAATTTTGATTTTGTTACTGAGTCATTGACGTTAATCGCAGGAACTTTTAATTCGCCTTTTTGAACCATTTCATAAAGACGGTGAACACCAGTCGTCGTTTCTTCAGAAAGGCCTTTAACATCGCTAAGTAATTCTGGGAATTTTTCATGCATCATGATGGTTAAATCTCCACCATCATCAAGAATCATGTTTGGCCGCCAGCCGTTAGGGCCAATGATTGTTTGCTCTATACACCACTCAGCTTCTTCCTCCGTTTCACCTTTCCAGGCAAATGTTGGAATTCCTGCTTGAGCCATGGCTGCTGCGGCCTGGTCTTGAGTTGAAAAGATATTGCAAGATGACCAGCGAATTTCTGCACCCAGATCTACTAATGTTTCCATTAAAACAGCAGTTTGGATAGTCATGTGAAGGCAGCCAGCGATGCGTGCACCCGCTAAAGGTTTTTTGCCGGCGTATTCTTCACGCAATGCCATTAATCCAGGCATTTCAGTTTCAGCAATTAAAACTTCTTTGCGGCCCCAATCGGCCAGGGACATGTCAGCTACTTTGTAGTCATTTTCAGCGACAGCGTTCATTAAGGTTATTCTCCGTGAATTTAATAAGCGCGGTTGTATCTATTTAAGTAAGCCTAATTTTTTCGAGCCTGGCAGAGTGTCTGCTGCAACGCTTCTCGTAAAAGTTAGGTGCGCCCGATTATATAGGGCTGTTTTATAATCCTGCGGCAGATTTAAGAGCGTCGGCTTTGTCTGTTTTTTCCCAGGAAAATTCAGGTTCTTCTCGGCCAAAGTGTCCGTATGCTGCAGTATTTCTGTAAATTGGTTTAAGTAGATCGAGCATATTAACCAAGCCCTTAGCTCGTAGGTCAAAATGTTCTCGGACTAATTCAATAATTCTTGAATGTTCAATTTTCTCAGTACCGAATGTTTCGATAGAAATAGAAGTCGGTTCAGACACGCCGATTGCATAAGAAATTTGGATTTCACATTTGTCAGCGAGTTCAGCTGCAACAATATTTTTTGCAACATAGCGACCAGCATAGGCTGCTGATCTATCGACTTTTGATGGATCTTTACCAGAAAAAGCACCACCACCATGGCGAGCCATACCACCGTAAGTATCAACAATAATTTTACGACCAGTTAATCCGCAATCGCCAACTGGTCCGCCAATGACGAAACGCCCAGTTGGGTTGATAAAGTATTTAGTTTCCTTACTTAACCACTCTTCAGGAAGAACCGGCTTGATGATCTCTTCGCGTACCGCTTCGATCAAATCTGCTTGTTTAATTTCTGGGGAGTGCTGCGTTGAAAGAACAACGGCTTCAATACCGACTGGCTGATTGTTTTCATAGCGGAAAGTAACCTGACTTTTTGCATCAGGACGCAACCATGATAATACGCCATTTTTACGAACTTCAGCTTGGCGTTTAACTAAACGATGAGCATATGTGATTGGCGCAGGCATTAATACATCAGTTTCATTGCTGGCATAACCAAACATTAAACCTTGGTCACCGGCACCTTGTTCATGATCGTCAAATTCATCAACACCTTGTGCAATGTCAGCTGATTGTTTATCGATTGATGTGATAACTGCACAGGATTCCCAATCAAAACCCATATCAGAGTGATTATAACCAATGCGTTTTATTGTATTGCGGGCGATGTCCTGCATATCAACCCAGGCACTGGTGGTTATCTCACCAGAAAGGATGACCATTCCGGTATTAACCAGGGTTTCGCAAGCAACACGAGCTTTTGGGTCTTGCTCCAAAATGGCGTCTAATACAGCGTCAGAAATTTGATCTGCAACTTTATCTGGATGTCCTTCTGAAACTGATTCAGATGTGAATACATAGTCTTTTAACATTGCTTCCCTCTATTATCCTTTGTAAATGTAGCCTTGTGTTAAGTGTATTGTTGCGAATATTATTGGCGATCGTATTTTACTTGAATTTAGCGATCTGTATAGAGCAAAACATTATTAACATTATTAAAGGATATTGAATGGTTAGTTTACAAACACCTGTGTGTGATTTTAATCTTCCTGCGGTGGATTTTTCCCTGCCAGGTATTGATGGGAAGATGTGGGATTTGGCTTCGGCCAAAGGGAAGAATGGTCTATTAGTTATGTTCATATGTAATCATTGCCCTTATGTGAAATCTATTCGAGAGAGAATTGTAAGAGATACCAATGAATTGAAAGAACAGTATGGGGTAAACACTATTGCGATTATGTCTAATGACCCATCTTTATATGAAGAGGATTCATTTGAAAACATGAAAAACATCTCTGATGAGTTTGGTTTTACTTTCCCGTATGTGATAGATGAAACTCAAGAAGTTGCAAAAGCATATGGGGCGGTTTGTACACCAGATTTTTTTGGGTATAACGCTGATTTGAAATTGCAATATCGTGGGCGTCTAGATGAGAGTAAAAAACAAACAGCGTCAGAAAATGTACGTCGAGATCTGTTTGAAGCGATGAAACAAGTTGCAATGACCGCGAAAGGTCCTACAGATCAGGTTCCAAGTATGGGCTGTTCTATCAAATGGAAGGATGATGAATAAAAAACGGTCGTTTCTTGGTGGTTTTTAGGCCAATAAAGCGCCAATAATTTGTTAGTTGCTCTTCGTGTAGAGATGTTTAAGTGAGCAACGTTTTTTAGCTACTCAATAAAATCATGACCATAGAGCAAGCTTTATGTTGCGGGTTTCAATTAACAGTTGCTGTTATGCGGTATCTGAGAGAAAATACGCCCCTTTTTTATTGCAAAGTCGAATAATTGCGACTCGAATCCTTTCAATTAACGGTAATAAAAAGCATAGGATTCTTTAATTGCGAACGAATTTTTAAGGGGCGTGAATACGCGTTTCTTGCCAAGTTAAAATTAAACTTAGTAACTAATAAGGAGAGATACATGGCATCTCGTAAAGAACTGGCCAATGCAATTCGTGCTTTAAGCATGGATGCGGTGCAGAAGGCAAAATCAGGTCATCCTGGTGCGCCAATGGGTATGGCAGATATAGCCGAAGTTCTGTGGAACAGCCACATGAAATATAATCCCAGCAACGCTAAGTGGGCTGATCGAGACCGTTTCGTATTATCAAATGGTCATGGCTCCATGCTGATCTATTCTTTGTTGCATCTGACTGGTTTTGGTTTGACCATAGAAGACATCAAAGACTTTCGTCAGTTGCACTCCAAAACTGCAGGTCATCCTGAGTATGGTTACGCCGATGGCATCGAGACTACTACTGGTCCTTTGGGGCAAGGTATCACCAACGCTGTAGGTATGGCGATCGCTGAGCGTACTTTGGCTGCACAATTCAACAAACCAGGTCATGACATCGTTGACCACAACACTTATGTTTTTATGGGTGATGGATGTTTGATGGAAGGTCTTTCTCACGAATCTTGTGCTCTGGCTGGTACTCTGGGTCTGGGCAAGCTGATTGCCTTCTGGGATGACAATGATATCTCTATCGATGGTCACATCGGTGACTGGATGGAGAAAGGTGTACCTGGTCGTTTCAAGTCTTACAACTGGCATGTTATTCCAAACGTGGATGGTCATGACGCTGATGCAATCAATGCTGCTATTGAAGAAGCAAAGTCGGTCACTGATAAGCCGACACTGATTTGTGCTCGTACCACCATTGGTTACGGTTCTCCAAATTTAGCGGGTACACATGACTGTCATGGTGCACCACTGGGTGACGATGAAATTGCTGCAACTCGTCACAAGCTGGGTTGGACTTCTGCTCCTTTTGAAATTCCTAGCGATATCGCTGCTGGCTGGGATCACAAAGAACAAGGCGCTACAGATGAGTCTGCATGGAACAAGAAATTTGAAGCTTATCGTGCTGCTTTTCCTGCTGAAGCAACTGAATTTGAGCGTCGTATGGCTGGTGATCTACCAGCTAACTTTGAAGTTGAAATGGATAAGTTTATCGCTAAGACTCAAGCCGATATGCCAAACATTGCTTCACGTAAAGCATCTCAAAATGCAATCGAAGCAATGGGTCCTCTGTTACCAGAAATGTTCGGTGGCTCTGCTGACTTGACGGGTTCTAATCTGACTAACTGGTCTGGTACGGTTAAAGTTAACGCTGAAAACGCCAACGGCAACTACATTTCATGGGGTGTGCGAGAGTTTGGTATGGCTCACATGATGAACGGCATGGTTCTTCATGGCGGCTTCAAAGTTTATGGTGCAACTTTCTTCATGTTTATGGAGTTCATGCGTAATGCGTTACGTATGTCTGCTCTGATGAAGATCGGAACTATATATGTTTACACTCATGACTCTATTGGTCTAGGTGAAGACGGTCCTACTCATCAGCCCGTTGAGCAAATCGCTACCATGCGTGTTATTCCTAACTTCCAGACTTGGCGCGGTTGTGATGCCATCGAATCTGCCGTTTCCTGGAAAGTCGCGATGTTGCGTGGCGATGCACCAACTGCATTAGTTTTCTCTCGCCAAGGCCTGACGCCAATGGAGCGTACTGCCGAACAAGTTAAAAATATTGAGAAGGGCGGTTATGTACTGAAAGATTGTTCAGGTACTCCAGACATTATCTTTATATCTACCGGCTCAGAGGTTGGCTTGGCAGTTGAGGCTGCTGAAGCAATGGATGCAAACGTACGTGTTGTTTCTATGCCTTCTACATGTGCATTCGATACCCAAGACCAGGCTTATAAAGATTCTGTTTTAATCCCTGGTGTTAAGCGCGTTGCTATCGAAGCCGGTGTTGATCAGTCTTGGTACAAATATGTTGGTCTTGAAGGCGGTATCGTGGCTATGAAGAGCTTCGGTGAGTCTGCACCTGCTTCTGAGTTGTTCAAACAGTTCGGTTTCACCGTAGAAAATGTTGTGGCAACTGCAAACAAGGTTCTTGGAAAATAATTCAAACGAATGTCAGGTCTGGCGTACTAGGCCTGATTAATTTTTAGGAGTTAAAATAAATGACAATTAAAGTTGGTATTAATGGTTTTGGCCGAATTGGTCGTATGGCATTCCGCGCAATTTCACAAGAATTCAGCGATATGGAAGTTGTTGCAATCAATGACTTGTTAGATGCCGATTACCTTGCTTACATGTTGAAATATGACTCAGTACACGGTCGTTTCGATGGTGATGTTTCTGACGATAACGGTAGCTTGATTGTTAACGGTAAAAAAATCCGCCTAACTGCTGAGCGTGATCCTGCTAACTTAAAGTGGAACGAAGTTGATGTTGATATCGTTCTTGAGTGTACCGGTTTCTTCCTAACTGAAGAGACTTGTCAAAAGCATATCGATGCTGGTGCTAAAAAAGTCGTTCAATCTGCACCTTCTAAAGATAGCACGCCAATGTTTGTTTATGGTGTTAATCATGAGAAATATGCGGGCGAAACAATTGTTTCTGCGGCATCTTGCACAACTAACTGTCTTGCGCCAATGGCTAAGGTTATTAATGACAAGTTTGGTATCAAACGTGGTTTGATGACTACTGTTCATGCTGCAACTGCAACTCAAAAGACTGTCGATGGTCCTTCTATGAAAGACTGGCGTGGTGGTCGTGGTATTCTAGAGAACATCATCCCATCTTCAACCGGTGCTGCTAAAGCAGTAGGTGTCGTTCTTCCTGAATTAAATGGCAAGCTAACTGGTATGGCTTTCCGTGTACCTACTTCTGATGTTTCAGTTGTTGACTTGACTGTTGAGTTGGAAAAAGATGCTTCTTACGCTGATATCTGTGCAGCGATGAAAGATGCCTCTGAGACCGGTGCAATTAGCGAAACATTAGGCTACACCGACGAGAAGGTTGTTTCTACTGATTTCCGTGGTGTAGGTTACTCGTCTATTTTCGATGCTGGCGCTGGTATTGCGCTCGACGGAACATTTGTTAAATTGGTTTCTTGGTACGACAACGAATATGGTTACACATGTAATATGATGCGCTTTGTTCGTCACGTTGCTGCGAACTAATACTGCGTTGTAATTAAGAAAGGCATGGAAAATTTTTCCATGTCTTCTCTTGATTAATGTGTAGTGAAAAGAATTATTTGCAAAATTGAATGAAATTTTGCAAATAATTTTTAGCTAATTGTAGGAGTAATACATGTCTGTAATTAAGATGTCTGATTTAGACTTGGCGGGTAAGCGAGTACTTATACGTGAAGATTTAAATGTGCCTTTGAAAGATGGAAAAGTTGGTGACGACACTCGTATTCGTGCTTCATTGTCTACCATTAAAGGTGCTATGGAAGCAGGTGCGAAAGTTATGCTTATGTCTCACCTTGGCCGCCCAGAAGAAGGTGTGTATGACGAGAAATATTCGTTAGCTCCTGTTGCAGAATACCTTTCTGGATTATTAGGTAAAGAAGTTAAGCTCGTTAAAGAGTGGCTTGATGGTGTTGATTTAAATGATGGTGATGTTGTTCTTTGTGAAAACGTGCGTTTTAACAAAGGTGAAAAGAAAAATGACGATGAGCTGTCTAAAAAAATGGCAGCAATCTGTGATGTCTATGTGATGGATGCATTTGGCACTGCTCACCGTGCACAGGCGTCAACTCACGGTGTTGCAAAATATGCAGAAACCGCATGTGCAGGTCCTTTATTGGCTGCTGAGTTGGATGCATTAGGTAAAGCCTTAGATAATCCTGCTCGTCCAATGGTCGCTATTGTTGGTGGTTCAAAAGTGTCAACAAAATTGACTGTTCTTGAATCGCTTTCAAAAATTGTTGATCAATTAATTGTTGGTGGTGGTATTGCTAATACGTTCATTGCAGCGTCCGGAAATAACGTGGGAAAATCACTTTATGAAGCTGACTTAATTGAAACTGCAAATAAATTATCAGCCGATGCAATATCACGCGGTGGTGATATTCCGGTTCCTGTTGATGTTGTTTGCGGCAAAGAATTTTCTGAAACGGCTGTAGCGACTTTGAAGAATGCCACTGATGTTGAAGATGATGATATGATTTTTGACGTAGGTCCTGAGACTTCAAAGCAATTGGCAGAAATTCTAAAAAACGCTGGAACCATTGTTTGGAACGGCCCAGTTGGTGTTTTTGAATTTGATCAGTTTGGTGAAGGTACTAAAGCCATTTCAATGGCAATCGCGGATTCAGATGCTTTTTCAATAGCTGGGGGTGGTGACACATTGGCAGCTGTTTCTAAATACGATATCGCCGATAAAGTATCTTATATTTCTACTGGTGGTGGTGCTTTTCTGGAGTTTTTAGAAGGTAAAAAACTTCCTGCAGTCGCGATTTTGGAAGAGCGTGCAAAATAAATTAATTAACACGGGGTGAGGTCACCCCGTGTTTATAGTAGGAAAAGGAAAATATGCTCAGAAGAACCAAAATACTAGCAACACTCGGTCCCGCGACAGATGATCCACAAGTTCTGGATAAATTAATTGAAGTAGGTCTGGATGTGGTACGCATTAATTTTTCGCATGGCGCTGCTGATGAGCATCGTAAACGTGTTGAAATGGTGCGTGATAGAGCGCATGCGCATGGTCGTCAAATCGGAGTTCTTGTCGATTTGCAGGGCCCCAAAATTCGTATCGAAAAATTCAAAAATAATAAAATTGAGTTGGCAGAAGGCGACGCATTTACACTTGATGCAGAATGCCCTACCGATGCGGGTGACCAAAATCGAGTTGGCATTGCCTATAAAACATTGCCAAACGATGTGAAGCGCGGTGATACACTATTACTTGACGATGGGCGCATTGTATTCTGGGTGGAAAATGTTGATGGCCCCCGAATTGAGTGTAAAGTTGTTATTGGTGGTTTTTTGTCGGATCGTAAAGGTATTAATTTACAAGGCGGTGGATTATCTGCACCCGCACTCACTGAAAAAGACCGGAAAGACATCAAGCTTGCTGCGGAATTAAAAGCGGATTATATGGCGGTATCTTTTCCAAGAACGGCTGATGATATAAAAGAAGCGCGGTTTTTATTGCAAGAAGCCGGTGGTTATGCAGGTATTGTCGCTAAGATAGAGCGAGCCGAAGCACTAGATGTGTTAGAAGAAATTATTGAAGCTTCTGATGCTGTGATGGTCGCGCGTGGTGATTTAGGTGTTGAGATTGGTGATGCTGAACTTCCAGCTGTGCAAAAGCATATTATCCAATTGTCGCGCAGCTTGAATCGTGTTGTCATCACTGCCACGCAGATGATGGAGTCTATGATTGAGAATCCTATTCCGACACGTGCAGAAGTATTTGATTGTGCCAATGCAGTGATGGATGGTACTGATGCGGTAATGCTCTCTGCTGAAACGGCAACCGGTAAATATCCTGATAAAGCAATTGCTGCAATGGATCGCGTTTGTCTTGAAGCTGAAAAACAGCTTAGCGTGAGAGTTTCAGATCATCGAATCAATACTCAATTTGAAAGAATTGATGAAGGCATTGCTATGGCAGCAATGTATACAGCTAATCATTTGAATGTTAAAGCTATTGCTGCGCTAACAGAATCTGGTGCTACACCGTTGTGGATGTCTCGAATTAGTTCGGATAGACCCATTTATGCTCTAACGAGTCATGTGGAGACTCGACGAAAAGTAACGCTGTTCAGGGGTGTCTATCCAATCAGCTTTAAACCAGAAAGTAGCAATCACCCACAAGTTAACCGTGATGCAATCGATGAGTTAGTGCGCCGTGGTGCAGTGAGAGATGGCGATCTGGTGATTATCACTAAAGGTGATTTAATGGGTGTTGGTGGTGGAGCCAATGCCATGAAAGTTGTGCGTGTCGGTGCATTAGCCGAAGCAGGCGAAGATTAATTTTTTTATAAACTCGTTAATTAGAACATAGGAGAATACCATGGCCTTAATTTCCATGCGTCAATTATTAGATTATGCAGCAGAGCATAGTTTTGGTTTACCAGCATTTAATGTAAATAATATGGAGCAAGTTCACGCAATCATGCAAGCTGCTGATGCGGCTGATTCGCCTGTTATTATGCAAGGTTCAGCCGGTGCGCGTTCATACGCGGGTGAGGCTTTCCTTCGTCACTTGATTTCTGCAGCGATTGAGCAATATCCTCATATTCCAATCGTAATGCATCAAGATCATGGTTCAGAGCCTGCCGTTTGCTTGCGCTCTATCCAGTCTGGCTTTTCATCTGTAATGATGGACGGGTCTTTGATGGCTGATATGAAAACCCCTTCATCGTTTGAATACAATGTAAACGTGACTAAAACTGTTGTCGACATGGCTCATGCTGGCGGCGTTTCTGTTGAAGGTGAGTTGGGATGTCTTGGTTCGCTTGAAACAGGTGAAATGGGCGAGGAAGATGGTCACGGCGCTGAAGGCAAGCTAGATTTGGATATGCTATTGACTGATCCTCAAGAAGCAAAAGACTTCGTTGAAAAAACGGGTGTTGATGCGCTAGCGATTGCTATCGGTACTTCTCACGGCGCTTACAAATTCACCAAGCCACCAACAGGCGCGGTATTACGTATTGATCGAATCAAAGAAATTCACGAAGTTATCCCTAACACTCACTTGGTAATGCATGGTTCTTCTTCTGTGCCACAAGATTGGTTAGAAATAATCAACAACTACGGTGGTGATATGGGGCAAACTTACGGCGTTCCTGTTGCAGAGATTGTTGAAGGTATTAAATCAGGTGTTCGTAAAGTTAATATCGACACTGACTTGCGCATGGCTTCAACTGGTGCAGTTCGTAAATTCCTTGCTGAAAATCCATCAAACTTTGATCCACGTAAATTCTTGAAAGAATCTACAAAAGCGATGTCTGAAATCTGTAAAGCGCGTTATGAAGCTTTTGGTTGCGCAGGCCATGCTTCTAAAATCAATGCTAAGTCTCTTGAGACTATGATTGATTTTTACAAATAAGATTTACTGTTCTTGAATCGAAAAAGGCGCTTAACTAAGCGCCTTTTTTTATGGGGTTAACATATAAAATTATCCTCGCTCGAGATATTTCTACCTGCTAGAAAAAGTAGTCTATCCTTGAAAATAACGTAGACTATTATCCCATTGAGTTAAACAAGAAAAATAATGCTGTCACTCAGGTGATAGTAGCTTTATTCATTATTTAACTTTACTTCGCAGCCTATTATATTAACTCACCTATTTTATCCGATGTCTTTTGTATGGTATTGGGTCCATGCAATAGTATGGTTTTTATAATGCGGAAATGTATAAAAACTTGAACTCAAAAGGCATTTTTTTGTTTCAATTGGGAAAGTAAAGCTTCTTACTGTAATTGTCGATAAAGCTTGATAGATGAGTGTTGTTTAGTAACTGCTAAAACACATACCGGTTTAGTGTGTAATAAAGGGCCGAAAACTTTTTCGTACTGTGTGTAATGCAAATGTATTGTGAAAAAACATTGGAAAAATCCGATAAACCAAGAAACGGTTGCTTCACAAGCTTTAACAAATAAGATCAACATCTTGTGTTCAATTAATGTGTCATACGGCTATTTCTTGGACAAAAAGAGATCGTATTTCAAAGCGAAAAAACTGATTCAATGGGAACGGTGTTTAAGGGTTAAGCGATAAATGTCATTAGAGATTGAATATAAGCTTGCACAGTTAAAAGAAAACTATGTTTCTTCATTGCAGGACAAGTTTAAATATATCCAAACCATTTGGTTGAAAATCTGTGAATCTGGCGATAGGGAGTTACAGGATGAGATGTATCGACTTGCACATAGTTTGGCTGGTAGTGCAGCTACATTTGGTCAAGAAGAGCTAAGTCAAAAAGCTAAAACACTTGAGCTCTATTTGAAGGAAAACGCTGATAATATTTTGCTTGAAAGCGTCGCAAATGAAATTAGTAGCCAATTAAAGGGCTTAGAAAATATTATTCCTGTAGAAAAAAGCTCGAAACAGCAACAAGTTAATTCCATAGTCTCACAGCCAGCTAGTAATATTTCTTGTATTGATGGAAGCATTCAGGAAGTTACAGAGCATAACAAAATTTTATTGGCCGATGATGACGAGGATAGTCGCGCGCAAATAGCAATGATTTTACGTGCTAATAATCATGAAGTTCTTGAAGTCTCAAATGGACAGCAAGCACTTGAATACTTTGAACTACATAATCCTGATTTGGTGTTGCTTGACGTGGTAATGCCTATTATGAACGGTTATACCGCAGCAGGGATTATAAAAAAACGGTCTAAAGATGAGTTTATTCCACTTATCTTTTTAACTGCCATTACAGACAGCGAGTCTTTAGCTACCTGTATCTCTTCAGGCGGTGATGATTTTCTTGTCAAACCCGTACATCCGATGATTCTCGACGCAAAAATTCGAGCGATGCAGCGCATCAAAAAAGCATACAAAAAACTGGATGAGTATCAGAAAAAAACAGAAGAAGAACTGGAAGCTTCTGAGCATTTGTTTAACGCTCTAATTGGTAATGATCACGAAAAAATAACAAACTTAAACTGTTGGTCGATATTTCCAGGACATTTTAGCGGAGATGTGCAGCTTAGCGCTAAACTTGATAACGGTGATACATTCATCCTCTTATGTGATTTTACGGGGCATGGATTACCTGCCGCACTAGGAACAATGTTTGTTGCTGACATGTTTCAAAGTATGGTGAAAAAGAAATTGCCAGCTGATGCGATACTCATAGAAATCAATAAAAAGATGCATAGTATATTGCCTGTCGGTAGGTACTGTGCGTCGGTGATGGTTTCAGTCAGCGAAGTAGATAATGAAGTAAAAATATGGAATAACGGATTGCCCACTGTCTATTTGGTGGATGATGAGAACCGTATTATTGAAGAGATACCGTCAAGCGGTTTGCCCTTGGGTATTATGGAAACAATGGCAGTGCAGGATTATTTCACTTTAAAACCTGATAAGGGAAGTTCTTTGGTTTTTTATAGTGATGGAGTCACAGAGGCTGAGAATATTAAGGGTGAAATGTACACGGAGCAGCGTTTTATTGATTTGATTGAGCAAATGCCAGTTGGTTCGAACCTGTTTGAAGGGATAAAAAAAGAATTAGAAGAATACGTTTTAGACACAGAATTGGTTGATGATCTATCGTTAATGGTATTAAATTTTTAATGCTAGCTGTCGATTACAAGTGTGTTCAGTCTATTTATTTAGTGAACGAAATTTTCAGGGAATTATAACTTGTATTATGATAACTAAAGAAGCCGCTTTTGTATCTTCCACCAGTGTAGCTGCTGAATTGTATGTCGTTGGAGGTGTTGCGCGAGCAATGTCTATCAGTGTGAAGAATGCAAAAGCTATTGCAAACAGAGCAGGTGTGAAAGCAAGAGGCTTTTCTCCAATCACAGATTTCATCGACGAAATGTCAATTGAGACAATGAAACTCGTCAATTTGATTAATAAAGATTCTATCGAGCTATCACGTATCGCAATCAATGAATTGAGAATTAGAGATGCAGTTGAAAAATTTCAAAAAGTGACTGAAACAGCATCGGATGCGAAATATATTTCTTCGTTAGATGAATCTGTTAATAAGCTGAAACAAAATCAACATGAAGAACACGTTAAGCTTTATAGTTATGCAAGAAAGCTAAAAAATCTCATGGATGAAATTTCAAAAAAAATGTCCGTCGCCAGTGTTATTGTATGTAACTCAAGAATTGAGGCGGTCAATGCAGAAGAGTATCGCTCTAATCTGGAGTCGATTGCTAACGATATAGAAAGTGCGTGTGCAACAATACGAGATCGAGTTAATTCCTCAGAGCAACGCTTGGATAGCGCAATTCAACAATGGAAAGGAAATTCCCAAGATGAAAGCGACTAATATATATGATCAACGACATCAGTGGATTGTGTTTGGAAGAGACCCAGAAAAACCTGACGGAATAATTGATACCAATCAATATTTAATACGTGTTGATGATAGAGCTTTATTACTCGATCCTGGTGGTATTGAAATATTCTCGAGTATGCTGAGCGCGGTGTTACATCATGTATCAGTTGATCAAATTACAGATTTATTCGCATCGCATCAAGATCCCGATATCATTTCTTCACTTGGATTGTGGGATCAAGCGCTCCCTAACGGACGGCTTCATGCACCGTGGATATGGGAAGGTTTCATACGCCATTTTGGCTTGAATAATATTCAATATGAGCCTATTCCTGATGAGGGTGGTGAAATTCATTTAGGTTCAGTAAAGTTGAATATGGTGCCTGCGCATTATTTGCATTCGTCGGGAAATTTTCATGTCTATGATCCTGCCGCAAAAATACTGATGAGTGGTGATGTGGGCGCTGCTTTGGAGCCGCCCGGTGCTGATATGTTTGTTGATGATTTTGATGAGCATATAAATAAAATGAAGATGTTTCATCAACGCTGGATGCCATCTAACAGAGCGAAGAATGATTGGGTGAATAGAGTACGTGATTTGGATATAGAGATTCTCGCGCCACAACACGGCCGATTATTTAAAGGTGAAAATGTAGGCCGCTTTCTCGATTGGTTTGAAGCGTTGGAAGTTGGTACAGCCATCGCTTAAATGTCACTATCAATTTAAAAGTATAAATGCCTGCATCTATATTGCAGGCTTTTTTTTATGATCTGATTTTTCTAGGTTAAAGTAATTTAGAAAAATAAGGACTGAGTTTATTTAGTTCTTCTTCAAGATAGTTGGGAAGTGTAATTGCCAATGTGTCGAGAATAACCATAGCGTTAATTGCAGTATCACTATCAATTGCATTTTTTATTCGTTTGCTCATATGCAAGTTAACAGTGTGCATGTTGTTATAGATGTTTACTAATCCAGATAGGTCGTAACTAGCATCCTGTCCTTGTTGGTTTTTTAAAAATTGAGTGAGCAAGTAAGTAGAAATTGCACGATATGTTGTTTCTTCCTGGCTAGAAAGCGGAAGATGAAACTGCGCCATGGGTCGAAAAAATTGAGTATGGGGGCATTCACTTGTCGCCATTACTAATCCAACGAGAGAACTTAGTGCTCTTTGAGCGCTAGTTGTTGCGTAAGTGGTCCTTTGTCTTGAGACAACCTCCAGCTCTACTGTTTCAAATGATATTGTTTGCTCGCAATCATTGATGAGCAGTGACAGGTTTTCCGCAGCTGGACAGTTTGGGTGTTCAGCTGCAACCAGCGTACAATTTGTACATTTTTCATGCTCTAGTTTAGTCCATTCTGAGTTTGGCAATGTATTGTCTTGATGAAGTGTTATCCCATCTTTAGAATCCACAAAACAATAATCCAGGATCACATTTGTGCCAGAGCGGATTTTGTATTGTAAAATATAATTGTTTTCTTGTTGAGGCATGACAGTATTATGAGGAAGTATGAATGGATAGCGGTTTGTTGCTGATCATGCTTAAGGAGCGGAATAACATTCAAAGTTAGCTTTTCTATTTCTGCTCCTCTTTGAGTATTATTTAATCGAAAAACACTCGCTTTTATTCAGCTAGCGCTGTGTTTTCCCTCAATAAGAACGTCTAAAGAGAAACTAAATCAGAGTGCAACTGACAAATGTTATAGTATTCCATTCCTTATACTGAAATTAAAATGGCAAAGAAATATTATAACGATTGTAGTGTTTTAATTATATTTTTTGCATTGGTAGTAAAATCATAATTCTGCAGTAGATTTTAGCGCTTAATTATTTTGATGGATATTAATGATGATAAATCAAAAGATGCATAGGCAAACAAATTGGATCTTTATACTCTACTTGTTTTTCGCAACTAGCCTTATCGCGAGTGAAAAACATATCGCAATTGGTGTAGTTAACGCTATTGATAACAAAGCCAAGATTATTAGCATCAGTCATGAACCCATTGAATCAATGGGGATGTCTGCTATGACAATGGATTTTCCTGTTAAAGATGTTGCGATGCTTGCAAAAATAAAAATTGGGCAAAAGGTAAAGTTCGTTCTTACGGTAGATGATTTCGGATATCTCATTATTTCTGAAATTCAATGATGATGTGATCTATAATTATAGTAATACTTGTGAACAAGCTCAAAAGGAGAGTTTATGTACGGTTTTGGCACTTCAGTTTCTTGCGGCTTTCAAGAAGCGATAGAACAGGTTACAGAAGCATTAAAAGAAGAAGGCTTTGGTGTTTTAACAGAGATTGATGTAAAAGCAACGCTAAAGAAAAAAATCGATGTGGATCGTCGCCCCTATACTATTTTGGGTGCTTGCAATCCTGTGTTAGCAAATCAAGCGATAAATGCAGATCCTGATATTGGTTTGTTATTACCCTGTAATGTATTGGTGAGAGAGGAAGATGATGGTTCTGTCACGGTAAATTTCATGGATCCCAAATCAGTTTTAGGATTGGTGCAAATGGATGGTGTTGAAGCGTTGGCGATGGAAGTGCGTGGCAAGCTTGAACGAGTGATGAATAATTTGAAATAATTTATTTCTCCCGGATGATATATAAATTATCCGGGGGAATTGCAAAAGCCCATAGTACTCTACATTCAATAATTTAATTTACATTTTCGTCGTAAACGATGAGTAGAAAACAAGATTGCAGTAAATAATAATAAAGCAGTGATTGGATAGTTCACCGTATAAACTAATGGAGTTAACGCCCACCTTGTTGCTGTTCTTATTGTTTCATTTTTTTGAATAATATCAGCTAAAGCTGGAGATAAGTCATAGTAGAGTGAGACAAACTGCCTCCCTGGTTCCGTTGCCAACAACACCCTGTCTCGAAATTCTCTTAAGCTTTTCACCTCTGGTGAGAGATAGGAGCCATACGCTGCAGTGGCAATAAAGCAGCCTTCTCGTTTCACATCCGTGAATATGCTCTTTGAATTATTTGCGCTAGTAGATGTTTTCTCTTTCTCTGTTTTTGATGTAACAGTTGCCGTTGCTCGTATGGTTCTATCGGCAAGTAATGGCCTAGCCTTAGTATTGATAATGATGCTTATTTCTTTGCCTGGGTCCATTCTTTCGATACCGCAGGTGATGCTAATAACGCTTATGTCGCAAAAAATGTCTTCTTCAGAGTCATAATCAAGGAAAGTTAGACCGCCAGCTAACTCCTTAACGGGTTGGCCAGGCTCTGGTTCACCTTCATATACTGTCGCCTGGATGGTCACAATAATGCAGGTTGCGAAGTTTTCTGGTGTATCTTCATCGGGCTTGCCATTGTTTTTAACGGTTACGAAATATTTATGTTTATCACCGACTGTTAGGGCTTTTCTGTCGGCAACGATTGATACTTCCAGATCCACATAAACATCTTCTGGCTTTAAAACATAAAGGTTTGCCTCAGATGTGCCAGGGTTTGTTCCACGGGCCAATATATATGAAGAATTTGACCCTGAAGAAATATTGTAAGCATCTGTTAGCACTAATTCATCAAGCGATTTTTCGTTTACAAGTAAGCCGTTAAGATCCTGCATTCCACAGTTACTTTTACCTGTATCATAAAATGCCCGATCCTCAATGCCATTTTGATCGGCAATGACTTTACTAGTGCCTATAGACTCAAAGCCATGCCTGCGCTGAATTTTTCCTCTTTTACTGCCCTCAAGCAGAGCGACCTCGTCTATTTTGAGGGGAGGGAAACTGGTAATGTCCTCTCTGTCGTCACCTTCACCAATGGTGTCTATTTTTAACGCCCAAAGAGCTGGCTTCACTTCAGAGTCATCATCTACATACCAACCTGATACGAAGCCAAGGGAGATGCCTGTTGTGACCACATCTTCATTAGTAAAAGGTAGTTCGTCGTTATCCTCATTGTTAGGTTTATAAAGAGGAATGGGCTGTGTGCCTGTTGCACTGCTTGCAAACCAATGAACAGGTGCGAGTAATGTGTCTTCTTCTTTAATTCTTAACATCCCAGCAATGTTATTGCTTCTCTTTTCAATAACGCTTGTATTGCCTTCACGATAATTGGTTTCGAATATGTGTTGGTATTCGTAAAATACAGTATCGCCTTCTTTGGCTTTTGGGTCGGGATCTGGTTCCTCCTTTAGTGCTAATTGTTCTTCGGTGGAAATGTCTTTACGAGAGACACCTAAATCTGTTGTAGTAAACGCATCGCTTCCTTCTGTTGAAGCGCTTCCGGTTTTCAGCCAGAATACAGGTCGGCTAGTTAATGTTGTATCTGCTTTATTGATTGATTCACCAATCACCAAATTATCATTATTAATGCCAACGGCTTTGCTACCATGGTCACACTGAATTACTATGGGATCGATGGTTACACTCTCTCCATCCCATGTCCAGCTGCTATTATCACACTGCATGGCGAGAGTGACTAGCTTGGCATGCTCTTCTGTTATACAGCTTTGATTTGTAAACAATGGATTTTCTACATAGTCATAACTAATAACTAGCCTTGCTTGTCCCAGATTATCATTTTCAACAAATTGTCTATCTGTTTCATTTCGTTTGAGGCGATATTCACAAAGTGGGATTATATTGTTTGTATCACAGTTAGCAGCAGGACCTTTTAAAATAGGTTCGCCACCAGCACGGCTAGCATTTTGTGTACATTGAGTTGCGTCTATAATTAGCTGTGCATCTTTTGGTCGCATACATTCCGGTACTGGAAAGTCATTTGTGGGTTCGGTAGAGCAAAAAGGTGCAAATGCTTGATGTGGTGGCAAGGTAACTGCCTCGTAATTAAATACATTCCTATCGTCTTCTACCGGGAACCACAATATACTTTGAGTGATACCGTTTTCATCCGTATACCAGCCGGTGATATTACCGCCAGTGCCTGAGGATAATTCATTACTGATATCGGTAAGATGGAGATCGAAAACCGGAAATGTTGCGATTAATATTTCAAAACCGCTGCGTTCAGATGAGTTCTCGTATTTATTGGTCTCTTTATCTAAACGCCAAACAAATGGTTCGTTCGAATGACTTTTGCCAATTATTGTACCCTGCGCGTTAATCGCGTTTATTTCTGCTACGTCTACTAACTCTTCTATGTATCTTTCTGAGTGTGCTGAAAAACTCACCCACATAAAAAGCAGAAGGCTAGTTATTTGAAGCAGTAAGCTGATTTTTCGTTTATTCATGGGGTAATGGTGTGTTAGCTGTTGAAAAGGTCAAGTGCATATGATAGCTAATATTGCAGCTGTAGTTTAGTGCTTTAGTTTAGTGTTTATTATTTTCAACGGTATAATGCCATCTGAATTAATTTTGAACGACAACTTTCTTCTGACTTGAGTGTACTTGTAACCATCCTCTGATTGCCTTGATTAATGTGTCAGATTGAGCCGTGAATAAGGCGTTTGCACCAGGAATTACGATTTGTCGAAAACGTAGATTACCGGTTTTATTGATAATAAGTTGTTGCACCTTGTGTGAACTTGTCAAATTTTGGGGGTCGCTTTTTAGTTTTGCAGCAAATCTAGCAGCTACGACTCGTGCAGTGGCAGACTCCAGCACATATTTGTGATCTTTCTCGGCAAAAATATCGAGCATTGGAATAGCGATGCTTTTCATGTAGTCACTGGTTTTCAAATATGCACTGTCAAAGGCACCAATAAACACCAGCGCATGTGCTGCCTGTGTTGCTTGCTCAAGATTTTGCATTTCTGCAATGTAGCGAATAGCAAAATTCGCTGATTTTCCTCTTGCCAATAATACGATGTAGTCAGGGGAGTTCTCCTGGATATATTTTATCGCTGCAATGGTGCGTTTTTTAACAGTTTGGTAAACGTCTTCATATGCCTGTTTATAGTTCAGTTCTACGTCTACAGGCATCTGAACTGATAATGTTGCCCAGCCATATTGAGCAAGAGTATAGCGTAAATCGTGAATTACATTAGGCCAATCCGGGTGATGACCTATCTCAGGGAGAATAATAATAGCCCCTTTTGCTTTAGGTGATTGGGATTTGATAAGGAGGGATAATGTATCGCGATCAGTACCACTATCCAGCCAGACAAATTGCTTCTCCGGTATCTGCTTTTTCAGTGCTTCACTAAATTCATATTCATAAAGGTAATTGCTCGCAAAGACATTTTGAAAGCTAGATATGAGGATTACAGCGGCAAAAAGTTGTTTTAATGGGCTGGTTGACGAATTATTAAGCATAAACCACTGCTGGATGAGCATGTTACGGAAAGAAAAAGCTGAAAAATAGGCATCATTCATGTAAAGTCTGCGGTTCAAAATTCTTAATTAATTGGTGTTATTCATCAATTGTAATGCTCGCTATTTAACAAGAGGCTAAACTCATGCCAGATTATAAAATTGCCCCCTCCATCTTATCTGCCGATTTTGCTCGTCTAGGTGAAGAAGTAGTAAACGTATTGGATGCAGGCGCTGATATTGTGCATTTCGATGTTATGGATAATCATTACGTACCAAACTTAACCATTGGGCCATTGGTATGTGAAGCACTGAGAAGTCATGGTGTAACTGCTGAAATCGATGTGCATTTAATGGTCAAACCCGTAGATCGCATCATTCCGGATTTCGCAAAAGCAGGTGCTAGTTATATTACTTTTCATCCTGAAGCGTCAGAGCATATTGATCGTTCATTGGGTTTGATTCGTGAATTAGGGTGTAAATCAGGTTTAGTATTCAATCCAGCGACTCCACTTTCTTGCCTTGAGCATGTGATGGATAAGGTTGATATGATTTTGTTGATGTCTGTTAACCCAGGTTTTGGCGGACAAAAATTTATTCCTGGAACATTAGATAAACTTCGCCAGGCAAGAAAGCTGATCGACGAAAGCGGTTATGACATCCGATTAGAAATTGATGGTGGTGTTAAAATCGACAATATTCGTGAAATTGCGGCAGCAGGGGCAGATACGTTTGTTGCCGGCTCTGCCATCTTTAATACTGAAGATTACAAAGCAACAATTGATCAAATGCGCGCAGAACTCGCAAAAGCATCTGCATAATAAATAGTTGATGCCGGTGCTTAGTATGAGCATCGGCAATCACCTTCGTCATATAACCCTGCTCCCACATCGAAGTATGCCATTTTATTTCGACAAAATTCTCCTTTTACTTATTGCAATTGGTCTCGGTGCTTGTGCAACTACGTCCGTTGACGAAACCGGGCAAAAGTATTGGCCTCCAGCGCCTGAGATTCCTCGTGTCGTTTTTGAAACAACCTTAAAAAATCCGTCGAGTTTGCAAGCAAAAAATGCGGTGGACGAATTTCAGTCGTTTGCAACCGGTGAGTTAGCCGATCAAGCTCAATCATTTGCAAAACCTTATGATGTTGCTGCTTATGGCGGTTTAGTTGTTGTTTCTGATAGCTTACTTGGCGTTGTTCACGCGTTCGATATCAATCGGAAACGTGTATTTGCTATCGG
>CALZJE010000020.1 GCA_945787715.1 uncultured Ectothiorhodospiraceae bacterium | reverse complement strand
ATAACAGAGGGTTACTCCCGTATCGTTAATCGCCCCGGCATTGCCATCCATATCATTAATGGTTAGATATAGAATATTTTGGGTTTGATGTACAACGCCGTTGGTTGCAGAGATAAGTTTAAAAGTCAGTTCTTCTTGCTCTTCTGGCGTATTATCTCGTTTAATAAAAATACTAAAGTCCAACGATGCATCTGTTGCTTCTATGGTTAAGATACCCGGTTTATCATCAATTCTTTCGGAGCCAATGATATCTCTATAATCATTGGGTTCACCTTCCAAGGCGGCTGGTGTGTAGATAATTTCATAGATAACTTCTATGTCCTTACTACTGGCGTTATTGATAATTTCCAACGTTAGTTCAATGCCGTCCCCTTCATCCACGGCCGCATTAATTGAATCATCATCATTTCTCCCTATATCTCCGGCTGAAAGTACAATTTCCGGTGTATCTTCGTCATCACTAATTTTAATATCGATTAAATTTTGGGGAATCGAAAAACCTTGAGAAGCATCTTTAATGAGAAAACGAATAATTTCGTCTTCTTCTTTAAATTTATCATCAATAATTTCTATCTGAATTGGGAGTTCGGTTTGAAAAGCCTCAAATGTGAGATTCACCTCATTTGTTCTTTGGCTTGGATCATCATCTGAATTAAATCGGAAGTCAGCATTTCTCGATGCTGTTGTCCCGTTCGAAATTAGTTCGTAGGTAAAAGAAACTTCGTTTGGAAATGGCTCTGAAAGTATAGCAACCAGTTGTACGAGACGTGATGACTCTGCAACTTTAAAGGGCACTTCAATTTGAGACCCCATTTGAAAAGTAATTGTTGGATCTGCGGCAAAAATTTTACCCTGGAATGTGAAAAAGATAATCACAAACACCAACAATTTGCTGGCAAAGGCTAAAAGTGGATTGTGTTTTTTAATATCCATTAGCGTTTTTTTAAAACTCACTGATGTTCAAAATTTATAAAATGCAATATGCGGACAAACTGACTATGTAATGCCATTGACAATATTTTACAATTCGCCAGTAATTATCTCATGAAAATTTCTTATAGCATAAATTGTGTTGTTTAATTCATCAATCTTCTACTTAATCGTCTAAAAACTCAGATATTTCATAGCTTATCTGGGATAAGTTCGTATTTTAGTTTAAATTCGTATCAAACTGGAACAAAGGTTGTATTGAAAACGATCAAAGTGTTCGTTTTAGTTGTTTTCTTTTTTTGTGAACAGATAAACAGCGTTAGCTTATTTTATGTTCTATTGATAATTAAGAAGTTGTTTTTATTGTCGATAAAATTTATTGAACTAATGATACTAAGGTTTTAACTTTATTCGTATCGGGTAAAATAAACAGACATAGAAATGTTTAAAATGGATTAGAGTGCAAATTAATCGATTAATTTATTATTTAGTGTGAGACAGGAACGATATGAGAAGTTGCATGGCAAATAGGAGATGTGCCGTATGAATAAGTTTAAATCTTTAGTTGCAGGTGCTGCGCTAACAGTAATTGCAGGACCTGCATTCGCGTTGGGAAATTTTAGTAGCGACTTTTTTAAGAGCGGAATGGATGCAGAATTTGATGCATTGTCTGAAGACTTGGGAGCCGTATTAAGTTACAAAGCTATTGCGCCAGCTGAACCACTCGGTTTATTGGGTTTTGATATTGGTTTGGAAGGTTCTTTCACAGGACTAGAAAGTGTGGAAAAGTGGGGTGACGCGCTAGAAACTGATGCGGATTATTTGCCTTTAGTAAAACTACATGCCCATAAAGGATTACCTTTTGGTATCGATGTAGGTGCCGTTTATTCTCAGATACCAAGCACAGATATTCAATATATGGGAGCAGAATTGCGTTACAGCTTCGTAAGTGGAAATATCGCACTTCCTGCTGTTGCAGTTAGGGGTACGTACACTACATTAGTTGGCATTGATGAGCTGGATTTTTCCACCATGGGTCTTGAGTTGACTGTGTCAAAAGGATTTTTAATGGCAACACCCTACGCGGGTATTGGACAAGTCTGGGTGAGTAGTGATTTAGATTATACAGATAAAACTATTCCTGCTACACCAGTTAAAGTGAGCTTGTCATCTGATCCATCACTCTTTAAATGGTTTGTTGGTTTGAATTTCAATTTAGGATTAATGAATCTTGCGGCTGAAGTTGATACTACCGGTGATGCAGTGACAGTTAGTGGAAAACTAGGATTACGATTTTAAACGCAAGTCCGGATGTTTCCTGAAATATCCGGGCCATCTAAACAGCTCGTTTTTTAAAAAGCCTGTTCATTGACTGACCAGGCTTTTTTTGTCCCTGTTCATTAATACACGTTAGAATGAGCTTCTTGGCAAAAACTTTAACGGACAGGAATGTGAATGATTAAAAAGTGTTTTCAGAATTATTTATTCATGGTTCTTCTAAGTTCATTGATAGGATTTTTTACCCTTTATATGTCGCAACTTCATGCATTTGAGAAAAATTATTCAAATGTATTATCCTCAAGTGTCATTCATTCAATCCCTAATGAAATATTGGTTAAATTTAAAAACCGAGATTTAAGCAGACGAGCAAAACCTGTTTTGTATAAAGCCGCCATTAAAAAACACTTCCGACACTTAAATATCGAACATTGGAAGTTGACTCAAGCTCAAAATCTAGACGAGACGCTAAAAAAGCTAAGAAAAGATCCCTCTGTAGCGTATGCAGAGCCGAATATTCGACGTTTTCCAAAAACATCTCGCATTAATCAACGAATTCAAGCGAGGAATGCAGATAGTCGGGCTCGTTTAGCGCAGGTTAACTTACCTGAACTATGGAGCAACATTTCTATCGATAGTGCCCGCGTAAAGAAGATTCGCGTTGCTGTATTAGATGATGGATTTGATATTGATCACCCAGAATTTGCAGAAAATATCATTTTTCCTTTTGATGCGCTGGATAATGATGATGATCCTACACCGGAGTTCTGTGACAGTGAGATCTCCGTTGATCTTGAAACACATGGAACCCAAGTTCTAGGCGTGTTAGCGGCAAATGGGTTTGAATTAGATGGGGCAGCTGATCATGCCGAATTTGTTCCGATTCGTATGGGGTGCGAATATCTATTAAGTGCGGAATTGGCTGCTTATGATCACGTGATTTCAAATAATGTTGATATTGTCTCCTTGAGTTGGGGAGGACCACTTTATTCAGAACTTGAAAGAGACGCAATTTACCAATTAGCACAAAAAAACATATTGGTTGTTGTTGCCGCTGGCAATTGGGAGGTAGATAACGATCGTATTCCGGATTATCCCTCAAGTATCGACTTACCCAATATATTGAGCGTTGCGGCAACAACTGAGGACGACTATCTCACCAACTGGTCACAATATGGAGCAACCTCTGTCGACATAGCCGCTCCTGGAGAAGGTTTTTACACAACATACACGGCATCAAAATACACAACTGCAGATGGAACTTCATTTTCTGCACCTTTGGTCGCAGGCGTAGCTGCATCTTTAATGGCACGTGATGCCTCCGCGTCGGTATATGACATTAAGACCGCTCTAATGGCCACTGTCGAACCTTTCACAGACAATTTAAAAGCAAGGCTTGTCACAGATGGGTATGTTAATGCGATCGCTGCATATAACTTTCTACAAAATGATAGAACAGAACCAATAATAGTGATCAGTGAGGTTAATATTGACGAGATTATTGGAAATCACAATGGAGAAGTGGATGATAATGAAAAAATCAGTTTAAAAATCACACTGGAAAATTTTAGTTATGAAGCAAGCAATCTTTCAATGAGACTTGTTAGTCCAGATTTGGGTTTTATTTCTCAGCAACAGGTATTAGCGAATTTTAATGGCTTTGATCGTTCAAACTTACAAGCCAGTCGAATAGAAGAACAGTTTGTCGTGGACTTTGGCGCTCAGCTTTTGCAACAAGACATGGTTTTTACACTTGAAGGTGAAGGATTTGATCAAATAGGGAATGCGTTCTCCTTTTCTCGTGCATTTACATTGGATGCCGGCAGTTTACGCAATAATGAGTCTGTTAGTGCTGTGATCCGGAGAACCACGAACGGGCAGGATGATTTTCACTATTATTACATTAATGTGGTTAAGCCTGCTGAAAAACTAGAAATCATATTGGATGCGGGTTTCAGGGATTTAGATATGGTTGTAAAAAAAGATAATGCGCCGAATTTTGACTATTTAAGTTATTGGGATGAGCCAGATCTTTATGGGGGCGTTGAAGAGGGGGCAACAGTTGCTGCACAAACTGTTTTTGGAGAAGAAAGGGTTGTGCTCAAGAATCTTGCCCCGGGTACTTATCATATTATCGTAGTCACTCCTAATGATACATTCTCTACAGACATAAATTACACGTTGAAAGCGCATATAACACCTCTGAAGTGCGATTCTGATGGAGAAATATTTGGCTTGTTTCTTCATACTCACCACATCATCACTATTTTTATTGTTGTTCTATGTTTCCGACTTAGGAAAATAACAAAGTGGTTTTCAAAATAAGAGTAAAGGCTCCGTCTTTATTTGCTGCACTTTATATATTGGGATGAGCTCCAGCATCACTTTTCCATTATAAATATTAACGAATATCTTTGCATTTTTTCACTAGAATTCACAAAATCAAACTAGTTTCAGTTGATCTTATATGTTGGTAAGTTACGTCTCCAAATTTCTTGGATTTTCCATGCTAGATGTTTGACGTTGAAATCGCATCGATTAACATGACCCGTGTACCTGGTTTTCAACAATATCGAGCGCGTATCGCTAACAAATTGAACAAATCGGCTCAACATATAGTTTTTGATACGAATATTTCGACGAATTGACTGTTACTACAAACATTCCTCCCTCATTGTTTTCATTTATTCTTAATCCAAAACAAAAGGAAGAATAAACTATTCATTCTTTTATGCATTAGTTACAAATTTTCTTTATCGTGGGTGCATGTAATTGGGTGCATGCGATAAAAGTTAATAAGGCGATACGAAAAGTATCAAAAAGCGCTTTTCATTCAGATTTGATAATTCAGCGCTCTATATTTTCGACTTTATTATGTTGAAAAACACGAAATGAAACTGCTTTTGTCATTTTAACTCTCTTGATTAATTGTCATATACGTTATGAGTAGTAAATTGTTATCAATTAATAGACTGAATGATGGAGGGTAGTGTGATATTTACGGTATTTTATCTTATTCGCTTATATTAATTGTTATCCGAAATATTTCATATTTTATATCTGCTGTTTTTTAGATTGGGGTACGTGAGTAAGAAGCTGAACCCGTTTTTGTTGTTTATTTGGCGTTTTTACTGTGAATTGTCGAGAAAAATAACTTGAATAAAAGATTTTTGACTGAATAAATCTTACTAGACACATGTTTTAATCTGTTTATTTACGCTCACATAGCTAAGGTGAAGGGAGGTTTCGGTGTTAAATGTTCTGGAAGTTATAATTTCTTACTGAAATCATATTATTTTCTTGTATTCCACCAACACAGAAGATGAATGGTTACAAATACGAAAGAGAGGGCAGCACTTCACTACATAGATACTTTTTTGCGAGTAAAAACTTGAGAATTAAGATCAGTATTTCGCTTGGATGATTAATAAGGGCCAGTTTTATGAAGAGCGAAAGAGCTGAAATCCGATACTTTTAAAAATTGAAATGAATTTCTACAGCTTTAACAATTAATATTGATAATTTTCGTCTGAATCAGACAGTCAATTCGATGCTCACAAAAGGTTAACATCTAATATTATCTTTAATGGTGATCTTGTGGTTTTCTATCTCTCTCTAGAATATTTTGACAAAATGAATCGCTGGTTTTATTCGAATCAAGAGAAGGAGTAGAACCAGAAACGAAAAATAATCACCTTTTTCTACAAGAAATTTCAATCAAAGATGTTAAATCTGAATAGAATTTGAAAATTACAGGTTTGAAATGCAAAAGCAGTTGATTGCAATGATTGGTGACTACTTCGAAAAAAAATCTTCAAATCGATAGTTCATTAACCATATAATTGGATTTTTAGTAAAAAAAAAAGAAATTGAAACAATAACTGTTGCATTTCTTTTTCGTTTAAAATATAAAATGACTCATTAGGAAGTCTGCTCGGAATTGTCACTTTTCAAAAATTTTCCACCAAAAATTTACTCGAAGAGAAGATAATTTGCTTTTAATCAAAAATAATTGAATTATTTTTTGTTTTAAGAAGAAATTTTAATAAAAATGACTAAACTATTTTTAGGTAATGACGAAAGTTAGTTGAAGGTAAGTACTTAAGACTATTTTTGGAATTATTAAGATCCGTTTTTGGATAACAATGTAAGGAGCAACAAAATCATGGCTAAAACTTCAGGTAGCAAAAAAGCAGCAGCTGGTTCAGCTAAAAAGAAGTCTGCAGTAGCAGCATCAAAGAAAAAGGAAGCGGCTGCAAAAAAAGCAGCAGCAGTAAAAAAAGCAGCAGCAGCTAAAAAGGTAGCAGCAGCCAAGAAAAAGGAAATGCTAGCAAAGAAAAAAGCAGCGGCAGCAGCTAAAAAAGCGTCAGCAGCAAAGAAAAAAGCAGTAGCAGCAGCTAAAAAGAAAGCCATAGTTGCCAAAAAGAAAGCCGTAGCAGAAAAAAAACGTGCTGCACTTGCTAAAAAACGTGAAGCTGCAGCTAAAAAGAAAGCAGCTGAAGACATTCGTGCCGCTAAAGCGAAAGTAATTGCTGATAAGAAGAAAAAAGACGACGCTAAAGCAAAAGCTGTTGCAGCTTATGCCGCAAAATGGGAAAGCGATTGGAATAAAAAAGAAGCGGCTAAAGAAAAAGCAGCAGCGAAACGTAAAAAATCTACAGGTAAGAAGCGTAAAACTGCAAAAAAATCTACTGCAACAGCTTCTAGCGCAGCATCTTCTTCAGCAAGCTAAAATTTACTGATTTGAAGTTGTAATTCTTCAATTTGAAGAATAAAAACCGCTTTCTGTTGAGGAATGCGGTTTTTTTTGTGTCTAATGCTGCTATACCGACAATAAATTGAGGAGATTACCTGAAATTATTTGTTGTGATTCACCTCATAATCCGATAATTCCTCGAAACGGTTGTATTTCTACATAACTTCCTTCATCTACATTGCCACAATCTTCATCTAGTATAATGAAACAGTTTGCATTATTCATCGAACTTAATACATGTGAACCTTGATTGCCGGTAGATTTAACACAATGCTCACCATTTTCATCGAGTGTCACAATGCCGCGTTGAAATTCAACTCGCCCAGGCCGTTTTTTCAACTTAGAGAGCGATTTCATTCGTAATGTTGGGATGTGAGTCTCGTTTTGACCCATAAGTTGCCGTAAAGCAGGCTGTACAATTTGATAAAAGGTTACCGTTGTGGATACTGGGTTGCCAGGCAGGCCAAAAAATAAAGTATTCCCCAACTTGCCCGCAGCCAAAGGCCGCCCTGGTTTCATCGCAATTTTCCAAAAGCTGACTTCACCGAGGGAATCTAAGGTCTGTTTTACATAATCAGCATCACCAACTGAAACACCACCACTTGTAATTAGAATATCGAAGTTGTTTTTCGCCGCTAGAAAGGCTTTTTGAATAACATCAGGATCATCTCCTAATATGCCCATGTCAGTAATTTCGATCCCTAAGTTTTCGAGAAGGTTAACAAGGGTATAACGATTACTATCGTAGATTTGACCTTTTTCCAATGCTTCACCAATGTTTTTTAGTTCATCACCCGTAGAAAATACGGCTGCTTTCACTCGGCGGTATACTTGGATAGAGTCAATTCCTAAAGAAGCGACAATTCCTATATCTGTAGGTTTTAACAGAGTCCCTTTTATTAACGCTGCTTCACCTCTTCGTAGGTCTTCCCCATAAAGACGTATGTTTTGTCCTTTTTTGTGCTGTCCAAGTACCGTCAACACATTATCATTAACTTCAGTGTTTTCTTGCATAACGACTGTGTCAATGCTCTCTGGAATGACTGCGCCAGTCATTATTCGTATACATTCTCCTGGACTAATTTCTCCTTCAAAAGGTTTTCCTGCGTAAGCAACCCCTATTATTCGTAGGTCAGACGGTTTGTTTGCAATAAGATCATCAAATTTTAGGGCATAACCATCCATCGCAGAATTGGTTTGAGGGGGGACATTAACTGTTGAGAGTACATCGGAAGCAAGCGTTCGATTAAGCGCATGACGAATCGTGATTGTCTCTATTTCCGCTACTGCAGTTAGCATACTGGAAACACGTTGATGAGCTTCTTTTACGCTAATGGAATTTGGATCGAAATCATCTTGGCAGGTAGCTGCTCTGTTGCTTGGCGATATATGTTTATTCATAGAAATTTCCTTATATATTCGATATGCAAACGGCCATCTGAACAGAGACTGGATATTTGCTATTTTGTGACAATATTATCTAAAATAAAACGGCAGATCTCAGCTGGGCTATTAATATCGAGCACTGGTATTTTGTTTTTGATATTCATTTTTTTATCTGTCGCAATTGCGATTATGCATGTATCTGAAGTTTTATATTCTGAAGTTTCACAATTGCGTATGAGTTCTATTTTGGGATAATTTTCATAATTGAAGCCTTCAACCAGAATGAGATCCAGATTTTTATGATCAATCCTAGAAACGAGTTCCCATAAATTCGGTTCATGTTGATTATCTTTATTTTCATGGATAAGTGCCCATCTGTTTTTCGATGCGACAAGTGTTTCTATTGCGCCTGCTTTTCTTAAGCGATAGCTGTCTTTTCCTGGGTAATCGATGTCTAAATCGTGGTGACTGTGTTTAATCAGGCCGATTTTTAACTGGTTTTCGATAAGATGAGGAAGGAGCTTTTCTAAAAGCGTTGTTTTTCCGGTGCCGCTTTTAGCAACAAAACCAATAATTGGAAGTTGTTTGTAAAAAGACATATCTCGCTTTATTTCTCTTTATTGGCCTTATTAAGTTCTTCAAGTGTATTAATATTCATAAAACTATCAGCTTTATCAGTGAAATCAACCTGATTTGGATTATGTAAAGTTATCCAACCATATACGCTACGTTTTCCACTTTTTAAGTAATCATCAATACTTGCGAGTAGGTTTTGGTGAAACATCATAAACAAATTTTGTTGCCTGCCATTATTGGCGACCTGAAGTTTACTCTCATCTTTGTTTAGTTCAGTGAGCATTCTATTAACAAGGTCTGCCGGAATAAATGGCGAATCACAGGGTAGGGTGATTATAATAGGTGAGCAAATGTAAGGTGTACAACTTTTTAATCCGGCTAGTGGACCCAAAAACTGGCGATCATCATCTTCAATAACAGGGAAATTGTATTGTTGATAAAACGCTAGGTCACTATTGGTATTAATAATTATGTGTTGAACCTGATTTTCAATTGCACTCAGTATGTGCTCAATCAGTGGTTTTTTATGGAGCAGTAGTAGCCCCTTGTTTTTCCCATTTGCTCTAGTTGATTGACCCCCAGCAAGAATGACTGCGGTAATTTGCTCTGTTGAGTAAGCCATTTACTCTACTAATATAATTGTTTATTTGAATGGGAAACCCAGTAATTCAAAAGCTTTTGACAGGCTTCTTTCTCAAAATCTCGGCTGATAGTTAACGAGCTCTTACCGAGATCTTTCATTGTTTCATTACTAATATCTAGTTCATTAAAGCCAAGTTTTTTAACATCAGATATGTCAGTACCATAGACGATATGGTCGATATTCGCCCAGTGAATAGCACTAAAACACATAGGACAGGGTTCTGTTGTTGAGTAAATTACGCAACCCGAAAGGTCATGATTTTTTAATTCCTGACTTGCTTTAATAATAGCATTAATTTCTGCATGTTTTGTTGGGTCGTGATCCCTTAATACCGTATTGTGGGCAACACTAATTATTTCTCCATCTTTTACAATACAGGCTCCAAAGGGGCCTCCTTCGTTTAATGATGTATGTGTTTTTACATCTTCGATGGCTGCATCCATATATTGTTTTTGAGGTTGGTATCTCATGAAGTGTTATGCCTTGTTGTTGGTATGATCGACAAGATTGCCCAACTTTGCTGCTTCCTTGCCACGAGTTTCATTAACACTATACAACAAAATCAACCCTGCGATGAAGAATAGTGTCGTGCTAAGCAGCGCAATTTTATGATTGCCTTGTGATACAAAAGTGATAAATCCATAACTTATCGGGCCTATTATTGCGGAGAGTTTAATGGCTAAACCCCACAATCCAAAAAATTCTCCATGACGATTTTCGGGCGAGAATAATCCGATCAGTGTACGACCGGCGCTTTGACTTGCGCCTAATGCAAGCCCGATTATATTTGCAACAACCCAAAACATGATTTCGCTACTGGTAAAAAAGGCGAGTAGCATGGCAATTATCCAGAGGTAAAGTGTTATTGATTGTGTTCTACACGCGCCAATGCGATCTTGAATCAGTCCGAAAACAAAAGCACCAATTGCCGCAGTAATATTGACGACGATAATGAGCTTAATGCTGTCCTCTGTTTTAAAGTTCATCACCTCCTGTGCATATACAGCAGCAAGTACAATGACAGTAATTATGCCACTGTAAAATACAGTCAAAGCAATAAGAAAACGAAATAGATCTTTATATTGATGCGCGTGGTTCCAGGTATGTTTTAATCGATTGAAGCCGATGCTAGCGTAACTTTGATCTGATGGTTTTACGGTTTTACTTCCACGCTCTTTTAGCCAAACAAACGTAGGAATGGAAGCTACTGCGAAACACAGTGAGACTATTAGCAGGGTCATCGGGATATATTCTTCAGCTGTCTGATTTTGAGCCTGTCCCCAATTGATAGCACCAAGACATAGAGCGAGTACAAGCAATCCACCCAGATAGCCCAAAGCCCAGCCATACCCAGAGATTTTCCCTATATTAGATTCGTTTGATATTTCAGGAAGAAATGCGGCAATAAGATTTTCACCGCTATAAAACATAATGCTGGAAAGAATCACCAATATCGCTGCAAGCATTACATCACCTTGCTTGGTAAAGAATAAAAGGGAGGTGAAAAATACACAACCGACAGTGGTGACAAGCAAAAACTTTTTTTTGTTATTACTATAATCTGCGATAGCGCCTATTAATGGCGCTGTTAATAGCACCAATGCATTTGCAATGGCTATGGTGATTGTCCATAAAAAGGTAGCAAGCCCTGTTTCATAGTCGCTAGCGACTACACTTACAAAATAGGTGTTGTAAATTGCGGTGAGTATAACAGTTGTATAGCCAGAATTTGCGAAATCATACATTGCCCAGCCAAATTGTTCACGCTTTTTTATCACGGTTAGGGACTCATATTGAATATTTAGGTTATTTTATCTTATTGATTATTGTAATAATAATTTTTACTACTGGATGCTTAAGATAGGTTAAATATTATACGTTTACTTTTGACATTGAGTTGTAAAGCACCACCCATCTTGTAATTGCAAATTGTTATATTCACCGGTCACCGGTATGAATTGTTATGAATAAAGGGGTACTAAGATGGCTTTTTCAAAACAAACCAAATCTCTCATTGTCTTGAAGTGTTTCTCATCCATTACCCTTCTTTATAGTTCTGCTGCATTAAGTTTCTCATCTTCTGAATTATCATTTTTACCAATAATTTCCGAAGTTACTTCAACAAATTATACTAATACCAGTGCAAAAATGCTCTATGAGAAAGCTCAACAGTACAGTGAAATTGACTCGCTTGATAGTAATATGTTGAGAGTTGCAGACCTTTTAACTCAATCGGCTAAACTTGATTATGGTCCAGCACAAATAGATTTGGCGCTTTTATACATGAAAGGATTTGGCGTTGTTCAAAGTAATGAGCTTGCTGTCATGTGGTTTCAAAAAGCGGCCGATCAAGGTTTTTCAATGGCACAATATAATGTAGCTAATTTGTATCATTTAGGATTTGGTACTGAAAAAGACGATGCTAGAGCGCGTTACTACTATCGTTTGGCGGCTAATCAGAGTGTGGTAAGCGCACAATTTAATTTAGCTTTGATGTATCGTTTTGGGCTAGGTGGAGAAAAAGATCCAATTCAAGTTGCGTATTGGTTAGAAAAGGCTGCAAAACAAGGTCATGGTGACGCGCAGTTGGCGCTAGCAAAAATGTATTTTGATGGGGAAGGGGTTTACAGAAACTACAATACGGCGCATTACTGGGTGAAATCAGCGATAGAGAATGGCGTTAAAGGCGCCCGTAAAACGCTTCAGGAAATTCTGCCTTTATTGGGAAAAACAGAGGGTACTTCAGAAGCTGATGAATCAAGTATTGCATTAAACTAAAGCACTTTCCTGGGGAGGGAGGTAGTAAAAAGGGGATGTCTCTACATCCCCTTTTTTGTCATAAGCTCATTGAATATTACGTATTCAATGGAAAGCCACGTTGTTGCATTTGATTTTTGGCTTGCAAAGCGGTGTCTGCCATTAACAATTCATTTTCCCAATCGTAGGGTTTAACTGAAATGGTATCTTCATCAATTGATATGTCATGGAAACCAGAGTTGGCGTAAATACGTGTAACTCTTGTCTCTTCAATATTTGGACTCAAATCTGGCCAGATCTCGTTGAGTAAATCTTTAGGACGTGTAACAGACCATTCTTCAATGAGTTTATAGCTCTCTGGTAATTTTTCACCAAATGATTCATTCGTTCCCGTTTGTCTTTCACCAGAATATTCGTTGGTGTGTTCTGTGAAAATAAAGACGACTAACTTTGGATTTATACGAATAATATCATCGGTAATGTTTTGTCCTGCTGGCATCCAAGATGAAAACAAAACATCTACTGGGAAGTCTACGTCGGCAGCAGTACCCATTTTTAATTCGTAGTTTTCATCGGCATGAAAACTTTCAATTTGATTGGGTTTTTCATTAGGGTCTTTTAAGCCAATAACGTTTAATCCCTGCTCTGACAATAAACTTCCGACAAAGCCATTGCGTGTATGAACATCACATACGACTGGGCTATCAGATACTGCGTTGGCATAAGCCGCTATTTTTGCTATTTCATAGTTTAGTGGATAAAAATGGGCAACAGTTGGACCATGAGTTTCCGGATTGCGATCGGGGTTACTAAACATTAAATAGTGTAGGGGCAGATTTTTAATACGATCTTGAAAGCTTTTTGTTTCATCCCATGCAGAGTGCTCTCGTTCTTGGAATGTAATGATTCCATTGAACATTTCCTCTGTAAAGGCTTCCATATTTCGGAGAATTTCAAAACTCATTGTAGTACCTCATCTCTTTGGAATCGAGATTATACAACAATTTGAAATTTGGAAAAAACTGATTAATCGTTAATAAAACTTGGAGAAAAACGGAGAAAAAATGAGTTTATTATTGAGGCAGAGTTAATCTGCCTCAATTGTAAATATATTGTTAACACGCAACTCCATTTTCTGGCCAAAATGCCCATTGCTTGAATTGAACCTGTTGCGAAAAATTTTCTGTAAGCCATGGAACAATATCTTGAGAAGAAAGAGGGATGCTGAATAAAAAACCCTGTACCCAATCGCAACCACGGCCACGTAAAAAGAAAACTTGCTCTTCGGTCTCGACACCCTCTGCGATGACATTCAGTTGTAAACTTTGCCCCATAGCGATTATTGCTTCAGCAATTGTGGCGGTATCTGGGTCACTTGAGATATCTTGCACAAAACTTTGATCAATTTTTAAGGTGTTAAGGGGGAATCTTTTTAGATAGCTCAATGAAGAATAGCCAGTACCAAAATCATCAATAGAGAGTTGAACCCCGAGCTTGTGCAAGTCTTGTAAAATATCGGCAGCCTGATCCACGTTATAGGCTAAAAATCCCTCAGTTATTTCCAATTCTAAATATTCTGCTGCGAGATCTGCTTCTTGAAGTGCTTGAGCCACTTGTCCAACAAAATCTTTTGCAACAAATTGTCTCATGGATAAATTAACGGCTACACGAACGGGAGGTAGCCCTATATCCTGCCATTTTTTTGCTTCAAGACAAGCAGTTTTTAGAACCCATTCTCCAATGGGTTCGATAAGCCCTGTCTCTTCAGTAAAGGGGATGAACTCGTCAGGACTGAGTAGCCCATGCTCTGGGTGCTCCCAGCGCAACAAAGCTTCTATACCGATGATGTTTTTTGTATGCAGGTCAACCTGTGGTTGGAAAAACAAGCAAAATTCTTCTCGTTGGATCGCGTTACGTAAATTGCTTTCAAGCACTAAATATTCATAGGCTTTAGCATTCATATCAGAAGTGTAAAACTGGTAACAGTTACCGCCTTTTTCCTTTGCGCGATACATAGCGGTATCTGCATTTTTCAGTAGGCTTCGCAAATCCGAAGAGTCATTGGGAAACATTGTGATTCCTATACTCGGAGAGACGACAATTTTATGGCCGTCCAACTTAAACGGTGGTGCCATTAGTTCGATAATTTTTTCTGCGAATACAGCAGCATCTTCGGGATCATTGACACCTTCGAGAATGACTGTAAATTCATCACCACCTAGCCGAGCAATGGTGTCTCCTTTTCTAGCGAATTGCTTTAAGCGTCGTGACACACTTCGTAGTAACTGATCTCCAGCATGGTGTCCAAGACTATCATTTATGGTTTTGAATCGATCCAAATCGATAAAAAATAATGCAACACATGTTTTATTGCGTTGAGCTCGGGTTACAGCATGACGTAAACGATCTCTAAAAAGTGCGCGATTGGGTAAACCTGTCATTGAATCATAATTTGCTAGGTAGAGTAGACGGTCTTCGGTCTCTTTACGTTCAGTAATATCGCGTGAAACAGCAACGATTTCGATGGTTTCACCGGTTACAGGATGGATTACTGCAGTGCTTTTGGTCTCTAACCAAATATAATTATCATCTTTACGTCGAACTCGATAACAAACTGACTCGTTTGTTGGTGCGTCTAATAGTTTTGTGTAGAAACGACGTTTTGATTTAAGGTCATCCGGGTGAAAAAAATGGAAGACAGGTTTACCGACTAATTCATCTGGTCGATAACCTAATACTTTAGTAATAGCAGGGGAAGCATACGTACAGTTCCCATCTGATGTATATTTAGTAATTAAGTCGGTTGAATATTCAGCTAATAATAGGTAATGATTTTGAATTTGTACCAGAGCTGATTCCGCATCTTTCTGTTTGGTCACTTCAACGCAGGTGCCTGAAATGCCTGTAATCACAGCATCAATGACAATCGGGGCGAGCCAAATGGAATACATCCCGTTTTTAATTTCAATATGGGTTGAAACACTTTCACCCGAAAGAGCCATGTTGATAGAGGGATGAATAGCATGAAGTGGATTGGTTGTATCGTAAATTGAATAATTTAAAATATCATTTTTGTCAATATCAATATCATCAAATGCCGAACCATCAAAACAGGTAACATTTCCTAATTTGTCGATAGAAAATAAAATGGCGAGAGCTTGAGTATTAACATTAGCAATATTGAGATGAAACTGGTGTTGCGGGTAGTTGTTTATAAACTGCGACTTAAAATCATTGTTAACAAGCATAACAAAGAGAATCCTTGATCAAAATATTGAACAACGCGCATAACCTTTTTTTTTAAGTTATGACTGACTGTGTTTTATAAATTGCCAAATAAATACTATCGGGCATAGTCAGTGCTGAGTTATAAGTGATTAACTTTTAATTCAGTGCTTCTCGGTGTAGCTTTCCTTGTTTCATTCATCCTCAAAACTTTTTTATAAGTCACTCTCTATTGGGTGGGTGATTTATATCCACTTGAATTGAGAGTGCTTGTTTTTACAAATCTAGAATGACTAGGATTCGACTACGCTTCTCCTTTCGCAAGTATTGCACCAATTTACTAAGCCGATTTTAATCACGAAAATTTATATATTGAAGTGGCACTCCAACATCAGCTTCACGTAGCATAGCGATTACTGATTGCAGGTCGTCACGATTTTTTCCGGTGACACGAACTTGTTCGCCTTGGATTGCACTTTGTACTTTTAACTTTTTATCTTTAATCAGTTTTATAATTTTTTTGGCGTTATCTTTGTCAATCCCTTGGCGAATCGTGATTTTTTGACGGCACTTCATCCCTGTGGTTTCAATTCTACTTTTCTCAAAACAGCCAATATCCACACCACGTTTAGTCATTTTATTATAAAGAACATCTCGCATCTGGCTAACTTGGAAATCACTGTCTGATGTTAGTGTAATAACCTCTTTAGCATATTCGATTTCAGCGGTACAATTTTTAAAGTCGTAACGTGTGCCTACTTCTTTTTGGGCTTGATCAACTGCGTTGCTAATTTCATGTGCGTCTACTTCAGAGACAATATCGAATGCGGGCATTATTTGCTCCTTCTACTAAGAGTTGAACTAGGAATCTGTCGGACGTAAGATAAATCTATTGCTTCAAAAGATCTTTCCCTCGCTACAATCACCTAACTCCTACAGGCTCCAAGAATACAGGTTTTTGAGGATTATATAACAGGACAATATATTATGGGGAGTCTGTTGAATTGCGAACCTTTTAATCCCGCGAATTAAATCCTACAAATTGCAGTGAAACACCGGGTTGTGAACCGCGTGTTTCTTCGTAAACATTGGTCATGCTCTTTTGCAAAGTATCGATTTTGAGTTGGCTGAATTCTCTTTCTATATCAGCTTCATCATAGAGCATATTAATATCTTGGGGACCACCGGTTCCGTAGTGTAATTGGTCTTTATGAAAACATTCGAATAAAACATATCCAGTGGGATTTAGTGAATTGATGATTTTTTGATGCAAATCTTGTTTTAACGGAGCGGGTAAATGGACGAAAAAATGAACGATAATATCATATTTTTTTCCCCTGGATAGATAATCCAATATGTCACTACAGATTATGTGCATTGCAACACCCGCTTCTTTTGCATGGCGTTTAGCGGTTTCGTGCGCAACTTGTGAGTTATCAACCGAAGTAACATCTAATCCTTGTCGAGCTAACCAAATTCCATTTTGCGCTTCGCCATCTCCAATCGCGAGTGCGGTCATCCCCGGTTTTAAGTGTCTTTTATAAGAAACTAGAAATTCGTTGGGTGAATGGCCAAATAAATTTTTTGACGTTGCGTAGCGTTTATTCCAAGAATCTGTTGTCATAAATAGTTGTCATAGATAATAGTTAGATCTCAGTGTATAGTCGCTTTTTCGTGCTCTTATGATAAACCCAAGGTTTAATAAAGAGCAAATAATTAGTAATTACGTAAGTTGGGTAAAAATAGAGCAATACAATTGCTAATCCGGCGGGTAGTGAATTTGATTAATGGTGGAATTTTAAAATGATAAATGTACGTATGATTGCTGCAATCGCAGTTCTTTCGCTTTTTAGCGCAACAATTCTGGCTGAAAATAAAATTGCAGACGGCGTCAGTCATAATCCCCATGGCAGTGGCGGACATGATATGGGAAGTTCTCACAGCATGGGATCGCCTCACTCTATGCCTCAAGGTGGTGAGAGTAGCCCAATGGCAGCAATGCCAAAAGATTTCCCAAAAGTTCCTGAAGGCCCAATATTAAATGGAAAGGTGACTGAAGTAATCAACGGTGGTGGTTATAGTTATTTGAATCTTGAAGCTGATGGACATAAAGTTTGGATTGCAGGTATTCAAATAAATGCAAAAGTTGGTGATATTGTGAGCTATATTGAGAATGTCGCCATGGAAGGTTTTACCAGTCGTTCTTTGAACAAAACATTTGATAAGATTATTTTTGCATCATCAGTTTCTGTTTTGCCGTAATTTTTAAAAAAATATGCGCACTCATTTATGGGGTGCGCATGTCCACTATAGTGAAACTATTCAATTTTCAGGTGTTTGTCATTAACATAAGTGGCGAATAGTTGAGTCTCGGTTTATGATTTGGGTATAAGCATGAAATTCTCTAGGGATTTGTCAGAGGCTTGTTCCTATTATAATCTGACAAATGTCTTGACCTTTATTATCACCTAACCAACAAGTGGAGATGGCAATGACTGAAAATTACGATGAAACACGCGAAGCTGCAAAAAAAGCAGTTTCTGAAGATGATATTCGTGAGCAAGTAAAAAATATCACCATAAAAGCGTTAAGTGATCACCAATTAGATAAAGATAGCATAAAAGAGGTGATTCGTGCAGTCGTAGAAGGTGCTTCTGAAGGCGTCGGCGACTCATCTGATAAACTCAAACCAAAATTACAAGCATCCCTCAACGGTATTGATGATGCATTAAGCAAAAGTGCAATTGCCATAAAACTTGCGGTGGAAGAAACGGCGAGTCGTACTGAAAAGTTTGCAAAAGATGATTTAAATAGCGCAATAAATGATCTAAGAAGTCTAGAGGATATTTTTATCGATACGATTAATACCGTGGCAAAGCAGACATCCGAACTAACAAGTTCCGCGCTAACAGAATTATCAGATCATTTAAAAAACACTGGTACAGTTTCAGGTAAAGAAGCGTTGGAAGCGGTTAAGGGGATTAATGATGTTCTGTTAGGTGTTGGTAAAGAGACTATAAGTGAACTAACTCAAGCATCGAAATCCGTGAGTGAACAGTTTGGCAGTATTGCCAGTGGAATACTCTCGGGTATGGCCGAGGCAATAAAACCCAAAGGTAAGTCTGATTAAAATCAAACGCCTTAAATTTCCATTTAAGTAGAAATGATACGCGAAACGTTAAGTGCTGCACGGGATCTGGGACGCTTACATGAAATAGCGGTGGTGCTAATTCGCTGGGGGTTTGGTGATATGGTGCGCCGCTTGGGGATGAGCAGCGCTCTAGAAAAAGCCGGGCGCGTATTAAAATGGAAGGATCCTAAGTCATTAGCTGATCTTGAGCCTCCCGAACGTGTCACTAAAGTGATGGAAGAGCTTGGTCCCACATTTGTGAAACTCGGGCAGATGTTGGCGACACGGGTCGATATGTTTGGGCCTGAGTGGATTACTGCGTTTGAAAAACTCCAGGATCAAGTCCCCGCCAGCTCTTATGAAGAACTTTTACCTCAATTACGTGAAGATCTTGGTGGCGAACCGGAAGAAGTTTTTGCCGAATTTTCTAATCAGGCCTTTGCTGCCGCGTCGATAGCGCAGGTTCATAAAGCCACGCTAAAAACAGGTGAAAAGGTTGTTTTAAAAATACGTCGGCCGAATATTGAACGGCGAATCGAAGCTGATTTACGCTTGTTAAAACGTCTGGCAGAAATCGCAAGCAATAGTTACCCTGAACTGAAACGTTTTGATCCTGATGAGGTGGTGCGCCAATTTTCCCTTTCTCTTCGTCGCGAACTGGATTTGGAAGGGGAGAGCCGCCATGCAGAACGCATTGCTGAAAATTTGAAATCTTATCCCGATATCGTCATTCCTAAAATTTACTGGCAGTGGTCTAGTGCTACCTTAAATGTTCAAGAATTCATTGAAGGTATCCGTGCCAGCGAATTAGTTGCGAAAGAAGATCAAAAAATCGATCGTAAAAGAATCGCTTTTATTGGTGCGCAGTCCGTTATGCACATGGTATTAGTGGACGGCTTTTTTCATGCGGATCCTCACTTAGGTAATATTATTTGTTTACCCGAAGATCGCTTGGGCTTGATCGACTTTGGCATGGTCGGTCGGTTATCCGCTCGTCGCAGAGAGGAAATCATCAGACTATTATATGCCTTAGTGAAAAAAAATACGCCCGAAGTCGTCAACGTGCTATTTGAATGGATGCCCAGTGGTCAGGTAAACGAAGATGCGTTAAGTATTGAGATTGATACTTTCCTGGATCACTATCACGGAAGAACGTTAAAACAGCTTAATTTTGGTGCTTTGCTTTCCGATCTTGTGGCTATTCTTCGTGAACATGAGCTCACATTACCCGCTGATCTGGCATTGCTTTTTAAAACACTAATATCGCTTGATGGTGTGGGCCGAAGACTGGATCCTGATTTTAATATAGTTGAAGTTGCTTCCCCATTTTTATTGGATATCATTGGCAAAAAAAATCGTCCGGATGTGATGTTGAAGCAAGGGATTGATCAAAGTATCGAGTTAGCGAAAGTTATCGCCTCCTTGCCTAACGATATCAAAGGTTTTATAAAATCTGTGCGCCGCAGCGGTTTTCAGGTGAATATCGAAATGAAGCGACTGGATCATTTTGGTCATCAGCTTGATCGGGCCGCAAGCAGAGTGACAATTGGATTGGTGATCGCAGCATTAATTGTTGGTACCGCAATTGTCTCTTCTATTGAAAATCAACCAACACTAATGGGCTTGCCGGCATGGGGTTTTATTGGTTTTATTTTAGCGGCCCTTTGGGGAATTGCGCTGCTGGTTAATATATGGCGTGGTGATAAAGATGACAAATAATAACTATCCAGCATAATCACTTTTTTATTTGCCACTAAACAAAACTCAGTGGGTGCTTCAAGTTCATGATTCGCCGGCGCTGATTTTGAAGTGTCGCCAGTAGGGATATTGGCGTCAAACATCATGGAAGACTACTATGCCTTTAGAATTATTACCTAGGTATCGGCGAAGCAGCTGCGTACTGAGTATTGTTTAGAGGCAAGTTTTTTTAGATATTTAGCGAGGAGCAAAATGAAAAATATTTTAGCTATATTGATATGTATTTCACTCTCATCAATCGTTGTTGCTGAAGAAATCGGTACTGTAAGCACTACCTTCAAATTACTTACTGCTAATGATAAAATTGTGATTGAAGCATTTGATGATCCTAAAATTCCCGGTGCAACTTGTTACTTAAGTCGTGCGAAAAAGGGTGGAATATCAGGTGCGCTTGGTGTTGCAGAAGATACCTCTGATGCATCGCTAGCCTGTCGTCAAGTTGGGCCTATCAATTTATCTGACGACATCCGAGAGGGTAAACGTGATGGTGATAAGGTTTTCCGCAAAAGTATTTCGCTACTTTTTAAAACAATGCAAGTCGTGCGTTATTACGATAAAAAGCGAAACACACTCGTTTATTTAACCTACAGTGATAAATTAGTCGATGGTTCACCTAAGAACAGTGTTTCAGCAATTCCAATTATGCCTTGGCGATAGAGTTGTCAATTTTTCTGCCTAATTTGAACAAAATTAAAATTAACAATAAAATAGAAATGCCATAACTCGTTAGTGGTGACAGGCCAGCTGCAGCCGGAAGGTAACCGGCCAGCAAGGCTGTCGCAGCAACAACAAGGCTGTAGGGGATTTGCGTTTTCACATGGTGAAGATGGTCGCAATTACTTGCAATGGAACTCATGATTGTTGTATCTGAGATTGGTGAACAGTGATCTCCAAAAATCGCACCATCTAAAACTGCGCCTAATGAAATGATTGTGATTAGCCCGTAGCTTTGCATATCAAGCTCATAGGCTAATGGAATCGCGATGGGGATAAGAATTGACATGGTGCCCCAGCTTGTTCCTGTACCAAACGCTGTAATTGCAGCAACAAAAAATAGTAGTGCAGGAAACCACAGAGGGCTCATATACGGTGAGAGTGTTTCCACCATATATTTACCGGTTCCGAGGTCATCACACACCGACTTAAGCGACCAGGCCAACAGCAATATCATAATCGGCAGTAAGCTACTTTTTACGCCAATTAATATTGCCTTTTGAATGGATTGTAAAGGTGTTTTAGCGAGCGTGATACTGATAACAACAGCACTAATGAGTCCAATAATTGCTGATATCAACAATATCGTAGTACTGTTTTTTATATTTGAGATGACCTCTTGCCATACTTGCAGTGAGAATGGGCTAAACCAATTTTGTTGAAAATGTTGTTGACCATTACCATCAAACCAAAAGCCCACCAATAATACGGTGAATAGTACAAAAAACGGGATTAAAGCAGTACGAGCTTTAATTCGTACATCGTTTGCTACTTCTACGAGAGAAAAAGATGCGGCTGTCGCTGGTTGTGCATCAGCTGCTAACAGTGCGCCGGTTTTCATAGCACGCTGTTCCGCTGCTGCCATGGGGCCAAAGTCTCGTTCAGTAATTATAGAAATAATGACAAAAACTAACATGATGATGCAGTAAAAACGGAATGCAAGTGCATCAAAAAACATGCTATAGCCGTTTTTCCCAAGCGATAGCGATTGCGATACATCGCCAAACAATCCTACTTCAAAACCGATCCAGGTGCTGATAACAGCCAGGCCTGCAACGGGAGCACTCGTAGCATCAATAATGAAAGCTAGCTTTTCACGACTTACTCTGTACTGATCTGTGATAGGTCGCATCGCAGAGCCAACAATCATTGTATTGGCATAATCATCAATAAAGACAATAAAGCCTGCGAATGCAGTTATAAGCTTGGAGGAGCGTGGTGTGTTTGCAAAAGGAAGGAGATGTGAAACCAATCCTTTTAACCCTCCAGAGACAATAATTACTGAAATCATTGCTAATATAACAATGACAAAACTAAGCACCGTTAAATTCCAAGTATTGGTTATATTGTCAAAAAAATAACCACTGGTATTGCTGAGAGTGTTAAAGATGGTTGAGTCAGTCTGATTTAGTGATGCCAAAAAAGCACCAACAACAATGGCAGCACCAAGGCTTATCAGTAAGCGTTTAGTGATAAAAGCTAATAAAACTGCCATGAAAGGAGGGATAATGCTGTACCAATGAAGAGTATCGCTTAAAATACTTCCATCATCTGAAATAGCAGGTTCAATACCTATTGAAAAAAGTACAATAATATAAATTACTATGTTTTTCATTAGTTTAAAAAAACGTCATCGTTGTCATAGATAGATCGTGTTGTTTAACTTATTTTTATAAAGCAATGTTTATGCTAACCCTGTTTGGGGGCCTAACAATTAAATTTACTGGCCTATATATTGCCGTTTTCCTCAATGGATTATGAAAATTAACTCATTCGCCAAATATTATTTTTTGTAAATTTTTTAAAAAAGTATCAATTTTTATGTCTGAAGAAACAATTAAAGTCAAAGTTGTTGATGATACCTCAACGAATGTGAAGATTATTAATAAATTCATTGAAGTTAAGGACTATGAAGTTAGCGTAGCAGATAAAGATCAAGAAGCCGTCGAAATGTATCCGATAAATAGACCAGAAATCGCACTGATAGACGGAATGAAGCCACTACTAGACGGACATTGAGGCATTCACTTTAGAGGCAGAGATGTATCAGTATGCTCAAAATGCTGAGTTGCCACGTTAAATCGGATGGGCTTACTGAGTTGTAAAACCAAGATGGCGTATTATCAGCGCAGCAGGTTTAGTAGAAACGTTATAATTAAAAGTTGGTACTGTGCTTGAGTATGAAAATGCATATAATGGTCTGTTAGATTATATTGAGAAATTTTAATGGGAAGGTGATTTTAGGTTAACTCTTCCGTGATATCCGTATGCATAAAAATCGTATAGTGTTATGCGCGAATTGCAATGAATTTCAATACAGTAGTTAGGTAATAAATTTGAATAACAATTTAATCAGTGAGAGTTTTAATGATGGCCTATTGCGTTTTTTGGACCAATCGCCAACTCCTTTCCATACCGTAGTAACAGCAACCAGAATTTTAATCGAGAATGGATTCGTTCCTCTCAATGAAGCGGATGAGTGGCAGTTAAGCAAACCTGGAAAATATTATGTTACTCGTAATGATTCGTCACTCATTGCATTTACATTGGGAACTGACGATGTTGTTACCGATGGATTTAAAATGGTGGGTGCACATACTGACAGCCCATGTTTAAAGGTTAAACCAAAACCAGAGATAGCAGCTAAAGATTATTTCCAATTGGGTGTTGAGGTTTATGGTGGAGCATTATTAAACCCATGGTTTGATCGTGACCTCTCACTTGCCGGTCGGGTATCCTACAAAACAACAGAGAATAAGCTTGAATCAACATTGATTGACTTCAATAAGCCAATCGCTGTTATTCCCAATTTAGCAATCCATCTTGATAGGGAAGCGAATGAAAACCGAACAGTTGACAAGCAAAAAGAATTACCTCCTATTTTGTTGTGTGGCGATAATAGTGACGAGATAGATTTCCATGACATATTAATCGAAACGCTTAGATCGCAAAATAATGATATTTTCATAGATCAAATTCTCGATTACGAACTTTTCTTTTACGATACACAAGCTGCTTCTTTGCTGGGAGTTCGACAAGATTTTATTGCAAGTGCTAGGTTGGATAATTTATTGAGTTGTTATACAGGTCTGATGGCGATTTTAGAATCAGGTGTGAAGAGTAATTGTTTGTTGGTATGTAATGATCATGAAGAGGTCGGCAGCGCTTCCACAACCGGCGCTCAGGGTCCATTTTTACGCTCGGTACTTGAAAGAATAACAGCTTCACAAGAATCGCTCACCCGATGTATGCACCATTCGGTGATGATTTCTGCTGATAATGCACACGGTATTCATCCAAATTACATGGATAAACATGATGGAAATCATGGGCCAATACTCAATAAAGGCCCGGTCATTAAAATTAACGCTAACCAGCGTTATGCAACAAATAGCGAAACCAGTGGAATGTTTCGTCTTATCTGCCAGCAGGTTAGAGTACCCGTGCAATCATTTGTGGTGCGTAGTGATATGGCTTGCGGTAGCACTATCGGTCCAATCACCGCTAGTGAATTGGGTGTGAAAACCGTAGATGTTGGAGTACCTACGTTTGCCATGCATTCAATTCGGGAGCTGGCAGGCAGCGAGGATGCGTTTTCACTCTACCGAGCATTGAGTTACTATTACTCTACCTATTAAAAGAAGCCTTTGTGCGGAAACTGTTTTTCGTACAAAGATCCTTGAGAAAATATCAAAATCCCCAAGTAACTTCATCGCTATAAAGCTTCATTGTTGTTAAAATCCCTTCTCTTTTTTTGGCAGGTTGCTGAAAAGCTGTTGCGCTTGAAAATTCGTTGTTAAAAACTGGCTCAAATGCCCATTTACTCGGTGTAAACTGCGTTTTTCAGCCTGTTTTTGCTGCATACATAACGATCTTCAACAACCTGTTCGTAACGTAGAATTATTAACCGGATTCCTCAATGTCACTAATAAAGTTTGAAAAAGTTTCTCTTGCCTTTGGCCATCACCAGTTACTAGATCATGTCGATTTTTCCATTGAGCCCAATGAGAGAGTTTGTTTGGTTGGACGAAATGGGACTGGAAAATCCAGCCTGCTCAAAGTCTTGAATAAAGAAACTCCCTGTGATGATGGGCGTGTGATTTATCAAAATGAGTTAAAAATAGCGAAGCTTGATCAAGATGTTCCAATCGATGATACACGAACTGTATATGATATTGTGGCTGAAGGCCTTGGTGGACTAGCCGGACTAATCAGCGACTATCATCATGTTATCGTTGAATTAGAAACTGACCCATCTGAGCAGGTCATGGAGAGGATGTTTAAACTTCAGCATGAGCTTGATGCAAAAGAAGGTTGGGCAGTTCAGCAACAAATAGATTCAATTATTACTCAGCTGGAACTTCCTGCAGAAACAAAGATATCTGATCTTTCGGGTGGATGGCGTCGACGAGCGTTGTTGGCAAGAGCTTTAGTTTCAGGCCCAGATTTGTTACTTCTCGATGAGCCGACTAACCACCTCGATGTCGAAGCGATTATGTGGCTTGAAAATTTCCTGCTTACACAGAATGTAACCCTGTTATTCATCACCCATGATCGAACATTTCTTCGCAAACTTGCTACGCGAATTATTGAATTAGATAGAGGGAAACTCACATCCTGGCCGGGTGATTTTGATAACTTTTTGGTTAAAAAAGAAGAGGCCTTAAAAATAGAAGAGGAGCAAAATGCCCTTTTTGATAAACGCCTGGCCGATGAAGAAGTTTGGATTAGGCAAGGTATAAAAGCTCGCCGTACCCGCAACGAAGGCCGAGTGCGTCGTTTAAAAGCACTTCGTGTTGAACGAACAAAACGAAGAAACGTACAAGGTACTGTTAACTTATCGCTGGACAGTAGTGAAAAATCAGGGAAGCTGGTTTTTGAAGCGAAAAACATCAGTTTTAGTTATGGCGACAACCTGTTAATTAAAGACTTTTCTACATTAGTTATACGTGGCGATCGTATTGGTTTAATTGGTCCTAATGGTACGGGCAAAAGTACACTGCTGCAAATCATACAAGGGCAACTTCAGCCCGACAGTGGTGAAGTCACTCAAGGAACCAAGTTGGAAATTGCCTATTTTGATCAACAGCGGGCTCAGCTCGATCCTGAAAAATCAGTTGTTGATAATGTGATTGAGGGCAGTGACATGATTACTGTTCAAGGTAAAAGTAAACATGTTGTTAGTTATCTGAAAGATTTCTTGTTTGATCCTGAGCGATTAAGATCGCCTGCAAAAACATTGTCAGGTGGTGAAACAAACCGATTATTACTGGCTAAATTATTTACCAAGCCGGCAAATGTTTTAGTGCTCGATGAGCCGACGAATGATTTGGATATGGAAACGCTAGAATTATTGGAAAGTTTGATTACTGATTATCAAGGTACGATCTTAATTGTGAGCCATGATAGGGCGTTCCTCGACAATGTTGTTACCAGCACCTGGGTATTCGAAGGCGCCGGTAAAATATCTGAATATGTGGGTGGTTATGAAGATTATTTAAGGCAAGCAAAACGGCAAAACGAAGAAAACATCGCGACGCCAAAAAAGGGAAAGCCAGTCCAGCAGATTATAAAGTCGACATCGGGGCCAAAGAAAAAACTAAGTTATAAAGAGCAGTGTGAGCTGGATAGTCTCCCCGGTAGAATAGATGAACTAGAAAAGAAACAAAATAGCTTACAAAAACAAGTATCTGAAGCTGAGTTTTATCAACTTCCTATCAACGAACAACAGAAAATATTAACTGAACTCAATAGCTTAGCCAAAAACATCGAGGAAACATACACGCTTTGGGAAGAATTGGATGCAAAATAGTGTAGTCAAATAGAGACACGATGTAGAAATAATTAATGAATTGGAGATAAATAATCGTATTTTTTATGGAAACGGTCATTCCTTAAGCGATTTCTAAGATATATTCTTGTTTTTCTATTAAGGCTATGAATATAAAAGAGTGTGTTGTCAGTTTATTTTACACTTTTGAAAGATCTCTTGAATAAAACTGTTGGGTTTATCGCATGAAATATCCAATGGACAGGGTTTAATATTATGAATAAGTCATGGATGATTATTTAGGTTAAAAAATGAACAAATAAATCAATGAGATAGCGTTCACTGATTTTTCAGGTTAAATCAGTGCATATTAAGTTTAATTATTGGTCACACGATGGAGCGGGGTATCTTGTCGAATTTGTTGACATAAATGATCAGAAGTTAATAAAAAAAGATTTAAGTGATTGAATTAATGAGGAAGTTTAAAGTGGCATGTATGGTGCAGTTCTACTTTTATCGTTTCTTAATAGTGAAAGTATGAGGATTTTCATGAAACAGCTAATTTTACTTCTTTTGATGTTACTTACATTTGATGCAACAGCATCATCAACAAAAACCGATTCAAAGAAAGATCAACGAGAATTACGTTGTCTTACTCAAAATATATTCTTTGAAGCAAGAGGCGAGCGTACCACAGGCCAATTAGCTGTCGCTATGGTGACAATGAACCGCGTGAAATCTAAACGATTTCCTAATTCTGTCTGCGGGGTTGTTTGGCAAAAGCGTCAGTTTAGCTGGACTCATGATGGTAAAAGCGATAACCCAAAAAATAATCCAAGTGACAAGAAATCTTGGAAGCAGGCTAAGAAATTAGCTGAGTTTATCTATTACAAGTACGATACTTTAAAGGTGCGAAGTAATGGTGCACTTGATTTCACACGTGGTGCTCTTCATTACTATGCGCCAAAGATGGCTGATCCTATTTGGGCAAAATCAAAAGAAGTTAGTCGCCAAATCGGTGGACACATATTCTTGGTTGGTGAAAATTCCTAATCAATAGCTTTATAATCCTCAACTTTTTAAACGCTCTTGTGATCCAAGGGCGTTTTTTTTTGTCATCAAGATATTCAAATCGGTATAAATCCTGTAATGTAAAATCTTGACTACTTACTTTTAGGGACTGGTTTGGAGCGATTATGAAAATAAGCCCAATTATTCTTAAGCTTGATGTGAGAGGGTTTCCTCAATCATGGATAACATGGCAAGAAGCGGTAGGACTCTACGTTCGTGATCGGGTTGCGTGGCAAATCGGAAATCAGGATTTTCGTGTTCATGGTGGTTATAGTCGAATCACACTATGTCATAGCGAGGTAGAAATAAATTCAATTATTGCCGTCAAAGGTAAGTGTACGATTCATACAGGCTATAAAGTAGTACCGGGATTGAATAACGCTGAACTATTTCGTCGAGACAGACACATGTGTCTTTACTGTGGTCAGATTTATAAAGACAAACTATTGACAAGAGACCATGTTATACCGCGTTCCTTGGGTGGGATTGATCGATGGAGTAATGTTGTTACAGCGTGTCGTCGCTGCAACGTGGCTAAAGGTGGAAGAACCCCAGAGCAGGCAAACATGAAGCTTCTGGCTATACCATTCACGCCTAATCGAGCAGAGTTTTTGGCACTAAAAAATAGAAAAATTTTTGCGGATCAAATGGATTTTTTAAAAAAACAGTTTAATCATACACAGATGATGGATTTTTCCTAAAGTGATTTAAACGACAGATATGCTATCGAGAGGATACCGTTTGCCTTCAATATATTCATCAATGCACCGCATTACTTGTGGGCTTCGATGCTGCGCTTTTAATGCTTTGATTTCTTCATACGAGAGCCAATGAGTTCGTATTATCTTTTCATCAAGCGGCAAATTTTCTTCAAAACCTGCAATATTCCCGCAAAATGTGAATCGTAAGAAAGTTTTATCTTCTTCTGATTTTGGCGACCATTGGTAAATTCTAACAAGATATGTTGCAGTAAAATGGTATGCTGTTTCTTCTAATACTTCTCGAGTTATGGCTTCTTGCAAAGACTCTCCGTATTCCCAATGCCCAGCAGGTTGGTTAAAGAATATTTGGCCATTAATATTCTCTTCAACTAGTAAAAATTTATTGGCGTTCTCGATAACTGCAGCAACAGTTACAAAAGGTTGCCAGCGCATGTTAATGTTCATTCCGATATTGGCGAATAGTTAACGTATTACCACGCTGGGTAAATTCCAGCTTCTTCAAAAAACTCATGCCTAATAATATAAAATCGCTTTGCATATTTGGTGTAATTCCGCCTCGTATATTCGTCATGAGAATGTCTCCTAATTGAATTTCATCCAATTGGGTTCGGTAACCGATGGTTGTACCGTTCGCAGTATGGTAGGTGAGTTGATGACCTTTGGCTAAATTGAGGCGATCTGCAATATGCATGGGGATTGCGACATCACTTGCTCCAGTATCTACGAGAAATGTCACAGGCTGGTTATTGATTTGGCCATTGGCAACATATTGACCACCTCTATTTCTTTCTAGCATAATCTCAATGACGCCATTATCTGAAACAAAACTATCAATGCTTTGGTTAGGATTTTTTTGTTGATCCAGAACTTTACTGAATAATATAAAGAGGAAGTAGAGAACAATTAGCCATGTTAGCCAAATCATAACTCTTCCGAATTTATTGATGTCGTTGCTCATTTTTTGCTGCCGAATGATTAATGTTTATATTGTACTCTTTTTGTACGAATTGTTGCTCGCAAAATTGTCTGTAAAGTAAGCGGTAATATTTTTGCATTCACTATGTCTTATTCTACAGAATTCATTAAACTACAGTGCTAAATTAATAGAAAGTTAAAACATTTCATGCGAAATAAAAAATCAAACAAAACTATACTCTTATCAATTTTGTGTGCATTTTGGTGTGGGGTATTAGTCCAGCCGGTAATCGCTGCGGAAAAAGGCCCAAGAAAACATCTAACTCCCGTGGTTATTAGTGAAGCGCACAGTCAATTTATTTCTCCAACCATAAGTGTGCCTGGCACTGTAGTGAGCAAACAGCAATCAGAATTACCAGCAGAGGTGGCAGGGAGATTAACCTGGGTTGCTGATGTGGGTGTTAGGGTAAAAAAAGGGCAGGCGGTTGCACGCTTGGATTCAAAATTATTTCGCTTAAAATTGGCCGAAAATAAAGCGACCTTAAAACGAGAAAAAACAAAGTTAGTTTATCTTGAAAAAGAATTAGAGCGACAAAAACAGTTAAGCAAAAGTGACTTTTCCTCGAAAACTGAACAAGAAAAAGTTCGGCTTGACTATGATGTGGCACTCAGTGAACTAGCGGTTGCTGCTGCAAAAGTTGAGGTCGATGAAGAGATGCTTCGACAGTATGAGATTCGCGCGCCATTTAGCGGGGTAGTCATTGCGCGTCAAAAACGTGAAGGCGAGTGGATTGGTAGTGGGGATTCTGTTGTTACGCTTTCCAATCCAAATCAATTAGAAGTGATTACTCGTGTCAGTGAAATTTCAGTGCCGTTTGTTCATGTGAAAGATAGGCTGCGGGTGGTGCGTTCGAGTGGTGCAACGTCGGGTGATATCCGTGCGATAGTTCGGATTGGTGATTCCCAATCCCATTTATATGATATGCGTATTGATGTAGCGGGTAAAGACTGGATGGCAGGCCAGGTCGTACGTGTTGAAGTGCCTACGGGAGAAGCGCGGGAAGTGTTAACTGTGCCTCGTGATGCGTTAGTGATGCGTAGTTCTGGTACCAGTATTTTCCGGATCAATGACGAAAACAAAGCGGAAAAAATTAGTGTTTCTACCGGAATAGCGAGTGGTGAATATATTCAAGTTATCGGTAATTTATCTGCGGGTGATCGTATCGTTGTTCGTGGTGGCGAGCGTCTGCGGCCTGGCCAGGAAGTTAAGACATCTGAAGTAAAGGCTTCTGAAGTTAAGGCATCTATGGACGAACGCTCGTGAATTTCACTAAAATATCAATTTCCAATCCAATTGCAGTACTCGTCGCTGTATTACTTGCGCTTATTTTTGGCTTTCTTAGTCTCGATCGTTTGCCTGTTCAACTGACACCGGAAGTCGAAAAACCTGAAATTACGATTTCAACCACCTGGCGTTCTGCCGCTCCGGGAGAAGTAGAGTCTGAAATTATTGAACCACAAGAAAAGGTGTTTCGTGGTTTACCCGGGATGACGGAAATTGTTTCTGAAGCCAGCCAAGGTAAGGGATCAGTTACGATAACGTTTGTCGTGGGAATGGACATGCAGCGTGCGTTGCTGGAAGTACTAAATCGACTTAATCGTGTTCCATTTTATCCTGAAGATGCAGACGAACCAATTATTAGCAGTGTTGGGGGAGATTCTCGCGCTATTGCATGGTTTATTATTAAGCCCGATGAAGGTAATGAGCGAGATATTGCCTCTTATCAAAACTATATTGAAGATGTTGTCCAAACTCGTTTTGAGCGTGTTCAAGGTGTTGCCCTCTCTGAAGTCAGAGGTGGACGTGAAACGGAAGTTCGGATTACGTTTGATCCCTTCAAAGCGGCGAGCTTAAGTATCCAGCTTCCAGTTGTTGCAAAACTCGTCGGAGAAAATAAAGATGTTTCGGCTGGCAGTGCTGATGTGGGCAAACGTCGCTATGTCATACGTTATGCGGGTAAATATGACACTAAAGCACTGGAACAAATGGTGTTGGAATGGCGTGACGGGCGACCCATTCGATTAATTGATGTGGCTAAAATTGAAACACGTTTGGTTGATAGAACGGGATTTGTTATTCAAAACGGCCAACCAGCAATGGCGGTGAATGCACATCGTGAAACCGGAGTTAATGTCATTCAAGTCATGAATGGCTTGCGAGAAGCACGAGATGAGTTGAGTGAAGGTGCTTTAAAAAGAGCTGGATTATCCATTCAGCAAGTCTATGATGAAACGCTTTATATTGATCGTTCAATTGATCTGGTTGCAAGTAATTTGATATTGGGTGTTTTTCTCGCAATTGGTGTGTTGTGGTGGTTTTTGCGAAAGTTCCGCGCCACATTAATGGTAGCTCTTGCTATTCCTGTTTCTATTATTAGCACATTTATATTGCTTGATATGTTTGGCCGGACTATCAATGTTATCTCTCTTGCAGGATTAGCATTTGCCGTAGGTATGGTTCTCGATGCTGCCATTGTGGTTTTAGAAAATATTACCCGCTTAAGAGAAAAAGGTCAGGATAGTGAAGAAGCTTCTTTATCCGGTACATTGCAGGTTTGGGGAGCGTTACTTGCTTCCACCATTACCACTGTTGCGATATTTTTACCCATCGTGTTTATGAAAGAAGAGAGTGGACAACTCTTTGCCGATTTAGCACTCACCATATCAGTAGCGATCATATTTTCGTTTATTACTGCCATTAGCGTCTTACCAGCAGTTGCAAAAAAATGGTTGAAAGGAGATACCCCAAAAGATCCTCATGCACATTGGTGGAAGGGATTAACTCGAATTATTATGGCAATAACAAGCACTCCATTAAAACGCGGTTTTTGGATTGTTGGTTTATTAACGTTACCTGCCTATCTTGCTTATGAATTTAAGCCCCCTAGTGATTATTTACCGACTGGTAATCGCAATCTAGTTTTCGCCTTCGTGCAAGCGCCTCCTGGCGTTAATGTGGATACATTGGAAAAAGAGATGGGGCTTGTGATTGCTGAGCGAATGCAGCCGTACATTGATGGTGATCAAGAACCCAAGGTTAATGATTATTTCTTTGTCGTATTTCCAGCTGGTGCATTTATGGGAGTTCGTGCAGTTGATCCAGCGAAAACAGATATGCTGGTTCCTCTTATTAACGGAGTAGTACGCGGATTTCCCGATACAATTGCGTTTGCTTATCGCACATCTCTATTTGGTCGAGGTGGGGGCGGTAATAATATCGATGTCAATATTCAGGGCCGCAACTTGGAAAGCTTGTTATTAACGGCACAAATGGGCTTTCGCGAAATTAGCGCCGCCTTGCCTGGCGTGCGTGTAAGGCCAAAACCAGGATTGGACATGGCAGAACCTGAGCTAAGACTTATTCCTAACGAGAGAAAACTTGTTGAAGCGGGGTTGGATAGGGCAAGTCTGGGAAATATTATTCGGGCGATGGGCACAGGTCTTTATGTGGGTGACTATTTTGATGGGGACCAACGTTTGGATGTGATTTTACGCGCAGAAAATTGGCAGAATCCTGAAGATTTAGTTTCCATACCGATCTCTACTCCCAACTCAGGTATTGTACCATTGGGGGAATTGGTAACGTTAGAGCGTACAGCTGGGCCTGATAAAATTCGTCGTATCGATCGACGGCGTACTGTTACGTTATCTGTTGGTTTACCAACAGGAATGTCAATTGAAGAAGGTATAACAATCCTTAAGCAACAGGTTGAGCCTAAATTGTTGGAGCTTTTGCCTGAAGACGGAAACATGCAATATTCAGGAACTGCACAGCAATTGGAAGTTGCGCAAAAGAGTATGATAAACAGTTTTATACTTGCCACCGTTATCCTTTTTCTGTTAATGGCGGCTCTTTTTCGATCATTTAAAGATAGTGGTTTGGTATTACTAACAATTCCACTGGCAACGGTAGGTGGTATAATTGCTCTTAATATTACAAATCAATCTATGGACTTGTTAACCATGATTGGTTTCATTATTTTACTTGGCTTGGTTGTCAACAATGCCATTCTATTAGTGCATCAAACGCGTGTTGCAGAACGCGAAGGGTTAGCGCGCCGCCTCGCTGTGCAGCAAGCGGTAAATATGCGAATGCGACCTATTTTCATGACTACACTGACAAGTATTTTCGGTATGCTGCCGTTGATTTTTGTCAGCATTAAAAACAATTACCCCGCCATTCAAGAGATGGTTGGATTTCAATATCTCCCTAGCTTTATCCGAATTGCTGCTGGTGCTGAACTTTATTCTGGATTGGCGGTGGTTATTGTTGGTGGCATGCTGGTCAGTACGCTATTTACGCTCATTCTCCTGCCAAGTTTGCTCCGTATCGGAGAAGGTAGGGCAGAAGATCGGATTGACGCGTCTGACGCCCCCTTACTTGAAGACAGTTTTCCTGAGCGATCTCAAATCTAATAATAAAAAATAGCTAAACGGTGAATGGCCTAAGGTCTGCCTCAAAAATTACTTCACATTTCTGACTTTCCACTCACTCATTTTAGCTGTGTTGTTCGTCAGTTGAATAGTGCACTATTCGCCTTCCTCATGCCTTGCTAAAATGGCGATTGAAAACCTATAAACGTATACTAATTTTTACGGCAGCGAATAAATAACAGTCAATTAATAGTTTCGATCAATAATACTCAGACTTTGGGGGGAGGTTGAGTATATAATATGCGCAATTTGAAACCCATGAGTACCTCTGTGTGGTCATTAAGTCATCACTTGATGAACCTAGAAAAAGCAATTGATCCATGAAATATACCCCAAGGGCACTTCCTTAGGGGCGTAACGCAGCCTCTTGTTTCGCCTAGCTATATGAAAAACAATATTCTACGTTCTATTTTACATCCAACTGCGTTTTCTAGGATGAACGAAACTTTATACGAGAGAAAAATGCATATATTAAAACTAATCATCGTTCTAATGAGTGTCGTTCAATTGCAAGCCTGCGGTACTGGCGCGGTTGGCGATGTCGAAAATACTCACCCCACGCAGCAGGCACCGTCAAGTGCACCTAAAATATTCTTGGAACGAAATAATAAGCATCAGCTGATATTGAACTGGAATGAACAAAGTGGTGTAGAAAACTACACCTTGTATTTATCTACATCAGAGCTATTTGATGCTAATGAAACAACAAAAATCACCTTAGATAGACCACCCCATATCATCACTGCTGATGACAATGGTCAGCAATACTTCGTTAGAATAAAATCAAATTGGTCAAACAATGAAAGTCCAGATTCTAAAACATTAACATTCACCGTGCCCCCTAAAATACCCGTTAATTTTACCAGCGAAGTTAACAATAAAAATTCGATAAAGATTAGTTGGGATGTCGTTGAAGCGGTAGATAGCTATACACTTTATCGAAACATGAGTGATGTTTTTGATATTGATACGGCAATAATTGTTGAAAATGTTTCATCACCTTATGAAGACAATGCTCTGATACCCAATCAGAATTATTATTATTGGGTTGTTGCAAATAGAGATGAGCAAATTAGTGCGTTTTCAAATGTTAGTGTTGCTATGGTTAACGAAGATGTCATTGAAAATCGAGCGCCCGTGATTACATCGTCTTCTGAGTTTAGCATCTCTGAAAATAGCGGTGCAATCACTGTCATAACCGCAACAGATGTAGATAGTGAGAATTTAACTTTTAGTATTGTTGGTGGACCTGATGCGAGTTTGTTTACAATAAATAGTAATAACGGTGCATTGCTGTTTAACAACCCACCAGATTATCTAATCCCTGAAGATAGCAATACAGATAATATTTATCAACTCGATATTGAGGTTAGCGACGGTAGTAACATAGCTCAGCAGTCACTACAGGTAGCTGTGCTTAATATTGATGAGGTATTACCGGAGATTAATTTTTCCCAAACAAATGTATCCGTATCGGAAGAGGATGGGGTTGCCACGCTCAGTTTAAAATTGGATAAAGCTGATACACAAAACAACATTGCCGTGAGTATTAATACTGTGCCCGGCACAGCATCACTCGATGATTATGCGACTTTAAATAATCAATTGATAACGTTACCTGCTGGCAGCAAGCAGCTGAGTTTCGATGTGAAAATCAACGACGACAGTCTGCATGAAGGGCCAAACACTGAATCCTTTACGGTGGTACTCAGTAGTGTCACAGGTGCCACATTAGGTAGTCAAAGTACCGTTGCTATTGCAATTATTGATAATGAGCCTCTGGTTGCGGGCCCCAAAGTATTAGCCACCTCTCCGGGGAGTGAGCAGAAAGATGTAGACATCACTTTGAATAAAATCGATGTCACTTTTGACATAGATATGGACGTAATTAGTATAAATGTTGACACCTTTCGTGTCTCGCATCCTGATGGTAGTCCAGTAAGTGGTACAGTAACTTATGATCAAAGCACTAAAACAGCTAGCTTCAGCCCAATCAATACTTGGTTAAGCAATGAGTTGTACCGCATCGAACTCCGAACCGATATAAAAGATGTAAGTGGTGAATCACTAGCAGCCGTGTTTACTTCACGCTTTTCCACAGCATTAACTAAAGTCAGTATGGAAGATGTTAGTGTTGATGAGGAAAACACAAACCTCACAATGACTATTTCTCTAAACTCAGCCAGCGCATCACCAATAACATTCGATTATGCTACCGCAAATGGTACTGCAACCGAAGCAAATGAGGATGGCGTCAATGACTATGAAGCGAAGACTGGAAACATTGTGTTTAATGTAGGTGAAACTGAAAAAACTATTACGCTAAAGATCAACGACGACGAAATCTACGAAACAGATGAAACATTATTAATAAATCTGAGCAACATTCAGGGAGCCATTTTAGATAAAACAAATATACAAGTAACCATAATCGACAACAACGATCTACCGAGCTTGAGCCTTGAAGATGTGACCGTTAATGAATCGGATACGATAGCCGCTGTAAGCGTTAAGCTGAGTAAAGCTAGTGATTTTATGGTTCAGGTTGATTATGTCACAGAAAATAATAGTGCCATTGATGGAAATGATTACGAGGCAAAGAGTGGCACCTTAAGATTTACTCCTGGGGTTTCCAGCGATATTATTATTTATAACATCAAAGATGATGTCATTGTTGAAAACGATGAACAGTTTATAATTAATTTGAGTAATGTTGTTGGCGCAACAATTAGTGATGGGCAAAGTCTTGTCACTATTCGAAACGACGATGTGCCATTCGCACCTGCACTCTCTTTGCTAAATGGTAATGCCCAAGTTACCCTAAACTGGGCGGATGTCTCCGGTGCAACTTCATATAATGTCTATTACGCTCAGCAAAGTGGGGTAACACCGGATAACTATAGCGCAATGGATGGTACAATGCTACTTGATCAAAGCAGCGGATTAGTATTGTCCGATTTAAAACTCTGGGTAGATTATCATTTTGTTATCACTGCATTAGCGAACAATTTAGAATCTACCCCGAGCGTAGAAAAATCGGTACGAGTGATGATTGTTCCATCGAAACCACTTAATGATACAGGCATCACTTTCGGTGGTTACTCTCCATATGGTAATAGTCCTATTGGCAATTGTAATGGCGTAGCCGTTAACCAACAAGATTGTAGCCAAGGTCGTGATAGTAACATTGCTCAAAATGATAACATCGACGGTCATAGTGGTTTTAACTTTACCAAGCTTGATGCCAATGGCAATTCTCTGTCGGCAGATGCCACCGAATGGTTTTGTGTTAAAGATAATGTGACAGGGTTGCTTTGGGAGGTAAAACAAGGGGGTAATAGTGTTGCGGCCGATGAAGGTTTGCATGATAGCGATGATCGCTATAATTGGTACGATACCAATCCTAACACCAACGGTGGCATAGCTGGCTATGCCGATGATGATGGTGCGATCTGTGATGGCTATGATGTTAATAATCCTGCTAGCTTTTGCAATACTGAAAGTTTTGTTCAAAGGGTAAATCAGGCCGGTTATTGCGGGATTAATGACTGGCGCATGCCTACCCGAGGAGAATTGCTGAGTATTATGAACTATAATAAATACTCTCCCTCAGTTGATACAAATTATTTTCCAAAAACAATTAGCAGTGGTTATTGGTCAATCTCGATGGATGGCAATCCTGTGAGCTACGCTAGGGTTGTTAACTTTAGTGATGGCAATATTCACATCAGTAATCATGCTAACAACAATTATATTCGCTTAGTGCGTAGCGGGGTTCCCTAGGCGTTGTGACTTATGGGATACTTACACATCCATATGCTTCACAGTGACATTGTTGTTATGGACCAAGATGAATTCGAACTATATTTTAACAAGAGGTTTTTTAATGGAGTGGTGGAATGAATAGTACAGGTGTGACTTGGCTGCAGCAATTATTTGCTGGTTTATTGCTGATGCTGTTTCCGAGTATTCATATCTGGGCGCAAACCTGTAATAGTGCTATTCCCCGTGCTGCGCCAGATAGTCGATACATTGACAACGCCAATGGAACTGTGACGGATCTATACACAGGATTGATGTGGCAACAATGTTCGGCTGGTCGGACGGGTAGCAATTGTGCTACTGGGGCTTTGGAAAAATACAGTTGGGGGGGAGCTCTGCTATACGTTGTTGACTTAAATGCGACAACAGGTTTTGCGAATCATTTTGATTGGCGACTGCCCAATGTTAAAGAGTTATTTTCGCTTGTGGATGAAACTTGTAATGATCCTGCGATCAATTTGAATTATTTTCCGAATACGAATTATGTTTGGCATTGGTCTTCCACACCTCACGTCAATAATTCGAACAATGCCTGGTTCGTCAGTTTTGGTGGCAGTTTGAGCGATATTAGCCGTTACCAGGGCAATTTGGTTCGGTTAGTGCGCAGTGTAACACCCTAGCAACTCTTGCCTCCCCGATACTCACTCATTCATATGAGTTACCGTGGTTTTTTTTTAGATAAGAGGATAAATGGGGATGAGCGTGTTATTCAGATCAGACAAGCATTCCTGCATATCTACCGATTAATGATTACACCTCTTTTAGAACACACAAACTCCTGCTAGATATTCCTGACGATCTTTACAAAATACTGCTAAGAGGTATCTGCGGTGATGCCATCTCTCAAAATCCCATAGTTTTCAATAAAGACTTAACTATATGTTTAATATAGGTAAATATTTCATTTGCTAAAAAAAACGCCTATTAGATCTCGTTTTTATACGAAACCGCTTTTAATTTATTAGAGGTTAGTACTATAATTTCGTCATTGAGATTGGGAAAATATTCCCAATCCTAGGTAGAATTAAACTGTAATCAGTGTCTCATTAAACAAATATTGCGTATAATTGGGATAAAGATCCCAATATGGTGAGCGATACAGAGACAACGATTGGTTAAAAACTCTCAATAGGAGCACTATGATGAAAGCCATTTTGAAAAAATCTACACTCGCACTTGCAGTAATCGCATCTTTGGGTCTATCCGCGTGCAATGAAGATAAAAGCACAACAAACGATTCTACAGTTATCAACAAGTCATCAACGGGCGTAATTACTGGATTCGGCAGTATTTTTATCAATGGTGTGGAGTATGAGACAGATCAAGCGAGTTTCGTTGTCGATGGCGTTGCCGGTGATGAGTCCTTATTAAAACTGGGAATGGTCGTCACTTTGTCGGGCGATGCTGCAGCTGATGGGACAGGTAATGCCGTCGCCGTTGAATTCGAAAATGAAGTGGAAGGCATAGTCATTGATAACTCCAATTATGGAACAGATGGAACTTTCAATATTATGGGTTTGACCATTCATACAGACGAAGACACAGTGTTTGAAAGCGCTGTTGATTCAGTAACGTCAATGGCAGAAATTGCCAATGATAATATCATAGAGGTTAGTGGTTATTCTTCAGGTGATGGGAGTGTCTGGGCGACTCGTTTAGAAGTTAAAAAACCTTTACTTTCTGATGGCGATGATATTGAAATGAAAGGTCGGGTTTCACTTCCTATTACTGATACAACATTTATGATTGGTGAAATGGTTGTTAACTATGCTTCTGCAGAATTTGATGATATGACAGTAGATATGATAGCCGAAGGTTTATTATTGGAAGTTAAAAGCGACACCGAACTTAACGATGCAAAAGAGCTGGTAGCGACTAAAATCGAATTAAAAAATAGTGGCAAGAAAAAACACAAATATGAAGAAGATGACGAAGAAGTCGAAGTTCAAGGTGTCATTACTAATGTTATTAGTAGCACAGAAATTGAAGTGAATGGATCAACAGTGTTACTTGAGACAACAACTCGTATTGTTCATGGTGATGTCTCAACTTTAACGAATGGTTTGAAAGTTAAAGTGAAAGGTAATGTGGATGTCGATGGAAACTTAGTTGCGGAAAAACTGATTTTTAAACCAAGTGGTGATATCAAAATGACTGGTAAAATAGAAGCAACAGATATTATCAATAACACAATTAAATTGTTTGGATTAACAGTTACCTTGAATAACTCAACGATGGTAGAAGATGACCGAGACGATGTGGACAAAAGTGAACTAGTAAAATATAAATTCGGCGTTGATGATTTAGTTGTTGGCGATTGGATTAAAATTAAGGCTTTTAAAAATGCGTCAGGTGGGCTGACAGCAACGAAAGCTAAGCGAAAAACTTTTAAAGAGGGTAAAGAAGAGAAACTTGAAGGTAAAATCGAATCTGTTGATATGCTTGCTCTGACGACGGTAGTTGCTGGCGTAACAGTTGATTATTCGTCTGCTGGTGAGTTTACCCCTGAAGTTGGGATGAAAGCAGAACTAAAGGGTTCTTTTACTGATAATGTATTCACAGCAAGTGAAGGCGATGCTGAAACTGATGATAGTGTTTATATCGGTGGTTCGGATCAGCATGAAGATGATGAGGATCATGAAGAGCCTGAACATGATGATAATGATAAAGACGAAGATGATATCTCTGATTCCGACGATAAAAATGATAATATCTAATCTGAAATAGAAGTAGCTTAGGTATTCGATTTAAAAATAAGCACGAACTTCGCAAGAGGTTCGTGCAAACTTGAAGGATTAAATGACTCAGCAATCATTATTAAATAGAGCAATAGTCAGTGTTCTTAAACCATTGGTTAGAATGTTATTGCGCAATAATGTCCCTTACGGTGCATTTGCTGATTTGGTTCGCCGCGCGTATATCGAAGTTGCAACAAAAGATTTTACTGTAGAAGGTCGAAAACAAAGCAATTCCCGAATAGCAACTATTACAGGATTATCACGTAAAGAAGTTAAACGTATTCAAGAGTTGGAAGACGAGCCGGACAACTTGCTAATTGAAAAATACAACCGTGCGGCACGTGTCGTCTATGGCTGGGTTCACGATGAAACATATCAAGAGGACGATAGCAAAGCATTAGCATTGCAGTTTGAAGGCGAAGCCCCCACGTTTACTTCATTGGTTAAAGCATACAGCGGTGATGTGCCTCCTCGTGCAATTTTGGATGAGCTAGAGCGTGTTGGTGTGGTAGAAGTGGATGAGCAACAAAATATTCACCTACTTTCACGTGCCTATATTCCCAAATCCGGCGTTAATGAAAAGATTTATTATATTGGCACTGATGTGTCCGCATTATTAAATACCATGGATAGAAATATTTACCAACCAGAATTAAAACCGTTTTTCCAACGTAAAGTTTATTACGATAATTTGCCAGACGAAGCCATTGCTGAATTACAGGATATTATCAACACAGACTCGCAGACGCTATTGGAAAAAGTTGATCAGGCAATGGCGAAGCACGATAGAGATGCGAATCCAAATTCAAAAGGTACTGGTCGAAATGCAATTGGTGTGGGGATTTATTATTTCGAGAACAAAGATATCAAGGAGCAAGACGATGCCCAATAGTTTTCTAAGGAAGGCAGTAATTGCTGCGATTGTTACCACACTTATTGGTTGTAGTGCTGGCGGTGGTGAAACTGGTACTGGGTTGGATGACAAGACAACTGTTGGTGTAATTACCAGTTTTGGGAGTGTCTATGTTAATGGCGTTAAATATGAAACCGATCAGGCCTCAATTTCAGTTGACGGTGCATCTGCATTAGAAAGCGCTTTGGGCATTGGCATGCTGGTCAACTTAAAAGGCAACGTGAATAGTGATGGCGTTACAGGAAACGCGTCGGTAATTAGCTTTGAAAAAAATGTTGAAGGTATTGTTGTTGAAAATAAAATTCTTACCACTAATCGTCTTGATGTTATGGGTCAAATAGTCATCGTTGATAACGACACAATATTTGAGAGTAAAGAGAGCACGATAAACGAAATCGAAAAAATCCTTCCCGGTCATGTGGTTCAGGTCAGCGGATATACATCAGGTGACGGAGTCATTTACGCAACTCGTGTTTCGTTGGAAAAGCTGGTGCATTCCCTTGGTGAAGAGTTTAAGGTACAAGGCATCGCAACTAATGTTAGTGTGGATCAATTTCAAATTGGTAAAAGAGCCTTCTCCTACTCTGAGGCAGTTTTTAAAGACTTTAACAATATAAGCTTTGATTCCGGACAATTTGTTTCGGTTAAAACAGAAGGTGAAGAAGATTTGAACGATAAGTTCATTGCTACGGAGATTAAATTTAAAAAAGTCGGTAGTAGTGGTGTCGAGAACGTTGTGGGCAGTGAAGTAGAAATCGAGGGCTATATTAATCAAAATATAGACTTGCTTTTGAATACCTTTTCTGTCAATGGGCAGCAGATAAAAATTGATACTTTGACCAAATTTGAATCGGGTAACAAAGATATGTTACTTAAAGCTGTAAAAATTAAAGTTGAAGGCATTGCTAATGCACAAAATATTATCGTTGCCAGTGAAATAGAAATAAAGCAAGAGAGTAATCGTCAGTTTGAGGGGGTCATAACAGTTGTGAATTCCGATGATAAAGTCATTACTGTTGCAGGACAGGAAATTTTAATCACAAATACCACCCGTTTAAAAGACGAACGTGATGATGTAGATGAAAATTCACAGCGCTATTTTAATTTTGAAGACTTGGTTAAAAATGATTTTGTAGAAATTAGTGCTTACAAAAATAACAATGAGGTATTTGTTGCCACTCGATTAAAACGGGATGAGCAAGATTTTAGTGATGAATCCTCAGGTTGGGAACTTGAAGGGAAGGTAACCTCGTTGGATCCATTGACTATTGATGGCCAAGTAGTCGAATATTTAGATGGTGAGTTTACCGGTGCTATTGGTGACAAGGTAGAGTTAGAAGGAGTTATCAATATAGATGGTGCCTGGCAAGTTACAGATTCATCGTCAAAAGAAGAATGGGACGTAGAAGGTGTCATCAGCTCAATAGATTTAGACAATGAAATCGTTGTTATCGAAGAGTTTGGCGAAGTAAACGTGTCAAAAATCGTATTCAATGCTTCTGTGGGGAACGTGGTGGATATGGAAGGAGTCATTGATGATGGAGTTCGTTATGTTATCGAAATGGAGATCGACGATGAGAGTGATGAAAAAGCAGGAAAGAGTAAATTAAACGAAGAAAATGAAACATCGAAAGATGAGTCTGAAAAAGGTCATTCTATTGAGGATAGTGAGTGGGAGGAAGAGAAATCCATGAACGAAGATCACAATCCAGAGGAAAAATCATCGAAAGGCGAGTCAGAAAATTAAGTTATGGTGAAGAAATTCATAAAAGCAGAGAACTCGGCATAACTTGTGCTGGATCTAGAGTGCATCATGAATATTGGTCGAGCAATCTGGAAATTGAACCATGTCTAGCAAAGAACGAAGAAATTATTTTCGATTATGTAATAAGGTTTACGTGGGTTATCGAAAAGCAAGCAAAGAGGACATTCAGCAATTTCTGAATAATGAGGATTATATTCAATCTGACAGTATTGATATTACCCATCAGCTTGATCAAATATCTCGCCAGTTGAGTCCGCTCTTAATCAATATACGCCGTGATTCTCCTGGGATTGCACAGTATGTTGATCTGCTTAACCAAAAAATTGATCTAATCTCTTCAATTGTTACATTTCAACAGTTCGAAATGGATGCAGAACGAGGCGTGCTTGAAAATGCTGAAACAATGGATATTAGTGAAGGTGGATTTAGCTTTAAAAGCAGTCATGAGTTAGTTATAGGCTCATATCTGTACTGCAAGATCGCGATAGTTGGTTATCGTCTGGGGATGGAAACATTTGGTAAAGTCGTACGACAAGAGCCAATTAAAAACGAAACAGGTAAATTTAATGTTGCTGTAGAATTGCCCTATCTAAAAGAAATAGACCGAAAAAATCTCACCCGCTATATATTAGATAAGCAACGTGAGCAATTAAAAAATCGTACAACTGATTAAACACTAGGCTTCAAAATAGTAGTCTTCGCATAAACTAAATTTTCTTTTATATCTTCATGAGAAGCTACGATAAGTTTAACAATATATCAAAACTAACAGCAGCTTCTGCGTAACTTGGCAACGTCTTAATTCCTGGTTTATCTCTAAACTCACCTTCATAACCTTGTGGGCTCGCGTAACCTAGCCAAGGTTCTAAGCAAATAAAATCAGCACCATATTTTGTCCAGATTCCAAACTGAGGGAAATCATCAAACCGCATTTCCAGCTTACATTGTTCACCTGCGACATAGGTAATTTTGTTCGAGTTTAAGCCATCAAAAATTAGTGCATCGTTTTTGAATAATTCGTCTTTTAGTGCAAGTTTCTTATTAATAATAGGTGAGGGTAAGCTTTTTGGTGATACAAGTCCTTTTTCCAGTTGTCGCAGTGGAGTGTTTTCATTTTCTTCAAATAAAATATAGTGAGATTCTTTTTCGATGCCAGGAATCAGTGGCCAGTTAAAAGCAGGGTGTCCCCCAACACTGAATGGCAGAGACGTTTCAGAATTATTACGGATCACGAAAGTTGTCCGTAGCATATTATCTTTCAGCAGATACTCAACAAGTAACTCAAATGGATATGGGTATTTTTCAAGCGTTGCATCTGAGGATTGTAGTCTAAGTTGTAAAAACTCTGCTGATTGAAAGATAGGCTCAAATTCCATGTCTCTGGCAAAGCCGTGTTGTGTGAGTGGATAGGTTTTATTATTATCAATGAGTTGGTTATTGATTAATTTACCAACAATCGGAAAAAGAATGGGCGCGTGTCTTGGCCAATAATCAGCATCCGCTTGCCACAGGAGCTCTAGATCGAGTTTGTTGGCGTAGAAGGATTGTAATTCTGCGCCAAGTGGATTAATTTTGATCGAAAGATCTTTGTTCGATAAATCAAGGTGTGACATGCTGCATCCTGTTGGTTAAAGTGGATATTTGTTTAGTATATACGCTACGGGTATATCATTTTAGTTTCTTTCTTTTATTTCGAGCATAGTGGCGGTTTATTAGTAAGCCATATTTATTAGTAAACCATAGGAGTATTACATGTCCAATCCCGCAAACAGCGATCTATTTGTTCCTTATCATATATGGGTTTTTGCTCAATATAACACTAGTTCCGATAACATGGCTCGCACGACTGTTATCAATACACAAAATTTTGACCAAGTGATGGCAGATTTTAATATCGAAATCATGCTGGAAATTGAAAATCTTATACCCCAAAGCGATAGTGTTTCTTTTGTATCTTTGCCAATTAAATCCATCAAGGATTTTCATCCCTACCGTATTGCGTCAACTATTGAAGTACTAAAACCTCTCTTCTCTTCACATCAAGCATTAAAAAAGAGGCTGGAAGAAAAGATCACAGAAACTCAGTGCAATGAGATTTTAACTCGTCATCAAACTCACCCGCTAATCGGCAATACACTTAATAATGTTATTAATGCAGTTAACGAAACGGTTACAGTTGCACAACAATCTACAAACTCTTCAATCTCTTCAAATAGTGACGACAAAGATATTGATCGGCTTTTTGGAATGCTGGATCTGGGTGACCAACAAGTTGAGGCGCCTTCGAGTGTAGAAAAATTTTCGGATACACTTTCTCAATCCTATAGAACATTGCTAAATTCCAGTATGCTTGAAATACAGCGTACTCTATTTCAACAACTGGATAAAATAATACACAACAATCAGTTTCAAGCGCTGGAGCAAACATGGAGGGGAGTGAAATTTTTAGTTGATACTCTGCCAGATGACGAAAGTATTATTCTTACACTACTGAATACGGATAAGAACAACTTGGCGTTAGACTATACCACTGTATTATCAAATACAGACGAAACACTTTTACCTGCACTAGCAATTTTTGATATTGAAATTAACTGCACAACCAATGATTTAAATATGCTTGATGATATCGCAATATCTAGTGAAGCATACCAAGTACCGTCAATTATAAACCTATCTAACAATTTTATGGGGAAAACTCGTGCTCAATCATTGATAGGTTCAGCAAACGATTTATCTCGCATGTTCTCTCAGCCTCAATATGTAAAATGGAAGTCGCTAAGGAACAAATCTCATGGACGTTGGATAACAACCTGTTTTAACCGATTTCTTTTGCGTGCTCCCTATAACCGTCACAACAATAGCGATTTGGAATTCAATGAATGGGTAGCAGGCGATGATGTGCTATTAATGGGGCATCCAAGCTGGGTGTTAGCTCGCTTAGTAATAGAGAGCATCAATGAATTCCAATGGCCATCTGAACTTACTCCACCACATGGTGTGATTAAAAATCTTTCAATGCACAGTTTCGACCTTTCTTCAGAACGACGATTTTCGATACCTTTGGAGACGATCATCGACGATACGTTAGCTGATGAAGTTGCTGAATTAGGCATTGTGGCATTGCTTTGTCAACCGGATAAAGACAGTGTATTTTTTCGAAAATTACCGACTATGTTCAAACCTGCGTTTTATGATAATGCTGTACTTAATTATAAACAGAAACTACTTGCTAGCTTACCTTATCAATTAGTCAGTTCACGCATTGTTAACATCATTCTTCTGCAATTAAATGAGATTCTTTCTGCACCAACAACAGAAGTAATGAGTTCAGAGATTGAGGAGCTTCTTCATCCTTTAATAGCAGAAACAGGGGAGGACAGATCTGTTGCGGTTCACGTGGTAGCTGACAGTCATAATCCAGGTCATCATCTGGCGAAAATAAAGATTAAAATGGGTAATCGAATAATGAATGGTGTAGAAGTTGATTTAGGGATTCCCTTATAAAGGTAAACTTACTACCAAACAAAAATTGGGGATTTATGTGAACCCATCCATGGGCGCTCGAAGTCCGCATCCATGCGGACAACGGTTTCTACGACAGGTATAGCACCAAACGCTCAATTCTAAGTTTTAAATTTAGAATACGCTGAGTAGTTACACCAATACAAGAATTAACTCGATTCTAAAGCTTTGATAATTCGCTACCGATAGCTTCACAAGCATGTATATATAGAATGATTGAAAATCCTCGGGTAATCAGGTAGCCGAGAAAATATTATAGATCTTACTATTTCAACGTCCAGCTGTTTTTCTTCTGATAATAGTCAGTTTAGAGGTGTGAATGTCCATCCAATACCAATATTGTCATACCTACGGTTTTGATCGTGAAAAAATAAAAGAACGACTAAGACTATTTCAGCTGAATAAAAATGACCTTGAAACCGCTAAGTTACTACAAGAGATGGTTGTACAGCCGAATTCCGGGCCGATAATTAATAAATTTTATTCCTATCTTTTTAATCACAAAGAATATCGGTCATTTCTGCCTTCAGATAAAATCTTGGAAGACATAAAAAATACTCAATTACATTATTTAATGACTTTGGGTGAAAATTTTGGTAGTGAGAACTACTTTGATAATCGTTTACTTGTTGGTGTTACACATAATAAAATTGGTATGCCACTGAGTTTATATGAGTGTGCTTACCAAAAGCTGCGAGCAATAATTTTAGTATTGAAAATTATTAGCTTGGATATGTCGCTTGCAATAGATAGTTATATGGATGCGAATATGCATCAACTGGAAGACAACATAGACCAACTGACTAAAATAAGTAGAAAACTTCAATATCGGTGTGATATTGATCCATTAACAAATATTTCTAATCGAAATTGTATTCTCAAGAATATACGTTCTTCTATACTTGAAGCAGATAAAAAAGATACGCCACTTTCAATAGTAATGATAGATTTTGATAATCTCGGCACAGTTAACGATAAGTATGGACATATGGTAGGGGATTTATTATTGAAATCTGCAGTAGAAGTGATCAAACCCTTGCTTTCCGACGTTGATAAATTTGGTCGGTATGGTGGTGATGAATTTATCATAGTTTTACCAGGTAAGGATAATGACAATGCACAAGAACAAGCTATGCATATTCATACGGTTATCGGTGAAAAAATATTTCAGATAGGCACCCATGAACTAGAAATACATCTGAGTTACGGTGTTGCAACACATGTGGAAAACGAAAGTCTTTCTGACTTACTAAAACATGTAGATTTTTCTCTGTTAGAAAATAAAGTGTTACATGACTAATAACAAACTTGTTCCAGTCTTTA
>CALZJE010000019.1 GCA_945787715.1 uncultured Ectothiorhodospiraceae bacterium | reverse complement strand
AATCTCTTCATTTGAAAAAACAGTAAACGCACTATCTGCTTCGGCTGTTAGTTTATAATAATCGATTAGCGGTTTTGCTTCACAGTGAAGTGCACAAACAATATAGAGCACTATAACGCCCCTACTTCTTCAAGCAAATTTTGATAATAATGCAACTCTTCATCTTTTCCTCGTTTGCGTGCGCCTTTCGAATAGACTTCAATTTTCTTCCGTAAGACAATCTTTGTTGCACTTTTATCACCTTCGTTCAACACTTGTTCCTTTAATATATCCATCAACGCTTGTATACGAAATCGATCCATTCCCCAATGAGCACTGGACAACTGATCCTCGTGGCCACCATATTTGTTAATACATGGTTTTTCTATATAGAGTACAGAGTAACGTGCACATATTCGCAACCAAAGATCATAATCTTCGCAAGCTGGCAGATGCTCTTTAAAAAGGCCTACATCATCAAATATACGTTTATGAATTATAATAGAAGAAGGTGACATCGCACATAATGGTAGGCAGTTTTGATAGATCCAACCGCCTGTCTTTTTATGTTTGTTCATCTGGTTCACTCGCTCACCATTGCGTATCCAGATCTCCTCAGTGTGACAAACTTGCAAGCTAGGCGAATTTTTAAGCATCTCACATTGCTGTTCAAGTTTATGGGGCAACCATTCGTCATCAGAATCGAGAAAAGCAATCCAATCTGACTTCGCTTCGCGGATTCCCCTATTTCTCGCGGCACTTACCCCTTGTTGGTGCTGATAAATAGTTTTCACCTGTGGGTACTTTTGCTCAATTAGCCCATAGGTTCCATCGCTGGAACCATCATCCACCACAATCACTTCATTAGGGAGTACGGATTGAGAAAAAACAGAGTCGAGAGCCCTTGATAGCGAGTAAGCTCGATTGTGGGTGGGTATAATGACGGTAATATTCATACTAAAACTTATGGCAATGTGCAAACCAGCTATTTTAACAAACCGTCGAATGTTTAAACAGCAAGTAATCAATGATCTTGCCTGGCTCATTCAAAGCCCAAGTTTATTGAATAATAAACTTGGGTTTGTAATGTCTGATGAAGAATCTCGAAATCTTTATCAAGAAATTGAACCAGAGATGATAAAATGGGATGAAAATCCCTCGGTTCTGCCAGATCAAATAATAAATCCTCAACCCTATGTGGGCGATTACTTCGAAAACCTCATCGCTTTTTGGCTTAGCAAACGTGCAGATATCGAACATATCCTACAAAGAAAGGTTGTAATGGAGGATAATAGAACCATTGGAGAATTTGATTTTCTTTTTCACCACCGCCGACTTAAGCAATCATATCACTGGGAAGTGGCTGTAAAATTTTATCTTTATTTTGAATCAGAAAAAGATGTTATATTTTACGGCCCAAATAGCAGGGATCAATTGTCCATAAAATCCGAAAAGATGCTCAATCAGCAAATCATGTTGAGCAAAAAAAGCGCGGCAAAAAAAATAATCAATCACTATCCTACCGCACTACTTCCTCAAATCGTACTCAAAGGTTACCTCTTTTACCCAACTCAGCTATGGCAAACGAGCATTCCTAAACTACCTGACTACATTTCACGCAACCATCTCAAAGGCTGGTGGACTTACGCCAATAACCCCAATATTCCCCAGCACCACACAGATTCAAATTGGCTAATCTTGAATAAACCATTTTGGCTTGCTATAGAGGCAAGAACTGGTATAAATAACGCTGTGCTGACTTACGATGACCTGCAAGATAGAATAAAAGAACATTTTCAATGCTCACAAAAACCTCTCCATCTGGCAGAAGTTATGCAGAACAGTAGGAACGAACAAATCGAGTGTTCAAGAGGATTTGTTGTGCCAGCAAATTGGCCGCAATCTTAGATACTAACGCGGATAATCAAATTGATCTCTGTCCATATTTTTTTTAGGATTAATGTAGCACAGTTACTAAACCGAACCACCTGATAACCCTAGCCCGCATTTCTCACAGGTTTGCGGTAATATCGCGCAGAGATTTGTTTTCATAAAGTATTTTCTGACTGAGTGGAATATTCAATGTATTTCCGAAGGAAGAAAAAACTTTGTGGAATCAAAGATCAAGCGAGATTTCGCAAATTCTGTGAGATATGCGGGCTAGACTATATATTGATAATTAAACAGGAATGTCACTATGATCCCATGCTATGTAAGCGGTAAAGGCATGCACGCAACGGAGATAACGTGGGAGTTTAAAACGTCGATTATACAAACCCTGGAAAAAACAGGCTTGGGGTTTGACACACGATATGAATATTATCGCCATCAATACCCTGATTTAGCAGGTGAACAACTCGCGCGCATGATCTGCGACCCCATGGAATATTATGACCTCGATTGGGAAGACTATCGAGATCGCCATAAACTCGCCCTTTCAAAAGAAGTTATCGTCACTCAATTTATGTTGGAGCGTGACAATAAGTTTCGAAAGCAGGCACAAGCGGCTATTTACTGTTTTGACGAAGCCGGTTTTGGCTCTGGCGTGAACTGTATAAAATTTTTAACCGAAGGGAAACCAATTTTGGGATTCCTCAATACCGATTACAAAAATAAAGCTTTAAATGTTTCAAATATTTTGCAGCTAAAAGCAGAATTTCCAAATCTAATTCATATAATTAACTACCGCGCTATTCATGAAGTCAACCAGCATGTCATTCACTGGCTACAAGAATTAGGTGACAATCACGTAAAAAAAAAGTTACACGTAGTTAACGATTAGCCACAAACCCCAGTTTTAATTTGCCCTGCAACTTATCCAATCTTTCCTTGAGCTTCGCGTCTGCATAAGGCTGAGCTGGATGCTTCCCCCAGATTGGCGCAGGCCATGAAATGTCATCTTTATATCTAATTACATGGTGAATATGCAATTGAGGAACGACGTTGCCTAATGCTGCAATGTTCAACTTGTCCCCTTTGTAGGTCTCCATAAGCATTTTCGAAAGATAAATCGATTCTTGATTCAATTGTTGCTGATCTTCATCAGACAACTGATAAATTTCTGACATACTATTTCGCTGAGGAACAAGAATAAACCAGGGATATTGCACATCATTCATTAATAATAACTGACACAGTGGGAAGGAGCCGACTAAAAAACAATCTTTTTTCAATTGCTGATGCAAAACAAACATAGAGAATTGTCCTAAAAAATATAACACAAACTTCAGTTTATCATGCGACCTTACTCAACAACTAATCACTAATTTTGTCTTCTCACCGCTATGCATCCGGCAAGGTGAGGTTGATAGCTCTGGCCTCCATTCCTTCAAATTCGCCAATGAGTTCGATTGCCGTTATGTGAAATTCATTGGAGAATCCCAATTAGCGGCCCAATAACGTTTAATTTCACCCAAATAAAGTCTGGTACAATTGCTACTGATATTTATGAAGGCGGAATAATAGAAGCCCGTTCTTCATAAAAAGCTGAAATCAAATCGACACATTAATTGATAATGCCTTTATCCAATTCGATATTCTTGTTAGGATCCCATCGACAAAACCCCTCAATAACAACTATTGGATAAACAAACATGAAACAAAGTTACATTTTTGCTGCACTTATTATCGGATTGGCAACAGGTTGTTCTAAAACCAGCGATTATTCTCCCGCTGCAGGTGCAAAAGGCGAAGATATTTTTAGAGCGGCATGTGTGGAATGCCACAAAGACACAGCACCAAAGATTTTTGAGCTAAAGGCAGACGAAGCAACGCCGGCCACTATCAAACAACGTATTGCCGAAGGGAATATGAGGATGCCTAAATTCCCTAATATTCAAGGTGAATCTTTGGATAAACTAACAGAATATGTGCTGGCTAATAGCACGAAGAAATAAGCAGCCTCCATGCTTAAAATATTTAAAAAAATAGCGCGATTACCCATGCGCTATTTTTTTTTCAGCATAATATTGATTGCAGCAATCCTTTACCAATTCATCCCTTCTTCCACTCCCACTATCAAGTTAAACCATCAACAAGCTGAAGCCATTGGTAAAAAAATATGGCTAAATGAGGGGGCAGGAAAAATTGAAAATCTCGTGGTATGGAATAAACACGAAGATTTCCCCTCTCTTGGCATTGGCCACTTCATCTGGTTCCCCAAGGGAGTCGATAGCCCGTTCGAAGAAAGCTTCCCAGCCTTGCTCGCATTTATTAAAAAAAAACATCCGATACCTAGTTGGTTAACAAGTACTGCCAAGGCGCCATGGAATAATCGTGAAGCGTTTTATCAAAATATTAACAGTCAAGAAATACAAGACTTGAGAGAGTTAATGCAAAGCACAATACATCTTCAAGTGGAGTTCATTATTCAACGAATGGAAGCTGCGTTACCTAAAATGCTCAATGCAATATCCAACAATTCAAAAAAAGAACTGATAAAAAAACGATTCTATCGTGTAGCCAATACCCCTAACGGCCCTTATGCATTGATTGACTATGTTAACTTCAAGGGTGAAGGCACATCGTATAAGGAACGCTACAAGAACGAAGGCTGGGGATTATTGCAAGTACTAGAGCATATGGATCCTGATAATCCAGATATCATGTCTGAATTTTCACGTAGTGCAGATTATGTATTAACTCGACGAGTTCAAAATGCTGACCGCGATGAATCACAATGGCTGTCTGGATGGAGAAAGCGTTTAAATACCTACCTCATCGACTGAAATATTATTGGCCAAACAAAATTTTTCGATTTCACTCATATTTGATTTGGGAACATCCAAAATCATCGACACCTGTTCGCTATAATCCGTACTTTCAACTTCCGCTTTCCATTGAATCACCCAATGTCTCAGGGTTTGCTCTTGGAAGAAGCCGCATCCAAGTCTGATTTTAATCATCGGTATTTTCTCCTCTAAAGGAGCTTGAGAAAGCGCTGCCTCCGTTGCGCCACTATAAGCTCTCGTCAATCCACCAGCTCCCAGCTTGGTGCCACCAAAATAGCGTATCACCACCACCATAACATCACCAATGCATTTATGTTGAATAACATTAAGTATAGGTTTTCCCGCTGTTCCTGCTGGCTCACCATCATCATTCATTGCTGCATTACTAGCCGACTGGGGATTACCAATTAAATAAGCCCAACAATGATGACGGGCATCTGGATAATCATTTTTAGCCTTACCAAGAAAATTCATGGCCTGTTCTCGACTTTTAACAGTATCAACACGGGCAATAAATCGACTTTTTTTGACCTCAGTCTCAACTTGAACAAGTTTTGCTGGAATGTAATAGGACTTTGACATACAGCGTAGATAACATCTCTTCACCAAATATTCAATAAAGATGAAAACCCTAACCGGATGCGCTAATGAGCAAATTGTATAAACTGATCTAACCCCATAAAACTATTTACACGTTTCACAAAATAAATATTGAATTCTTTTAGCTAATCAGGCAGTATACGCCCTCTTTCGCGGAGCGGTAGTTCAGTTGGTTAGAATACCGGCCTGTCACGCCGGGGGTCGCGGGTTCGAGTCCCGTCCGCTCCGCCATTATTTTTTGCGAAAGAATCCGTTAACCACTCCTCCATCTAATTTCTTAGCCCTCTAAATTTTCATATAAAGACCATTTTACTGTTTTTTCACGGCAGCCTAAAATTTAATTTCTTTTGGATGCGGACTTCGAGCGCCCATGGATGGGTTCACAGCGTGTTTTGAAGACATGTATAGTACCAAATGCGATTTGTGCATAATACGCTGAGTAGTTACTTTCTTTTTTTACTTTTCCTGCAATCAATTCCGACTCTTGCTTGTTCTTATGTTTACCTACTCGCAAATAGGCTTAACAATACTGACATAGGAAACAAAATATGAATGCTAGTCAAAATCAATTTAAAACAAAACATTACCTATCCGCTATTCTGCTTTTAGCGCTAAGCTTATCATTATTTGCTGCGGATGATCCTTCCATTAAAGGCAATCTACGCGACAATATTCAACAGTCCATGCAAAGCTATATAGATCATCAGACAATTGATGGCCATATGTATGTGTTCGATTCACACAAAGGGAAGTTATTGAAACTCACGCTGGATGAACTACATTCGGGCATCGTGAAAAAAGGTAATTTCTATGTAAGCTGTGCTGATTTCAAAGACCAGGATAATAGAAAAATCGACATGGACTTTCTCGTGAGAGCCAGTGATGGTAAATTAATTACGACTCAAGGCATCGTCCATTCAGTTGACGGCAAAAAACGTAAGTATCATTTGGAAAAGATCTAATAATGAGTTCTGGAACACCTGCTGAAGATATCGAAATACTGCTTCAAAGTGGATATCGTTATGCTCTCTCCCTGACACATAACAGCACCCGCGCTGAAGATATTCTACAAGATGCATGGTATGCGGTACTTCATGCAGGTGGGCCTCACAACAAACCTTATATTTTCCAAGCCATACGTTCGCGTTTTATCAACCAATACAAAAGAGACCTGCTTGTTCCACTTGTCCCTCTTGATGATATCAATGAAGAGGATTATTCAACCTATGACACTCCGTTTCATCATCAAACTTATAATGATGATGCATTAGAACAAGCGCTATCTTCCTTGAGAACCGCTGAAAGAGAAGCATTATATCTCACAGCAGTTGAAGGATATACCGCACAAGAAGTTGCCGAATTGACAAGCCAACCTCGCGGCACGATATTAAGCATGTTACATCGATCACGAGTAAAAATTAGAAAGTACTATCAAACGATAGATACGGATACAGCGCCATGAAAAACGACTCTACAACAAAACAGATAAAACATTACTACGAGCGAAAAAACCTATCGCCCAGCAAACTTCAGCAGCTAATGGAAACTTCACAGCAGGAAGAAGAACAAAAGACGCGCCTGGCCACTAAGAACGTCCACTGGTTTTTTAAAAATAATATTGCAATCGCAGCGTCAATATTTTTCGCATTTGTCATTGCCAGCCAAATGTTTTTTTATCTTCCCACTGATGATGACACACTTGCAGAACGGATCACAAAAGAGATTCTATTAAACCATCAAAAGCAGTTTAGTATTGAATTTCAAGGTAACAACATTAACGAGCTTCGCACACACATGAAAAAGCTTGATTTTAATTTAATACAAAGCGATCGTATAACTGAATTGGGTTTAAAAATCATTGGAACTCGCTATTGCTCAATACAAGGAGAAATTGCGGCGCAAATAAAGTTAAAAGATAACAAAGAAAACATCTACACGCTTTACGAAACTGCGCTAAAAGAAAACCTGAAAAAATTAACTGAAGCAGAAATTACTGTTAGTGGCTTAGCGATTACCACTTGGAGTGAACATGGGGTGTTTTTTGGGCTTGTTGGCTCAAAGACACGTTAACTAAATAACAGATAGTTTTTCTCGATAGACGAAGTGAGATTTTAACCAGGCCTCACCATCGTTTTCATACTTTTTCTAATCCACCTCTTGCCAGATCATCGCTAGCAAACTTGCTCATGGTCATCCTACCCAGTAGTACATTAATGATTTCAGGGGCATCGTTTCTTGAGTAATAAGGTAGACATTCATTGACCCAAGACTGAAAGAAATATCCGTGCTTTAGATATCGAATGAAAAATGAGAGTTGTCCTAACATAGGCATGTCAATATTTACCTATTCCAATCTATACGAGTTGCTATAGAATTGCCGCTTATACCTCTTAAATCTCCTCTCTAAATCCTTGACGACAAATTGTGCGGGTGTTAGCTTTGCTTATACCCATAACGATTAAGAATTAGGTAAAATAGATACGTACTTAAAACCTAAATCTTAAACAGTATAGGTATAGTTAATTTTTTAATGAAAATTTTACGAAAACGACTACATAGTTAACGACTATGTACTAAATGTGTTGCATAAGGAAAGGATAAATCCATGAATAAGAAAATCGCGATGTCAGTTATTTTATCAAGTTCGCTCGTACTTGGTGGTTGTGCAGGTATGGGGTCTATCGGTGGATCGATGGTACCTGGAGGACTTTACACCAAATCTAAGCTTCCTGTTGCTAGTGTGCCAGGTTCTAACTCCTTAGAAGGGGAGGCCTGTGCTACGTCCATTCTTGGATGGATCGCCACTGGTGATGCTAGTGTTTCCGCTGCTATGGCAAATGGTGGAATCAGCAACGTTGCAACTATTGACTATAAATTAGACAATATTCTCGGTGTTTACGCGACCTATTGCACGGTCGTTAAAGGAAGTTGATAACATTTTTAAAAGCAGAAGCTTTTGAGATTAAAGACTGACTTTACAAGTAAGGTTTGCTTGTTTGTAGTTACGAAAAAAGGTCCATGATTGTGGGCCTTTTTCATATGGCTTTGCGGAAGTGCACCCCAGGAGTTACATACAAGCTAAACTTTCTCAACAACAGGTCAATGACAATTTTCTCATATAAGACCTAAATCACAGTCATAAATATGAAGCTAAATAGCAGACTCCGACTGAATTACCAGCAACATTCCCGATCAGTTTAATCAGATATAAAATTATTGTGTCAATTCAATAATCGAGTCACATATATCACTATTGTGTACACAATAAAATAGACGCAAAGTTTTAGTATTGCGGAAAAATCCCAATCCATCTGCAACTTTCCCATAGTAAACATTACGATGGTAAGAATAGTGTTTCGAAGGCTGGCAAAAATACAATTTTCTACTCCTGTCTCACAAAAAACTTTAAAGATAGAATCCAGTAAGTAAACTGCAAAATAAAGCTCCCAATATACTCAAGAGAACAGCATCAAAGCCGATTATTTCCCCTACATAAATTCAGACCAGCTCCATAAAACAAGAGTCGTGATAAGAATAATCCTGACGCGTATTCAATCGAGAACTGAAACTCAAACGGGAGTGACAAATGAGCGAGGGGAATTTCAATATTATGAAGGCGAAGAAATTACATTTCATTTAGGTGATATTGAGCTACCAACAACGCCGGCAAGAGAGTTCATTACTCCACTTGATGTGGCGGGAACCAATAACATCTCAGATCAAAAGGCCATCAATATCACACGCTTTCTTCAAAATATTGATGATGACCTCAATCCAGATAACGGTATTACCATTTCTTCAAACGCACTAAATGCGGGAACTGGTTCTCATATCAGCTTCCTCCTTGAATCAAACGAACTCTTTGATCAGGCTGCAACGGATTTTTACCAAAACATTAGACCAGAAGTTGACACTGAGGATTTGATCACAGAAACCGAAGCAATTGCTCATTTAGAAGAAATACTAAGAGAATTGGATACCGCTGGTGCACAGGTCATTCCTGGGCAACTTCAAGGTAAGTGGGAAAGCTGTGTTGCCGATGAAGACGGATTTTATTACGGTACTGAAATGACATTTCGTGGAAAAAACTTTCATGGCGTTGATCGTAATAGATATTCTGATTCGACATGCACGACGCTAGAAGAACTGGGCATGGGGCCTTGGGTTGGAACGTTTGAAATCACCAGAAAGCTAGCCACATTGCCCACTGGAGAAGTAGTACCCGAAATCAACTTTCATTTTGATGCAGTGTTTTCATTTACTGATTACTTAGTTTATCTCGTCCAGGGTGATACTTTATATCTTGGTATCGCAGACGAAGAAAACGATGGAAAATCTGTAGCCAAAAGAACCCAGAAAATTGACTACAACAATCCTATGATTAAAACAGTGGCTGAGTAGTTACTTCTCAAAATCATAAACTATTATTTTTTCAATGTTCCCTTTTATACTCTTCTCAACAAAGGCTTTATGCAGAGGATCTTTTGTATAGTTTTTCATAGCGTCTACGGTTTCAAATTCAAATAACACTCCAAGATCAAAACTATCATCGACTATATTTCTATCACTAGGAATGGAGTGACCAATAGTCACTCGTTTAACTTGATTTATTTCAATCAGTGCATTTGTTCCTTCAATAATCTCCTGTTTTTTTCTTTCAGCAATATCAGGTTTCAACCAGAGAAGAACGATATGTTGGACAGTATATTCCTGTTTAGGAACGAGTACACAACCGAACAATAAGCAAGCAACCACAAATAGAATTAATATTTTCTTTAGGATCATAATTAGACAATCATTCTCTTTCTTACCATTACTACTGCCACATAATAAAAAGCCAACGTATATATCACCAACACACTAATATGCAACAGAGGATTATGTAACTCTGTACCAGCAACCAGCGGTCGAATTAAATCGATAGCATGTGTTAAAGGCAATAAGTAAACAATAATCTGTATGAAGTCAGGTAGCGAAGTCACTGGATAAAAAACACCACATAAGACAAACATAGGCGTAACCGCTAGGGTAAAATAATAATTAAAAAAATCATAGTTACGGGACATTGACGCAATAACAATTGCAGGCCCGGTAAAACAAAGTGCACTGATAAATATGAGTGGAATAACCCAAAGCACACTCCAACTTTGAACTGCCCCCAATATTGTCGCCACAATGAGAATAGCTATACCGCTAAATAACGCTTTAGTTGCACACCACATTAACTCACCTGCCATAATGTCATCTATTTCGATTGGTGTTGCCAGAAGAGCGGAGTATGTTTTTTGTGGAACCATGCGCGTAAAAACTGAATAGGTTCCTTCCAAACTGGCCGTCATCATTGCTGATGATGCAACTAATCCAGCTGCAAGAAATGTAAGATAGGACATATCATTAATCTCACCAATGAAAGCCCCCAAACCAAAACCCATGCCCAATAAATAAATTAGAGGCTCACCAAAATGTAACGCCAAAGCAGGACCAATCAATTTCTTCCAGACAAGAATATTTCGATACCAAACAATAAATGCATTACGAGAAAACGAAGGGAGTCGATAATAGGGATAGTTCATTCTCTTAAGTCCCGTCCTGTCAAGCGTAAAAACACATCCTCCAGATTACACTTTCGCTGAAATAAACTTAAGGTAATATCATCTTTTATACATAATGCGACTTCATCTATGTGATTACTGTAAATAAATAATGTATCACCGTGAGTTTCAAAGCGAGCATGAGCAATATTTTTTATCGCTTGCTGTGCACTGGCGATATCACCACGCACTTCGATCACAGCCTGCTCAACATGTGAATGAATGATGTGGGCAGGAGAACCTTTATCTAATATTTCACCATCATCCATGATAAACAATTCGTCACATAATCGCTCAGCTTCGTCCATGTAATGAGTCGTCATTAACAAGGTTTTCCCCGCTTGCATTAACTCTCGCAACTTTGCCCATATGACATGGCGAACCTGGGGATCCAGCCCTGTCGTCGGTTCATCAAGAATTATCAAATCTGGATCATTAACCAACGCTCTTGCGATAGTGAGCCTACGCTTCATTCCGCCGGATAAATTGTCTGGCCGTTCATCTCGCCTCTCACTCAGCTGCATAAATTCAAGCAGCTCCTGGATTCGATTTTCAATCACTTTACCCGAAAGGCCAAAAAATCGGCTATAGACTCGAAGATTTTCTATGACACTAAAGTCTGGATCGAGATTATCCATTTGCGGAACAATCCCCATCCTCGCTCGCGCTAGATTCCCTTGGGCAGGCAAGGAATAACCAAACACCTCAAGCTCACCGGCACTCATGGGAGAAACGCCTTCAATCATCGTTAGCGTTGTTGTCTTACCGGCACCATTAGGGCCAAGAAAACCAAAGCATTTGCCTTGTTCTACTTCAAAATCAATTCCCCGAACAACGCATTTGTCGCCAAAGGATTTTGAAAGCCCAATGGCTTTTACAACTGGCTTGTTAGTCATAAATTCCAAAATCTCGTTACGTATTTTAAACAATTAGAACAGTTTACCGATTAACAAGTTTGGTTCGGCACATCGTATTACTAAAGCAAGAAGGCTACAAAAGACTTAATCATCTCGAATTTAGATATAAAATAGAAGAATAGAGATTACGCTATCCACTAACTAAAACGTTATTGCTACTATAGCTGCTTGGGGCCTATCTCAGGCTCGCACCAAAATCAGAAATAGGAGCAACAATAAGCATTGAAAGTAATTGCAGAATAACCATAGCAACGATTGGAGAAAGATCAAACCCATGTATCGGCGGAATTATTTTTCTCGCTCGGCTCAATACTGGTTCGTTTAACTGATAAAGAAGCGCGGTAACCGGATTATACACACCGGGATTAACCCAACTAATCACTACTTGTATAAGAATTGAAACAGTAAATACTGTAATTACCAAGCCAATTATTTTTGCGATAGCAATTACAAACATTCCCGCAGCAAAAAACTCCGCGCCAAGTACTAATGTCAGTAAAAATAGTTCTGCATACTGGATAGCTACAAGAATTAACACAGAAGCCATGTCGATACCTGCAACACCTGGAATCACACGACGCAGCGGCACCAACACAGGGTTTGTTACCTTGACAACAAATTGAGAAACCGGATTTTGAAAGTCTGCTCTGACAAGTTGAAATAACAGACGAAGCATAAATACCAGCAGCACCAAGCCAATTAATGTCTCAAGTAGAAAGGTTCCTGCATTTGAAGCATAGCTCATTAGTTCTCTCCGTATTCTTTGGCTAATTCCGCTGCACGAGTAGTCGCAGCCTGTAAAGTCGACTTCAACATCTGTTCTACACCTGCTTGTTGCATCGTTTCAAGCCCTTTTTCGGTTGTGCCACCGGGTGATGTTACCTTCTCACGTAAAGTAGATAATGTATCATCACTCTCAATCGCGAGTCTTGCAGCACCTAACGCCGTTTGTAAAGTCAGTAGATGTGCAGTTTTAGGTGGCAAACCCATTTCACATGCGGCTTTTTCAAGCGATTCCATTATTTTAAAATAGTAAGCAGGTCCGCTGCCAGAGAGAGCCGTGACCAAATCCATATGTTCCTCATTATCAATCCACAAGACGACACCAACAGCTCGCATTATTTTCTCAGCAACTTCTTTCTGTGCTTGTGAAACATATTCGTTGGCAAACAATCCTGTTGCCCCAGCTTTAATTAAGGCAGGTGTATTTGGCATCGCCCGTACGATAGCTGCCTTTTCTCCCAACCAGCCACTTAAATGATCTGTATTTAATCCCGCAGCAACAGATATTATCAACGGTTGTTTTTGCTGCACGACCGTAGCGATATCCTGGCAAATCTCGCACATCATTTGGGGTTTAACAGAGAGAACAATAACATCAGCCTCTGATATTGCACTTTTATTATCACCGCTTGTATTAATACCATAAGCCTCTTCGAGATGTGTGAGCTTTTGATCATTAACATCACTAGCGCATATTGATTTTGGTGGGAACTTATCATGAACTAAACCACCGATTAAAGCAGTCGCCATATTACCTGCACCGATAAACGTTATTTTAAATTTATCCATTTTATACCTGCTTTTTATATTCTCGTTCGCCAAAGATATCTGTGCCCACTCTCACCAAGGTTGCTCCTTCTGCGATTGCGGCTTCTAAATCGCCAGACATTCCTATTGATAATGTATCCATGTTTAAACCGAAATGCTGATTCATTTCAACTAAAGTATCCTTCAATAATTTGAAGGGTTTTCTCTGTTCTTGAAAATCATTCTCACGTCCAGGTATCGCCATAAAACCACGTAAATTTATTTTCGGCAACTTCATAACAGATTCGATTAATCCGGGCAATTCAGAAAGACTGACACCGGCTTTCGTAGATTCCTCGCTGACATTAACTTGAAGAGCAACACTTAAATCCGGTAATTTATCAGACCTCTGCTCACTCAACCTTTGCGCTATTTTTAACCGATCAACACCATGAACCCATTCGAAATTTTCAGCAATTAGTCTTGTTTTATTGGATTGAATAGGTCCTATGAAATGCCACTGCAACGATGTATTGTTTAATTGCTGAATCTTTTCTACTGCCTCTTGAATATAACTCTCGCCAAAAACTATCTGTCCAGCCGCAATGGCTTGTTTTATTAGTTCGATTGTTTTAGTTTTACTCACGGCAACAAGTTGCACCGAACCCGGCTCACGGCCAAAACGCTCTTCAGCTTTTTTGATACGATTACGCACTAATTTCAAATTAGCATTTACATCTAACATACTATTATTAATACCATTCTGGAAGTTTCACTATTCCACATTATGCAAGACTCATCAAAAAGCTGATCTTTTAGACAATAGGGCATGCAAAAAAACTAAATTAACTGTCATCTTATATTGCTACATTATTCAAGTGAGATTTATGACTGTGTTAAACAAATCAATGACTAGATAAATATTAAGCACTGATATATTCAAGCCGTTACAACATATAGCCCACTTCACATTGCTATGTGTGCATTCACTCTAATTTTACAACAAGTTAAGGGTAAATAATGGATATTTCGGAGTTACTTGCTTTCAGTGTAAAAAACCAGGCTTCTGATTTACATCTCTCAGCCGGAGAACCGCCAATGATTCGTGTTGACGGCGATATTCGAAGAATTAATGTTCCGCCATTGGAGCATAAGACTGTTCATAGTTTAATCTACGACATTATGGACGACAAACAACGAAAAGAGTTTGAGGAGTTTTATGAAAACGACTTTTCGTTCGAAATTCCTGGTTTGGCCCGTTTCCGCGTTAATGCCTTCAACCACCATCGTGGTGCAGGTGCAGTTTTTCGCACAATTCCGACAGAAATTTTGTCACTAAAAGATCTTAAATGTCCTCAAATTTTCGAGCAAATCCTTCAACATCATCGAGGTTTAATCCTTGTTACAGGGCCAACAGGTTCAGGTAAGTCAACAACACTTTCCGCTATGATTAACCACGTGAATGAAAATACATATGGCCATATATTAACCATCGAAGATCCGATCGAATTTGTTCACAACAGTAAAAAGTGCCTGATTAACCAACGGGAGGTACATCGTGATACCAAAGGTTTTAACGAAGCATTACGTTCTGCACTCCGTGAAGACCCTGACATCATCCTCGTTGGCGAGTTGCGAGATCCGGAAACCATCCGTTTAGCGTTAACCGCTGCGGAAACAGGCCATCTTGTTTTCGGTACCCTGCACACTAGCTCTGCGGCGAAAACAATTGATCGTATTGTTGACGTATTCCCGGCTTCTGAAAAAGATATGGTAAGAGCGATGCTCTCAGAATCTTTACAAGCGGTAATCTCACAAACGTTAATGAAAAAAAGTGATGGCGGTCGAATTGCTGCGCACGAAATAATGATTGGTACACCAGCAATTCGAAACCTGATCCGAGAAAATAAAGTCCCGCAAATGTATTCAGCTATTCAAACAGGACAACAGATGGGAATGCAAACACTGGATCAGTCACTCATGGAGCTTGTTAATCGTGGCGCAATCACTCGAATTGAAGCAAGAAGCAAAGCAGTGTCCAAAGACCAATTCTAACATCGGTTATCCTTGAACCTAGAAAAATCAATTGATCCAAAAGATTGTATTCAAGCTCGTGGATCAACTGATTTTTCTAGCTTGAACAACAAGATAATTTTTCGAGGCAAAGCCTCATTAGTTGAAGATGATTAAAGAAATCGTAGTTAATCACCCACAAAAATTTTACAGGGTGTCTTTAAATGCTCAGCACTTGCCGAAGATAATTCACAGAACATTCGGAATTATGGGCGTTCTAATTATGGAAGTTCTATAAGGTGGGCTATCACGCCAATTTTATCACCAATACTCTTCACCTCTTTCATGAAGTTAAATCCACCACTCGCGTAAAGCGTGGCATCTTCATTAACGAAACCCTCAGACAACCACTCACTAAAAAATTCTGCTAGAGAACCGTGGTAACAACCAGGTATCGACGTATTACTTATCAACCTACTCGCAATTTTTCTATCTTCAAGCAGCGGACATGCAGCGATAACACCTGGTGGAATCCCTGACACTAGAAATCGTGACGGTTGTGGTCTGAAAGGAAATTGTTCCTCAGCATATATAAGCACAAACACGTTTTTGCGAGACTTTGATGCTGCAATGAATTGCGACAAAAAAAGAACAGAAGGCAAGCCTATTTCATCTGCAATGATCAATAAATTCGAAGAAAATGCAGGAGCCGGGAAAGCATCTCCAGCGGGCGGGCTTACCCAGAGCTTACTTCCGCTTTGTAATTTTAATTTATTGTAGACTTCAGCAAAAACATAGATCGATAGTTTTTTCTGTTTGGGTTCACTCGATAATACATATGCAACATTTTTTTGAGGAATACTTTCATCAACCGATAGATAAACATATTGCCCCGGCAATATACTCGCCGATAGATCCTCACAGTCTATAATTAAAACATTATCATCATTTGGTGTGGAAGAAACATCCAGCACATTACTGCATTGATACGCCACAATATCAATCGCGCGAATACACTAGACGACCTTCAAGAAAGGTTTTCATCACCTTGCCATCAAATTCCCAACCAAGAAAGGGTGAATTTTTTCCAGCACTATTCATTGTCTCCGGCGTTAACGTCCAAAAAGCATTTGGATCATAAACAACAATATCAGCAGTAGCACCCGGCTCAATGGTTCCCAAATCTAAACCCAGTATTTCAGCAGGCTTGTAGGTGAGAGATGCTAAAGCCTCTTGCAACGTTAACACACCATCAGCGACTAAACGCATTGTTAATGGCAATAGCGTATCAATGCTTGATATACCTGGTTCTGTAACACTAAAAGGTCCATCTTTCGCATCTTCATCATGCGGTTGATGATCAGAACAAATGACACCAACGCTATTTTCTTTTATACCTTGCCGTAATGCGTCCCTATCTCGAATTGAGCGTAGCGGTGGACGCACATGATACATAGGATCAAAATCACCAATATCCATATCGGTCAGATGAAGTTGATGCGCAGAAACATCAACAGTGACAGACAATCCTTCTGATTGTGCTCGAGCAATCTTTGCTTTTGCTTTTGCTGTTGATAGCTGACAAAAATGTGCACGCACCCCTGTTTGCTCGATCAATGCAAGATCCCTCGCCACTGCAATTACTTCTGCAATTTCGGGAACACCTTCCAATCCCATACGCGTACTTATCGCACCTTCATGGGCACTCCCATTACCGCGTAACCAGGGATCTTCTGCAAAAAGAAAAACTGTCAAATTATGACTGCTCGCATATTCTAAAGCACGCCGCATAACCAACGTATTTTTAATCTGTCGCAAGCCATTACCAACCCCAACGACACCTGCGGCTTTAAGCGCGGACATTTCACTAATTTGCGAGCCCTCAAGCTGCTTGCTTAACGCCCCAATAATGACAACTCTCGCTTTGCCACTTTGCTCTGCAAGATGATTAATCATCTCAACAACAGCTGGTGAATCAATGACTGGCGCGGTATCGGGTGGGCAACACAAAGTGGTAATACCCGCACTCGCTGCTGCCTGAGTTTCAGAAGCAATTGTTGCCTTATAATCAAAACCTGGCTCACGTAATCTAGCACTTAAATCTATAATGCCAGGAAAAACGTATTGACCAGAAGCATCAATAGTTTGATCCGCATTAAAACCATCAGGGGCCGAGCCAACAGCAATAATTTTACCTTCTGCAATAACAACATCTGCAATTTCGTCGAATGAGGTCTTCGGGTTTATTACGCGGCCATTTTTTATTCGTGTTTTCATACTGCGCCCCCTGCTGCAGTATATTGCCCCATAGCCATAGACATGACAGCCATGCGCACTGCAATACCATTTGTCACCTGTTCTAATATTACTGACTGAGAACCGTCAGCAACTGAGGAATCAATTTCAACGCCGCGATTGATCGGCCCAGGGTGCATCACAATTGCTGTTGGTTTTGCATAATTTAATTTTTCTGAAGTTAAACCATAGGAGTGAAAGTACTCTTGTTCACTTGGTAAAAAAGCACCTGTCATTCTCTCTTTTTGCAATCGCAGAATAATGACCACATCAACATCTTGCAGCCCTTCTTCCATATTATGAAAGACATGAACACCCAAACTGTCAATTCCCGTTGGTATCAAAGTCTTAGGACCAATCACACGCACCTCATTCACACCTAGCGTTGTTAGCGCATGAATTTCAGATCGAGCAACACGTGAGTGCAACACATCACCAACTATCGCCACTTTTAACGGATAAAAATCAGAAAAATGACGACGGATGGTAAACATATCCAGCATAGCTTGTGTTGGATGGGCATGCTGACCATCACCCGCATTGATAACGCTAATATGTTTGGGGGCATGTTTGGCAATAAAATGGGCGGCCCCACTTTGGGCATGGCGAACCACAAACATATCACTTTGCATCGCTTCCAGGTTCCTCAAAGTATCAAGCAGGGATTCACCTTTGGATGTTGCAGATGCAGCGATATTCAAATTTAAAACATCTGCCGATAATCGTTTAGCTGCAAGTTCAAATGTCGTGCGTGTACGTGTACTAGTTTCAAAAAAGAGATTAACAATAGTTTTACCACGCAGGATAGGGACCTTTTTTACCGCCTGCTGTCCAACATGTGAAAAGGTTTCAGCTGTATCGAGAATTTCACACAACACAGCTCTAGGCAAGCCCTGTATTGTTAAAAAATGTCTTAACTTTTTATCTGCTGTTAATTGAAGATTGTGTCGATAGCTCATGTGACGTGCATGCCTTTAAAAGCAATTTTTGAATTTATAATATTAATTGGATCATGAATCACTGATTGGTCACTAATTCTAACGGCTCAGGACCTGTCAGTTTTATTTGTTGATTTTCCGCTAAGTCCATATGCATTCCAACCACATCGGGCTGTATCGGTAACTCTCTTCCACTGCGATCGACTAGTACAGAAAGCAATATTGATGAAGGCCGACCATAATCAAATATTTCATTTAGCGCGGCTCGTATAGTTCTGCCTGTGTACAAAACATCATCTACTAAAACGATGTGCTGATTCTCGATAGGCGTCACGATAGTCGATGGCGCAACTTGAGGGTGCACACCTATGCGGGTAAAGTCATCACGATAAAATGAAATATTGAGTGTGCCGAGCGGTTGACTTAAGCCCAGGATTTTATGAAGTCGTTCAGCCACCCATACACCACCGGTATGAATCCCAATCATAAATGGATCTGAGATCCCTTTTTTCTCAAATTCACTATGAAGTTGCTGAGCCATATTATCCAAAAGGACATCAATATTATAATTTGTCATACCCGCTCTTTATTTAACTTGGATAAACTTTTCTTTAGGGGCCTGTCGCACTAAGGTGGTCGTAGCGTGGGAAAGTCATTTTGCGCAGTAGATTCATCCTAAGTCCGACAGGTTTCTCGATTCAACCATTGCTCAACAATTAACTTCGCAGAAAGGCTATCTATGTTCAAATGATCTTCATTCAGTTTTATCCCTTGTTCTTCAACCATCGACTCTGCCTCATAAGAAGTCAGCCTCTCATCCACCCATTCCACGGGTAAATTAAATCGTCCATTTAATCGATTGCCAAATCGCTTTGCCGCTTTTGTTAACGGTTGCTCTGTGCCATCCATGTGCACTGGTAACCCGACAATCAGTAATTGAGGTTGCCATTCATTTAAAATTTTTTTCACCTCATCCCATTTAGGTGCGCCATCTTGTGCTTTTATTAGCGGTAAGGGCGTTGCTGTTCTTGTCACAATTTGACCAACCGCTACACCAATGCGCTTGGTGCCAAAATCGAAGCCCACCACTGTTTTAGTTTCTCCCTGCTTAGGCATGACCAATTTCATGTGATAAGAGACTCAAATCAACACCGAGCAAAGCCGCAGCTGCATTCCAGCGCTGCTCTACTGGTGTATCAAATATGATTTTTGAATCGGCAGGCCCGTTTAACCACGCATTGCTTACCAACTCTTGTTCTAATTGACCAGGCCCCCAGCCAGCGTAACCAATAGAAACTAAGAACTTTTCTGGTGCATCGCCATTCCCAATTGCTCGCATTATATCCAATGACGAGGTGACAGCGATGCCGTCAATTTCAACTAAAGTGGTGCTCCATTCGGCCTCAGAGGAATGAAGAATTAGCCCTCGCTCTACCTCGACAGGCCCACCAATAAACACGTTATTGCCAGCATATGGATTGCCTTCGACCGAAGAGATATTAAGCTGACTCAACACTTCACCAACATTTGCATCGACTTGGCGGTTTATTACTATACCAAACGCACCGTTTTCATTATGCTCACAAATAAAAGTAACCGTCCGATTGAAGTTAGGATCCTGTAAATCAGGCATGGCTATTAAAAAATGGCCGGATAGGTTGGAATATTTACTCATATTATTAGTTTATAGACTTAATAGCACAATGATCAAGCTGATTCGTCGTTTTATTAGCTAATGCCGCAACAACAATATTATAATTTTCCGCCGTTTTCACACAAAAGCAAGTTATCGGCTAGTCGTCAAATCGCCACCTAAAAACTTCCAGGTACGAGTAATATGAAGTATATCTGTTTCTTTCAATATTGCCGGCGTCAACGGTGCGAATGGGGCGGCCAAGTGAACAATGCTCAACGCGGCATCATCTAAAAGCTTGTAGCCGGAACTACGCGCCACTTTAACGCGAAGAATTGTTCCGTTTGGATTAATCGCCACATCAAGAATCAGCTCACCCGCCAGATTTCTTCGTTTTGCTTCTTGTGGGAAATTGAGATTTCCGATTTTCTCAACTTTCCTACGCCAGCTTTCCATATAGCTCGCATATTTGTATTCTTTGGTAGCCGCAGAAATAAATTTTCGACGAGGCATTTTTGCATAGGCACGCATAGATGTGCCAAGCTCAACCTCAAGGCTTGCTATTTCACGGGATTGACTCAGCAATTCGGCAACTTTGACCTTGTCGCCTTCTTTCTTTTTAGCCGGGAAGACATCTGCCATTATCGACTGGTCATGGTTTTCCATGGTTAGCAATTCATTTCTAGTGGCTTGCTCTTCCTTAATTACATTCTCGGTTGGAGGAGTGGGTGTTGTAAGATCGATCGATTGCTTGGGAGCCATTGAAGTAAATGGAGTTTCTGGCCTTACAATCTCTTCCACATTACCGCCGCCGGCCTGATTTGCCTGTGCCAGATAATCGACTTTATCAGGGGCTTTTTCTGTTTGGGTTTTAACAAGTGTCACTTCCATTCGAGGTGTGACTTTATTTTCATCAACACTATCAAAACCACCAAAACTGATGCCCAATATAAGAGCCGCATGGACCACAAGGGCAACAAGAATCATCAAACCAAAACGGTCAGGATTTTGATAGTAATTTCCAGGTGAAGCTTTAGCCATTAATATTCTTAGAGTCTTATTCTTTCAGTAATCTTTTGCGCCAAAATCCCATTAAAAAATCCAAATATTAATGCAGCCGTCATCATAATCGGCAATATACTAAAAACTGCATTGTGTGGGATAAAAAACACATAAACAACAATAAATTGCGACATTACATGAACTAGCGCCATTAACGTAGCAATCCCTATTGCACTGATTTCCAGTCGCTCAAGTTTCGAGATGATAAGCAGCACACCAATACTTGCAATCGCACCACTTAAACTTAAAACAAATGTTGGGGATAAAAACGTACCTATGATCAAACTACCAACAAGCACCCGCAATAATGAAACCCATACCGCTGAATTTAATCCATAAAGCAAAAATACAATCAACGTGACTATATTTGCCAATCCCGGCTTTACTCCAGGGATAGGGCTAGGCAGTATGCTTTCTAGCACGTGTATACCTATCGCCAATGCTGCAAGTTTTGCGACCCTATGATCTTCGATTGTTGGAGTAATGCGAAGTTGCATATTAACTCTAAAAATTTATCGCGTCGTATATCTTTTCTGCACCAGTGAGATGCAAACTCACGCCATTCGGCAAACATGCAGAAAATCCACCTGAATGCTCATGCCAACCACTTCTTACACAAAACTGGCTACTACAAGGGGAATGGCTGAATCTCACTTTATTATCGCTTATCTCAATTAGGCTTTCGCCTATTTTTCCGTCCACATGAACTGTATTATTTTCTGCAAGATTATACACATATCGCTTTTCACCATTGACAAAAATTTCAACCTGTTTAGCTTCGCTACTCCCTACCCAGAAAAAATAGTATAGAAATAAAACAAATAAAACACTTCCAAACAGAATAAGTTTGTCTGTCCGAGTAGTCTCAATCATTGACTGAATTTCGAAGATTGAACAATCGTCAATTGATCTCTATCAAGAAACTCGATTCGTTGCGCCATTTTTGGCGTCAAATATACCGTTCCTGCTTTGTCAATTAACATCGCGTGATCTACACCAAGTTTGTTTGCAATACGCTCCCATTCACTTGGCCCCGCAATAAACAATGCAGTTGCTGCAGCATCTGCGATTGCTGCACTTTTATGCACCACCGTGACAGAGGTCATTTCACTCGCCGGGTATCCTGTTCTAGGATCAAGAATATGATGATAACGACCGCCTTGATACTCGTAATAGCGCTCATAATCACCAGAGCTAAATACACTTTCGTCGCCTTTTACTTTGAGTGAAGCTATAACACTATCCCCTCTTGGATGACGAATACCAATTACCCAAGGCTTATTGCCTTTACTGCCAATGGCACGAAGATCCCCGCCTGCATTAACAATTGCATGATCAACACCTTGGCTTTTAAGATGCTCTATGGCTCTATCCACACCATAACCTTTTGCGAACGCACCAAAATCAAGTTTCAAATTTTTATTCGTGGTGGATAACATCAAGTTGTCCAAGCGCAAATTATTCATGCTATCTTTTTGCAAAAGCCAACTTTCAATCTTTTCTTTCGCGGGGGGTGGTCCCCGCGGCATTTCATCCTCATGAAATCCCCACAATTTAACGAGTCCACCAATTGCTGGATTAAACAATCCCTCACTCTTCTCTGACAGTACTGATGATTGCTCAATGAGCTTTTTGACGGCAGGACCTACAGCAAATGGTTCATCCGACTCAGCAAGTAATTTATTAACACGTGCTAATGAACCCTTCTTCCAAGGATTCCAAGCGGCTTGCATATATTTAAAATCGGTTAATAAATCGTGAAAGACTTTTTGTGATTTTTCCTCACTTTCACCGTAGATCGTAACGTTAACAATAGTCCCCAAAACGAACATCTGTTCTTCAAACAGCGGCCCTTGAGGTTCTTCAGTATTATTTGAACAGGCAGTAAATAGACAGACTGCAATAATCACAACAAAGAAAAATCTAGACATTAATTTGCCAACCGAGCCTCAATTGCGTCCATTAATTGACCAGCGATATCCAAACCATATATCTCATCAAGCTCTCGAATACAGGTGGGACTTGTCACATTGATTTCTGTCAAATAATCACCAATCACATCCAAACCAACAAAAATCAGCCCTTTATCTTTTAACGTTTGAGAAACCTGCTGGCAAATCCAAAAATCTCGATCGGTCAAAGGAATACCTTCAGCTCGACCACCAGCGGCCAAATTACCGCGAGTTTCACCATCTTTGGGAATACGTGCGAGCGCATAAGGTACGACTTCCCCATCGACCATTAGAATTCTTTTATCGCCTTGGGAGATTTCCGGAATAAACTTTTGAGCCATCGTGCACCGCAAGCCCATAGCAGTAAGATTCTCTAAGATAACGGAAATATTTTGATCATCTGGCTGAACACGATAAATTGACGCACCGCCCATTTGATCCAATGGTTTGAATATTACATCCTTATGCTCTACGACAAATGCACGCAGGTCATCCATTGAACGACTCACTAACGTCGTTGTACAGCATTGGCTAAACTGAGTAGTAAACAATTTTTCATTTGCGTCGCGTAAGCTTTGCGGCTTATTAACCATAAGCACACCAAGTTGCTCAGCCATTTCTAGAATGTAAGTGCTGTAAATATACTCCATGTCAAATGGCGGATCTTTTCGCATTAATACAACATTGACAATTTCGTTAATCGGAGACACCCCTTCCTCGGAAAAGCTAAACCAATTCTCATTGTTATCAACAAGATCGAGTCGTCTCCATTTACCCCAAGCTACACCATCTTTTATGAACAAATCACCCTGCTCAAAATAAAATATTGGCCATCCACGTTCCTGTGCAGCAAGCAACATGGCAAACGTACTGTCTTTATATGGCTTTATATTCGCTATGGGATCCATCACCACACCGAGACTAATATTTTTCATAAGCTATCTATTCACTTTACGAAGAAAGTTTAATTGTAACCTGACTGTCAATTTAATGATGTAAAGATTACAGGAACATGATGTTGCGTAAAAAGTAATCTTCGAAATTACGTTATAAATATTTTCAGGCGGAACATTCTTTAACCTAAATTAATATCCCACAGTTCAGCAGCTTACATAGCAACCCGATTAATGCAAGCGTATGAAAGCAGTCATATATTTCCGAATTTAAATTTCAGTATACTTGAGCCGTATATATAAATAAGAACGTATTTTAAATCCAAAGGGGATACAACTAACGTGAAAGTGAATGAAGCGTCTGGAGCACTTGATAAAGCAGCCAAACTAAAAGTTATGGTTGTCGATGACAGTAAAACCATTAGAAAAAAAACAGAAGCACTATTAACCAAAGCGGGTTATCAAGTTTTCACTGCTGTCGACGGCTTTTCAGCACTGGCAGAAACCGTTGATCATCAACCCGACATCATCTTTCTCGATATAATGATGCCTCGTCTCGATGGCTATCAGACCTGTGCATTAATCAAAAACAACGACAATTTCAAAAACACACCTGTCGTTATGCTGTCTAGTAAAGATGGTCTATTTGATAAAGCTCGCGGTCGTATAGCAGGGTCTGATCAATATCTAACTAAGCCTTTTACAAAAGAAGAGCTATTAGCTGTTGTTCATGAATACCTCTCCTTAACACAGACCAATCACTAAACACATCAGCTTCACCCTCTTTTTGAACGGGATAACTTAATTTGATGACATGAGATCTATATCCATTTAATCCTGAAATCCATTTTTTCACTATTTTATTATTTTTTCAAAAAACTAAAGTTCTAAACAACTGTGCCGTATATCGAGATAGATAGGAATGTTTTAGGGTTTTTGGGTAAATTCGTGGCGAAAATGGGTGAATGAAATGCAACTCGATTACTTAAGAAGCAAAACTAGTGATGCTAGCGCAAAAACACATCAAGATAGACATGTCTCCTCCCATCAAACAAATAGAACATCTTTAGATAACATTGTTCAAAAACCTGAACCACTGTTCTTAAACGAGCTAAAACCACAACAAGCTAGGGATTTCCTTGTTAGTCGACTATTGAAAAAACTAGACGCTACCTCACTTCCTAATATTAATAACCAAAATCAAAACTTCGTAAATAATGCATCGCCCCGAGATACAGCAAATAATATTATTACGAGTTTAAATAAATTCAATCAAAAATCAGAGAATCCGGAAGCACCTAGCGCTTCCATAAATAAATTATCTAACATCCTTCACAGTGCTATCGATGAAACAACAAGTACTCTGAACAATGTAAATGCATTAACTCCAGAAATAGCTTCTGAGTTTGAGAAAATATTTAATGACGTAACCAGCTTTATCAATTCGCTGAATAATCGTGGCAACGAGACTATTAGTAGTTCAAGCTTTTCTCAATATCAATCAAAATCCGAACTTAATATCCAAATTGAAACAGCTGATGGAGACATCGTCACCATTGATATCGCTAAAAGCCTTGCAGCGGAAAATAGGTCTTCGACATATAGCAACAGTGACGGGAATGGGCAATTTGACTCTTCGTACATGGAAAAAAATAGTAGCTTAAGCTACTCAGTCATAGGAGATCTTGACGAAGAAGAGGTGAATTCGATAAACATGTTAATCGAACAAATTTCCAAGACGACTTTGCAATATGAGAAAGGCAATGTCAATGCTGCGCTTCAGCTCGCACATAATTTGAAGTTGGAAGGCGATACCTTGAAAGCGTTTGAATTCAACATCCAAACCAGCGAACAATATAGAGCAATAGATCTTTATGAAAGAACCAAAAGCATCGACACACGCCCGAATACAATACATCAAGACAATATCGCTTCATCCTCGGCATTTGGCAGTGTAAAGGATATATTATCGCTAGCAACACATGACATTGCGCTGAAGGATCCTATTAATAAAATACGCGAGATTTTTAATCGCTTTTATGAGCAACTAGAATTAGATCGTCCAGAAAACGATCAGCAGCAAGGAATTGACTTCAAATTCACTCTTGATGAGGTAGCCTGAAGTAGAGACCCATTACCGTATCAATGCCTAATGGACCGGGTATTAAGCCTGCGATAAATTTGCATACGCTAACACTAACCACTTCATCCCCACTTGATAAAAATTCACCTGAACGCGGGCGTGGCTCCCATCTCCCTCATAACTCAAGATTACGCCCTCACCAAATTTATCATGATTAACACTCTGACCTATTTGAAAAGGCTGTGATGAACTACTCTGCTTAAAACCAGAAGAAGATGCTGTTAAGGGGCGAGAAACCATTGCTCTGGGTCGAACGTCGACAACAATATCGCCCGGCAACTCGTGCACAAAACGGGAAACAGTGGGGTAGCTTTCCCGGCCATACAATCGGCGATGTTCTGCTGCTGTCAGAAATAGCTGTTTTTTGGCTCGAGTCATACCCACATAACAGAGACGCCGTTCTTCTGCCAGCTTAGAAGGCTCGTATGTGGAGCGCTCACTGGGAAACAAACCTTCTTCCATTCCGACAATTGCAACAAGTGGAAACTCAAGACCTTTTGCTGAATGAAGTGTCATTAACTGCACATAGTCGTCATCAGGATCTACCTGACTATCACCTGACTCCAATGCAGTATACGCAAGAAAAACGGACAAAGGATCCAGGTCTTGTAAAGCAGGATCATCAAAATCAGTTGGCTCGTCATCCGATTCGAACTCTTTGACAGCACCCACTAGCTCCTGCAAGTTTTCTACACGTGACTTGCCTTTTTCGCCTTTCTCTTTTTGAAAATATTCCACCAAACCGGATTGTTGAATGACAGTAACCAATAACTCATCAAGCGCTGAATCATCAGCAACAACAATCAACTCAGATATTAACTCATGGAATTTTTTCAAGGCTTTAAGTGCACGAGCCGGCACAGCTTCAGTCTCAATAATAAAAACCAACGCATCCCAATAAGAAATGTTCTCTTTTAAGGCAATAGCCCGAATAGATTGCAGTGTTTTTTCACCAATACCGCGAGGTGGTGTGTTAATAATTCTGTCGAGCGCTGCATCATCCAGCTGGCTAGAAATAACTCGCAAATAAGCTAATGCATCCTTAATTTCCGCGCGATCAAAAAAGCGCATTCCACCATAAATTCGATAGGGCATACTCTCCATCATAAGCGCTTCCTCCAGCACGCGAGACTGCGCATTGGAGCGATAGAGAATCACACAATCCTGACGCCGATTGCCATCCTGAACCCACTGTTGAACAACTCCGACCACAAACCGAGCTTCATCATGTTCATTATATGCAGTATAAAACTTAATTGGCTCGCCATCTTCACCAGCGGTCCAGAGTTTTTTACCCATTCGATTCGGATTTTTTTCAATTAATGCGTTTGCCGCATTTAAAATATTGCCGGTTGAACGGTAATTTTGTTCCAGGCGGATAATTTCCAGACCGGGATAGTCCTTTTCAAGATTGGTGATATTCTCAACTTTCGCGCCTCGCCAACCGTAAATCGATTGATCATCATCCCCTACTGCAAATATTTTATTTTGCCCACCAGTCAGCAATCGTAACCAGGCATATTGAATGGTGTTGGTATCTTGAAATTCATCAACTAGCACATGACGAAAACGACGGCGATAGTGCGCTAAAAGATCGGGTTTTTTCAACCAAATTTCATGCGCGCGTAGTAATATCTCTGCAAAATCTACCAGTCCACTTTGGTTACAAACCTGTTCATAGTTTTGATAAATTTTAATCCACATTTGCTCATTAAAATCACCGCCAGCATCCAAGTTTTGAGCACGCATCCCCTCATCTTTTTTATTATTGATATACCATTGTGCTTGTTTGGCGGGCCATTTACTCTCATCAATTTGATAATCTCGTAAAATCCTTTTGATAATGCGCAGTTGATCATCTGAGTCGAGAATTTGAAAGTTTTTCGGCAATCCAGCTTCGCTATGGTGAGCACGTAATATACGATGCGCCAGACCATGAAAAGTACCCACCCACATACCACCAACAGGAATCTGCAAAAGCGTTTCGATTCTGGCTTTCATTTCTGCAGCGGCTTTGTTGGTAAAGGTAACAGCAAGCACAGAATAGGGAGACATCCCCATCATTTGTACAGCCCAAACAATCCGGTGTACAAGCACGCGAGTTTTACCACTTCCAGCACCGGCAAGAACAAGAACATTGTTGTCTGCAGCGGTTACCGCTTGCCGTTGTGGGTCATTTAGAGATTCAAGTATATGAGTAACGTCCATGCCGCTATCTTATCAAAAAATAGCCACTCGAACACGTTAAGTACGTTTTTAGATTATGCTGGGATATGAAGCCAGGTCAATTCTTAGGCGATTCATTCAATTGCCGTTAGTAAAAGCTCAGGCGTCCCAATTGCCTTTACACGACCGCCACCTTCAACAAAATATCTTTCCCAAAATTTCTTCAGTGAATTTATCCGACCTGGATTTGCATATTGTTTTTTATCCGGCATCAATCCTAAGCCGTACATATAGACCCTGGTATTTTTCCAGTAACCCATCATTCCCTTGCGTCGAAGCTTGGATATTTCTTTCTGGGAACTGACACTTCTAAGTTTGCCCCCAGAATAAAAGGAAGTCAGTTCACTGTTTTCTAATCCATCAGAAATTAGCAAGACAACTTTTTCTTTTGCTTTATCTTTTAGAATAATTTGCTTTGACAAAAGTTTAAGTGAACCCATCAACTCTGACTTGGGTATTTTCGGGTTAACTGCTTTAAGTGATGCCTTAAGCTGTTTAGAAAAACTTTTTTTAAATTGTAACTGTTGCCGTTCAAGACAACTGGCGACCAATTTTTTATCCTTATATCGCAAATTAAACATATAGTTATCAGTTGGTTTCTGTTCAATATGTTTTTCATAGACTAGCTCTGGATATAAACCACGATAACTGGCAGAAAATCTAGCAATTTTAACTTTGTCGCCCATTCTTCCCCAACCTGACAGCAGTGAAGTAATTTTCTGTTCCATCGCTTTACTTAGTGGTACCGTTTCATCAACCAGAATGTATAAAGCACGTTTTGCAATTTGTTTCTCGGCTGTGACATAAGAAATATCAGAGAAACAACTTTCACCTTGAGCAGATGCCGTAAGTTGAAATGATAAAGCAAAACATATGAACATAAGCTGTGCGCATAACAACACTCTCAAAGAGTTCATCTTATCCATAATAAATAACCTGCTTCAATTTGTGCATATCACTATTGATGTCTTAGCCACGAAATCCAATGTTGTGTAAAGCATTGCAAAATACGATCCCGTACAATGGCACCGCATTTGCTTTCTACATTCAAACTCGTTTCTTTATTCGTCATTGTGATGAAAAGAATCCATTTATTCTGCATCAGGAGTTGTTATGAATAAAAACGCATTTAAGAACGCAATTGCAGCCACTTTTGCGACAGCACTATTTACAGCTTGTGCCCATGTAGAAGCAGAAGGTGATGAAAGTACGGTAGCCCAAATTAGCTCAGGAAATACTACTCCTGCCGCTCAACCAAGCCAACCATTACCTGTGGTGCAAGCCCCCGTACCAATACCAGTATCTAATACGTCATCTCATCTAGAATGTGGCTCAGAAGATATTATGAACAACGATCACTATCTTAAAGCGAATGGTAAAAAAGCTGAAGCAGTTAAAATTAGGGTGACCGGTTACGGCGCTCCACCTAAAGCATTTTACCCCGATCCACAACGGCGACTCATGGCCATGCGTGCGGCAAAAATTGACGCTTATCGAAGTTTGGCTGAACGTGTTTCTGGTCTTCAAATCTGGGGTGGAACAACAATTGGTGACATGGTTGTAGAGAAAGATCGATTCAGAGTGTATCTCGATACGCATTTAACAGGTGCGCGCGTAATAGCAGAATCTGGTCAGGAAGATGGAACATATGAGACTGTCGTTGAACTCAAAGTCGATCAAACATTTCTCAATCAAACATTACCGGAAAAGCGTTTTAACCTGGAGTGTAAAGAAAAAATGTCTAGGTCTGTTAATATTAGCGAAGCAAGACCTATGCGTTCAGGTATGTCGGGTAACTTACAGAACTCGAATTTCTATTATCAGGACCAATAAAAAATTTACTTTTAGAATATAACCTGGCACATAAGGTCTTTACCGAAAAAATGAACTGTCTTCACAATTGCAAGCAGCACTACATAACAGTTTTCTTCTTAAAGCTGATACCGATTGTCATCCTATTTATATTGTTTTATTCACCTTCTGCTTTCGCAAAACGTGTTGTAGAAGTTACCGGCAGTGCAGCAATCTTTTCAGAAGCTCACCAAGCTGCTAAAGAGCAGGCAATTAAAAATGCCATGCAGCAAGCATTATTGCAAACCAAAGCGCATATCGATAGCACATCGACAATTTCTGCAAACGTGTTATTAATCGATAGTGCTCGGGTCAACACATCTGGAACAGTACAAGATGTAAAAATACTTGATGAATGGATTGAAGATGAGTTTTATCATGTTCGTATTCGCGCATATATTCCTGATGAAGATAACGCGTCACAAAAAAAGAGTACACGATACCGAAAAAAAATTGCGGCTACGCAATTCGACATTCTTAATCGTGGCCAAACTTTTGATTTATCCGACATCGAACGAGAGCTACCGAGAGAACTGCTTCGCCGATTGGAAAACAGCGGTGAATTCATTACTATAGATGCAACGCAATACCTGGTTTCCCAAAACCCACCAGCGTTGGAATTTGATAATCCGGGTACTTACAAATCAATTGCTGATGCGACCGACGCACAAATTATTTTATCCGGTTTGATTCGTGACATGCGTGTAGAATCCGGTTTTTTTTCAGACACACGATTTCTTGAAATAGAAGTTTATCTTCACGATGGCATATCAGGGGCGCGTTTATCCAGACACCGCTTTAGCGAAATGGTTAAAAATTCCGGTTTCTTTGAAGATAAACAAACACTCTTTTCAAACTCCAGTTTTTATCAAACAGTTTTTGGCAAAGTATTAAATAGAGTCATGACATCTCAAGTTGAAATACTACAAGGTGATCTAAATCAGATTCCTTTTTCTGCAAAGATTCTCAAAGTCGAAGGTACTGATGTCTATTTTAATGCGGGAGCATCTTCACTTATTAATATTGGCGACGTCCTTATGACATATAGGTTAGAAGCTGATGCATTAAATAGTGCCAATAATAAATACATTGGTTACGTTGAAACACCAGCGGCAACCCTTACTGTAGAACACATTCAGCCTCTATTTTCCAAAGGGAAACTGGAAATTAAGAACTCCCAATTAATGGCCGGTGACGTTATACGATTTGGTCGCTAACGTTATACGATTTGGTGGCAAACATTCTAAAAAATAGATTAGCCATTCCGCTCACAATCACGCTAATATCACCCTAAAAATATTAGTGTGACTTCGTGCTCTATGATTTATAAATTAGTTAATTTCCTGAATAATTCCTGCAAGCAAAAAACCATCTTTGGAAGTATGCTGTTTGACTCGTACAATTTTAACAATTGCATCAAATGGTGGGGATATGGCCAGACGAGGAGAAACACCGACTTTGATCAAGGAACCGGCAGGGTAATTGTCATCACAATGAAATAATATGCCTTTGGCACTTAAGTTAATGCAAGTGCCGGTTTTTTGATTTTCACTATCAAGTGGCTGATAAGAAACGGGACAATCCATGGACATGCGAATAAAGTCCCGTTTTTCTGCATAGCTTCGTGGCGCAAACATCTTACTCTCCAAAATGAACTTAGAAAAAGCAGGTGGATAGGGAATGTAGAATATTCCATGAATTAACTGCTTTTTCTAGGTTGAGCTGATAGTTGTCATAATAAAAGACCAAGTATCATGCCAGGAAGCTAATATTTCCTATTTTAAGAAAGTTTACCGTGGCACTGCTTATATTTTTTCCCAGATCCACAAGGACATGGTTCATTTCGGCCAACCTTTTTACCATCTCTCACAAAAGGAGTATGCGACTCTTCATCTGGTCCCGCGTCTTTCTCAATTTCCGAGCCACTACCCAAGAGATTTTCGGCCTCTTGATGTTGAAACTGCATTTCAGGTTGTTGACTACGCTGCTCTTCAACGCGACGGACATCTTCTTCTACCGCAACTTGGATACGAGTAATGATTCCAATGACTTCATGTTTTACTCGCTCCAACAGACGCATGAAAAGCTCAAACGCCTCACGTTTATATTCCTGTTTAGGATTTTTCTGCGCATAACCGCGAAGATGAATGCCTTGACGTAAATAGTCCATCGCTGCCAAGTGCTCTTTCCATAAATTGTCCACTACTTGGAGCATGACGGTTTTTTCAAAGTGCCGCATATTTTCAGCACCGACCGTTTGCTCTTTCTCCTTATACTCTTTTTCGAAAATCTCGATTACTCTGGCACGAAGTGGCTCTTCATATAATTCATGGTCTTCATCCAACCATTTTTGTATTTCGAGTTTTTTGCCAAATTCGCGATGGAGAGCTTCTTCCAAACCAGGAATATCCCACATTTCATCAAGACTTTGTGGTGGGATATAAGTATTAATTAACTCATTGGTCACATCTTCTAGAATACCTCGAATGGTTTCTGAAACGTCATCAGTACTCATGATATCATCACGTTGCTCATAGATGATCTTACGCTGTTCGTTAGCAACGTCATCATACTCAAGCAACTGCTTACGCATATCAAAGTTTCGACCTTCAACTTTACGTTGCGCATTTTCGATAGCTTTAGAAACCCAGGGATGCTCTATTGCTTCCCCCTCTTCCATACCAAGCTTTTGCATTAAGCTAGAGACACGGTCTGACGCAAAAATTCTCATCAAGTTATCTTCTAAAGACAGATAGAAACGCGTTGATCCTGGATCACCTTGACGTCCACTTCGACCACGAAGCTGATTATCGATACGACGAGATTCGTGTCGCTCTGTTCCTATGACATGCAATCCGCCTGTTTCCAAAACAAAGTTATGTGTTTTTTGCCATTCATCGATTACTTTTTGCTTATCGTCTTCGCTAGCATCACTAGGAAGTTTTGCCAACAAAGATTCCAGGTTGCCTCCCAATACAATATCAGTACCACGACCAGCCATATTTGTCGCAATAGTGACCGCACCCGGGGCGCCCGCTTGTGCAATAATATCTGCTTCTCTCTCATGCTGTTTAGCATTAAGAACTTCAAACGGAATCTTCTGTTCACTTAAAAGTTTTGCGAGAAGTTCAGATGTTTCAATAGATGCCGTTCCGACTAAGATTGGTTGCTGACGAGATCGGCAATCATTAATATCTTCAATGATTGCCCCGTACTTTTCTTTTTCCGTCAAATAAACCAAATCTCCCATGTCATCGCGTGCAACAGGACGATTGGTAGGAATCACCGTCACTTCCAAACTATATATACTTTGAAACTCAAACGCTTCAGTATCTGCTGTACCGGTCATCCCCGATAGTTTGTCGTAAAGACGGAAATAATTTTGAAAGGTAATTGATGCGAGCGTCTGATTCTCTTGTTGGACTGGCACGCCTTCTTTTGCTTCTACTGCCTGATGCAAGCCCTCAGACCATCGTCGACCATGCATGGTACGACCGGTGAATTCATCAACAATGACAACTTCATTATTTGAAACGATATAGTCTACATTTTTTTGGAAAAGAACATGTGCGCGCAACGCAGCGTTGAGGTGATGCATCAGCATAATATTTTGAGGATCGTATAAACTTTCACCTCCTGCTAAAATCTTTGCCTCATAAAGCAACTGTTCACAGTGTTCATGACCAGCATCAGTGAGAAAAACCTGTTTGGCTTTTTCATCAACTGAATAATCACCCGGCCCCTCTTCATCTTCTTCTCGTTCTTTCGGTTCTTGCTTGGTCAACTGCGGAATAAATTTATCCACTTTTGCATAGAGATCAGAGTTGCCCTCAACAGGGCCTGAAATAATAAGTGGTGTACGTGCTTCATCAATAAGAATGGAATCAACTTCATCCACAACCGCGAAATTCAATCCACGTTGCACTCTGTCTTCAGTGCGGAAAGCCATATTATCCCGAAGATAATCGAAGCCGTACTCATTGTTTGTTCCGTAGGTGATATCGCAAGCGTATGCCGCTCTTTTTGTTTCAGTATCTTGCCCGGATATAGCAACTCCAGTTGTCATGCCTAGAAAACCGTAGAGTTTACCCATCCATTCAGAGTCACGCTTTGCGAGATAATCATTAACTGTGACAACGTGAACACCTTTGCCCTCAAGCGCGTTTAGATAAACGGCAAGCGTTGCGACGAGGGTTTTACCCTCACCAGTGCGCATCTCAGCAATTCGTCCATCATTCAGCACCATGCCGCCAATCATTTGCATGTCAAAGTGACGCATTTGTAAAGCACGCTTACCGGCTTCTCGCACAACAGAAAATGCTTCAGGTATTAATGATTCCAATGATGCGCCTTCTTGCAATCGATTTCGAAATTCGTCTGTTTTAGCTGTCAATTCGTCGTCACTTAAAGCGCTTATTTTTTCTTCATGCGCATTAATCTCTATCACTGTTTTCTGGAGTCTCTTAACTTCTCTAGCATTCCGACTGCCAAATACTTTGTTTAATACTTTACCGAACATAATTTGATCGTGGCCTTATTTGTGTGTGCAAAGATTGATCTTGAAAAAAACTTCCATCAAATTTTACGTGGAATGAATACTTAAAGTTGAACGGATTTATATTGTGTTTTACATGAAAGATTTCAACTCAATGCGTTCTAAACGAAACGCTAAATATTAGAGATTTCAACAGGAATTACAAGTGAAAACTCGGTAAGGCCTTAAATAATAAATAAACAAAAAAGAATTGAATTGATGAGATGAAAATAAAAACGGCACCGAATTTTCATTCAGTGCCGTTGAATAAAACTTGAAATCAATATTATCGAGAAGCGCGAATGTATTTCATTGGATCAACAGTTCTTCCATTTTTGATGACTTCAAAATGAACATGAGGACCGGTGGAACGCCCGGTAGAACCCATGCGAGCGATGGTGTCACCTTTTTTGATAGCATCACCGACTTTTACTTCTATTTTTTCGTTGTGGCCATATCTCGTCACGTAACCATTCCCATGATTCAGCTCGACAAGATTACCGTACCCATATCGTTTACCAGCCCAGGTGACAATGCCGGAAGCAACTGAAATAACTTCTGCACCATGCTTACCGGCTAAATCGATCCCATCATGGTGAGCAATTCGACCGCTGAAAGGGTCTGTTCGTTGGCCAAAGTACGATGAAACCCAACCACGTTTAATTGGACGACCTGTTGGATAGACTTCATCCTGCAGCTCACGATTCATTATCATCGATTCAAGGATACCCAATTGAAGAGAACTGTGATCCATTTTTTCACTCAGATCATCTAATGTCGCAAGAAAATTAGGAACCGACATCGACTCACCAGAGGTAGAGCCACTACTTTCAGGGCCTCCTTGTGCAGGAGAATTATCAAAATCAAACTCTCCGCGATCTAGCTTAGCGTTTTCGATTAATCTTTCGCCAAGAGCATCCAAGCGAATGACATGTGCTTTAACTTGGGCTAAACGCATTGCTAATGCATTCATATTTTCTTCAGCATGACGTTGAGTGGCTACAAGTTCTTTTTGTTGTTTCTCTATCTTGGCCGCCATCTCGCTAACCATAGCATCAGGTTCACTGTTTTTGGCACCATTTTGCAGACCATAGAAAAACACTCCACCCAAAAAAGCAGAGGCAAATAGGGTTATCAACAACCAATGCCACAACCGAAGATAGAATCTGGTTGTCATTCCGCGGCGATTTGTGATTAAAATATGACTCATAGGTAAGACCGTTTCCTTATGCTTGTTATATCGTCGATCAACTACAATTCTTAAGAACCTTGAAAATGAAAAAAAATCCTGTTCAAATTGCCAAGTTGCTCACAGTTAAAAGCAAGCAAGTAAATGCTGTAATTTCTGAAGCAAAACGCTTAACAGAAATTAAAATCATTATAAGTCAGTCACTTGACCAACAGCTAGCCGATCACTTTGAAGTAGCAAAAGCATGCAATGGGCAGCTGCTGCTGCTGGTTGATTCACCGGTTTGGGCAACCAGAATTCGTTACATGCAAAGTGAAATTATAAACCGCCTAAAAAATTACGGCATTACAAAAAACATTTATAATATATCGATAAAGGTTCGGCCGATCGAATATTCGCGCCAACAGACTAAAAACAATAATAGCCCACTTTCGATTTCCAAAGAATCAGCCAAGCGAATGCTCGATGAAATCAATTCTATAGCGGATCCGGAACTGAAGTCAGCCCTGCTCCGCATCACAAAACACGCAAAGTAATTTGTGACTTATTTTGCAATTTAAGTGGGAAATAGTAAATACTTCTCTCATCATGATCAACTAAATCTATTGCACATCCATTATATCTTGAGGACATGCGTACAGAAAAAGCAGTATTGAGAAGACGCTAAGTTCAGCCTAAAAACTGGCTATTAAACCGCCAATGTAGGCTGCATGTATGAAATTGGAACGCTTTTCTCGTCTTCAAATGTAACAAGCTCCCAACTATCTTCGTTTGCAAGAAGCTCACACAACAGCATATTGTTCAATGCATGACCAGATTTATGGGCACTAAACTCACCAATTAAGCTATGGCCAAGCAGATACAAGTCTCCAATTGCATCAAGAACTTTATGTTTTACAAATTCGTCTTCATAGCGAAGACCATCTGTATTTAACACGCGATAATCGTCTATAAAAACAGCATTCTCCATTCGTCCTCCTTGGGCAAGGTTGTTCTCACGTAACATATCAATGTCTCGTGTGAAGCCAAATGTTCTAGCTCGGCTTACTTCTCGAACGAATGAGGTGGTTGAAAAATCAATTTCAGTATGTTGGTTCATCCCATTAAAAACAGGGTGATCAAAATCAATACTAAAAGATACTTTGAAGCCATTAAAGGGGACAAATCTCGCATATTTATCGCCATCCCGAACTTCGATGGGTTTCTTGATACGAATATACTTTTTCGCAACATTTTGCTCTTCTATCCCAGCTGATTGCACAAGAAAAACGAACGGGCCAGCACTTCCGTCCATAATTGGAACTTCTGGTGCACTCAAGTCTATATAAGCGTTATCAATTCCTAAGCCAGCGAACGCGGATAAAAGATGCTCAACCGTTGAAACTTTCACCCCATTTTTTATTAATGTAGTTGATAGACGTGTATCGCCCACATTTTCAGGCTTCGCTTCAATGAATACTGGATCATCCAAGTCAACTCGACAAAACACAATACCTGTATCAGGCGCAGCAGGGCGCATAGTTAAATAGACTTTCTCACCGGAATGAAGTCCTACACCAGTCGCACGTATGGTGTTTTTTAATGTTCGTTGTTTTGTCATAGAGCGTCCCTATATCAAAAATATAGCACTGGAGAAATTGGGACCAGATATTATCACACTGATCCTTCCGTTCCTAGAAACACATTCACATTGAAGCTTCTTTAACATTTTAATCTGCTTGTCTGCGTAAAAATGCAGGTATATCCAGATAATCCATATCCTTTGCCTCAGTTTGTTGTGCTGGTGAATATTCCTGCGCTAATACCTGGTTTCGAATAATTGTTGGTCGTTCAAGTTGTTCATAATCGACTTGTCCGTCATTTTTCTTAACAATCTTCATCGGTTTCGGTATAACTTGCGCAGGTATTACTTCATTACCAATTCCTGTTGCCACAACAGTAACGCGCAAATCCCCACTCATTTCAGGATCAATAACTGTGCCGACAACAACCGTTGCATTTTCAGAAGCAAATTCTTTAACGGTGTTACCCACCTCTTCAAATTCACCAATAGACATATCCAGACCTGCTGTAACATTAACCAGAATACCTTTCGCACCTGATAAATTCACGTCTTCTAATAATGGACTGGCAATTGCCGTTTCAGCAGCTTCACGTGCACGGTCATCGCCGGACGCACAACCTGAGCCCATCATTGCCATGCCCATTTCTGACATGACGGTTTTTACATCAGCAAAGTCAACATTGATCAAACCTGGACGAGTAATTAATTCAGCAATCCCTTGTACTGCATTTAGCAATACATTGTTAGCTGATTTAAACGCATCTAGCAGACTGATATGTTTACCCAACACAGATAATAGTTTTTCATTGGGAATAGTAATCAACGAGTCCACATATTGAGCCAGCTCAGTCATTCCAGCATTAGCAATTTCCATTCGCTTTTTGCCTTCAAAAGGGAATGGTTTGGTGACAACGGCAACGGTAAGAATGCCTAATTCTCTTGCTGCTTTTGCAACAATCGGCGCACCGCCTGTACCTGTTCCACCACCCATACCGGCGGTAATAAATATCATATCTGCGCCAGCTAAAATTTCTTTGATTCGGTCTTCATCTTCAATAGCTGCCTGACGACCAATATCTGGGTTTGCTCCAGCACCTAAACCACGTGTGACATCAGCACCCAATTGTAAAACGGTATTTGCTGTAGAATTTTTTAATGCCTGTGCATCTGTGTTCGCACAAATAAAATCTACACCATCGATTTTTCCAGTCATCATGTGTTCAACAGCGTTTCCGCCTCCACCACCAACACCGACAACCTTTATCACAGCATTTTGTGCATAGGTATCCATGATTTCAAACATTGCCCATCTCCTTACGCCTTAGAAAATACAACTCATTATTAACCCGAATGGTTCACGACTATTACGTTTTCTCACTTGTTCTTTGACCCTACCAATAATTTTCTTCGCTTAACCGGACACACCAGTCCAGCGCTTCCTCAGAAAATCATTGGTAGAATCAAATTACTGCGCGATAAAATCGCAATTCCATGAAATATCCGTGCTCACAAATTTTTTTTGACAGCATTTAATTTTGACTAACAAATAATGATTTCTTATCCGAACAAAAATTACATGTTGTTCTTAAACCACGACTTCATCTTTGCCAAAACACCATCCCCGTTCTCATCTACTTTTCCGGTCTCTTCGTCCTGATGCTTATATCCATATAAAAGCAATCCTACACCGGTGGAAAAAATTGGATTTTGAAGTACATCCGACAAGCCATTTACATACTGTGGAGTACCCAACCGTACCGGCATATGAAAGACTTCTTCTGCCAACTCTATGACACCTTCCATTTTTGCGCTGCCTCCAGTAAGTACAATACCGGCAGCAATTAGGTCTTCCATGCCACTTCTGCGAAGTTCTGCTTGAATGAGATTAAACAGCTCTTCATATCTTGGTTCGATAACTTCAGCCAACGTTTGTCTTGCCAACCGTCTAGGTGGCCTATCTCCAACACTTGGCACTTCGATACTGTCATCCGGATTAGCAATTTGTGTTAACGCACAACCATATTTTATTTTTATTTCTTCTGCATATTGAGTTGGCGTTCGTAACGCAACAGCAATGTCACTTGTTACTTGATCTCCTGCGATAGGAATTACTGCTGTATGCCGAATCGATCCGTCGGTAAAAACTGCAAGGTCAGTGGTGCCTCCACCAATATCAACTAAGCAGGCACCTAATTCTTTCTCATCCTCAGATAACACTGAGTAGCTGGATGCCAACTGCTCTAGAATAATGTCGTCGACCTCAAGTCCACAGCGCTTAATACATTTAACAATATTCTGAGCAGCACTCTCTGCGCCTGTTACCATATGGACTTTAGATTCGAGACGCACTCCAGACATACCAACGGGATCTTTAATGCAATCCTGGTTATCAATCACAAATTCTTGAGGTATTACATGTAATATTTTTTGATCCGCAGGGATAGCAACCGCTCTTGCCGCATCAATAACTCGTCCAACATCAACTGAACTAACCTCTTTATCACTAATCGCAACAATTCCATGGGAATTCAAACTACGTATATGGCTACCCGCGATCCCAGTGTAAACCGAATGAATTTGGCAACCGGCCATCAGTTCTGCTTCTTCCACTGCGCGCTTGATCGATTGCACAGTTGATTCAATATTGACAACAACACCTTTTTTTAAGCCTTTTGAGGGATGTGTGCCTACACCAACTATTTCAATTGTGCCATCAGCAATAATTTCACAAACAATAGCAGCAACCTTAGATGTTCCTATATCTAATCCAACGATCATATTTTTATTAATTTTATTGGTCATCTGTCTACATTCACTGCGCTATTTTATCTATTGTTTCCAGGCTACGGAAAATCCGTTACTGTATCGTAAATCCACTTTACTAATCCGTCCCTCTTCACGATACAAATTGTTTTTAAAAACTTTCAAGAATCGAGTCAATCTTTGTGCAGTTTCTGCACCACCCAAATCAAGTTTTATTTTATTTGACAAATAGATGGATTGATTTTTACGATCATCAAGTTCAAACCTCTTAATACTCAATCCAAATTCATCTAAAATCTTTTTATACTCACCATTCCACTTAATCACTTCCTGTTTATAACGAGCATCAACAACAAACCGAGGCAAGCTGTCTTTATATGCCGATGCGTCATCATAAAACAGCTCTCCTTTAGCGTTAATCAATCCCTTTTCATCCCAAATCGCAATCGGTTTTTGTTCCAGTATGTTAATTTTAATTTTGTCTGGCCATACTCTATGAATCCAGACTTGCTCAATCCAAGGCATTGAAAGCAGTTTTGTATAAAGAACAGCAACACTTAGCGTGAAAAAATTCCCTTCAACACCATCTGCGACTAATGCTTTTAATTCATCTGTTTTTAACTGACTAAAAACACCACTCACCACTATTTCTTTGACTGGTAACACGTCGTCTCGCGTAATCTGGCTGTATATAAAACCACAAGCGGTAAAAATCGCAACAAACCAGGCTATTCGTGTCGTCACTTTCACCCAAAGTGCTTTATGATCTTTTAATGGTACGCATTCAACGTTTGCTTCAGCCATCGCTTAACTCAAACTACTATCCAGAATTTTTATGACCAAATCATCAAACGCAATTCCGGCGGCATTAGCAGCCATAGGAACCAAGCTATGACTGGTCATTCCTGGCAATGTATTTATTTCAATGAGGTGTGGTTCACCATCTTCATCCACCATTATATCAATGCGGCCCCAGCCTTTTGCGCCGATCAAATCAAAAGCTTTTAAGGCAAGTATCTGTAGTGCCACTTCTTCATTTTTATCCAATCCACAAGGGCAATAATATTGAGTGTCATTGGAAATATATTTTGCCTCATAATCATAAAAAGTGTTTGGTGTTTCCAAGCGAATAGCAGGCAATGCTTGCCCAGCTAAAATTGTCACAGTGTATTCACTGCCTACAATCCATTTTTCAGCCAAAACATTGGCATCAAATTTCATGGCTGCCGCTATTGCGTCAGGTAAATCACTTTCATTATCAACTTTTGACATACCGATACTTGACCCCTCACTCAAGGGCTTCACAATTATAGGCAGGCCGAGTTCTTCGACAATTAAATTAAGATCTGTATCTTTGTTGGCAACGCAAAATCGAGGCGTGGGAATATTATTAGCAATCCATACCTCTTTTGTTCTCAACTTATCCATTCCTAAAGCAGAAGCAAGAACACCACTTCCTGTATAGGGTAGCTCAAGCAATTCAAGTGCTCCCTGCATTATGCCATCTTCGCCGTAGCGCCCATGAAGCATGATAAATGCGCGGTCGAAATTATTTTTTTGGAGTTGCCCAATAACATCATCTTTTGCATCGACGATATGTGCATCAACATTTTTACGCTTTAGCGCATCAAAAACAGCTTGGCCACTTTGCAGTGAAATCTCTCGTTCAGCAGATTTACCGCCCATAAGAACAGCAACTTTTCCATATTCTGAAGATTTTCGATCAATCATTCCTATCTCCAATGATATGAGCTTCTCTAACGAGCTTAATTCCTTTTTGCTGTTTCACTGTTGTTGCGACATGCGCAATCAAATTTTCGATATCTAACGCTGAGGCATTACCTGTATTAACAATAAAATTGGCATGTTTTTCAGAAACCGAGGCTCCGCCAACGCAATAGCCTTTCAATCCACACGCTTCAATCAACCTTGCGGCATAATCATTGTCAGGGTTTCGAAATACCGAACCACAACTTGGTTGATTGGAAGGTTGAGTGGCATTTCGTTTTTCCAACAGTGCTTTCATTCGTTTCAGGGATTTTTCACCATCTCCCTTTTTAAATTTGAATTTTCCTGCGACAAACCATTCACCGGCCGGACCGTTTACACTGCGGTAGGCGACATCATATTCATTAGGAAAACGTTCGTGTTTATTACCTTTGCGATCTAGAGTCTCTACAGAGACAACTTTCTCCCAAGTTTCACCTCCAAACGCACCTGCATTCATTGCCAATGCACCACCGATGGTTCCAGGAATACCCGCAAAAAATTCTGATCCTTCAAAGCCATTTTTTGCAACAAATTTAGCCACCTTGGGACAAGCCACGCCGGCTTCCGCACGAATTATCTCATCATCAACAATTTCCAAAGTATTAAGAAGCCCACTTGTCATGATGACAGTTCCGCGAATTCCACCGTCTCTTACTAACAAATTACTACCTAGTCCCACCCAATAAATTTGTGAGTCATTACTGTTCATTGCTAAAAACATTGCTAAATCTTCAATGTCAGCGGGTTTGAAATAGCAATCAGCCATACCGCCCACTCGCCACGAGGTATGTTTTGACATAGGCTCATTATATAAAATTTCCCCTCGTATCGAATTTGCCTCAGTGTTTATAGCCATCATCATCAAACAACATCCTGCCATTTATCAAGCAACATTGAGGGAAGCTTTCCTACATCACCAGCACCGAGAACCAATACGACATCTCCATCTGCCAATACATTTTCCAACGCATCTGGAATCTGATCAATTGTTTCGACAAACACTGGCTCACCACCGTGCAATCTCACCGCACGTGACAACACTCGACTATCAGCTCCAGCTATAGGACTTTCACCCGCAGCGTAGACTTCGGATAGCAATAGCAGATCTGGCTCAGCTAAAACGCGAGCAAAGTCCTCAAATAAATCTCTGGTTCGAGAATAGCGATGTGGTTGAAACACAACAACCAATCGACGATCTGGCCACCCATTACGGATAGTGCTAATTACACTCTCAACTTCTTTTGGATGATGGCCGTAGTCATCAATTAATAAAACCTGTCCATTACCATGCTTGTGTTCACCGTAAATTTGGAATCTTCGTCCGATGCCTTCAAACTTTGTTAACGCTGCAGCAATAGCATTGTCTTCAACATTTAATTCACTTGCTACAACGATGGCAGCCAATGCGTTTTGAACATTATGATCGCCCGGCATGTTTAGACATATTGAAAGACTGTCTCTACCGCCCGGACGAACAACATCAAATTCAGTTACCGAATATTTTTGCACTACATTGATCGCTCGATAATCAGCATGCTCCGATAGTCCATATGTTTTTACCGGTCTGGATATCTCATCCAAAACAGAGGCAGTCACCTCGTCATCAATACATATCACTGCCAAACCATAAAATGGCAAATGTTGTAAGAACTCCAAAAAGGCTTTTTTCAATACAGAAAAATCACCTTGATAGGTCGTCATATGATCCGCATCAATGTTGGTTACAATTGCCATCATGGGCTGTAGAAACAGAAACGACGCATCGCTTTCATCAGCCTCGGCAACCAAATAACGACTTTCACCTAATTTTGCATTACTACCTGCGCTATTGAGCTTTCCACCAATAATAAATGTTGGGTCCAAGCCACCTTCAGCCAGAACACTCGTTATCAAACTTGTCGTTGTCGTTTTACCATGTGTCCCTGCGACAGCAATCCCATAGCGAAAGCGCATTAATTCCGCAAGCATTGCTGCACGAGGCACAATGGGAATGCGATTCTCTTTCGCAGCAACAACTTCTGGGTTTTCGTTATTCACTGCGGTCGAAACAACAACACAGTCAGCGCCATTTATATTATTTTCACTATGCCCAATAAATATTGTTGCCCCGAGAGACTTCAGCCGCTTAACCGACGCATTTTCGTTAAGATCTGATCCTGTAATTGCAAATCCAAGATTTAATAAGACTTCAGCAATCCCATTCATGCCCGAGCCGCCAATACCAATAAAATGAATGTGCTTACTTCGCTCCATATCATTTTGATTTCGCTTATTTGCAAACATGCGTTCAAACATAAGCAACCTCATAGCATTGTTTAACAACGATATCTGCCGCATCAATTTTTCGTAGCGCGTAAGCTGCTTCAGCCATTTGAATGACTTTGCTTCGATGAGTCAAAAAATCGCATAGTATTGATGCCAATCCCTCATCATTTAAAGCCTTTTGTTGAATCAATATTGCCGCACCTGAGTCAACAAGAAATTGCCCATTTTTAGTTTGATGATCATCCACTGCATGTGGAAACGGAACCAAAATTGAACCGACACCTATCGCAGCAAGCTCTGAAACCGTTAATGCGCCTGAACGACAAATAACAATGTCTGCCCAAGAGTATGCTTCCACCATATCTTCAATAAATGGAGCAACTTTCGCTGTTACATTCGCTTCGTTGTATAGCGCCAATGTATTTTCATAATGTCTTTTACCGGTTTGATGCCATACATCAATGGAAGTCTCTTCTGGCAATTTTGCAATAGCTTTTGGCAATACATTATTTAAAGCAAGCGCACCTAAGCTCCCACCAACGACTAAGAGTCTAAAGCTACTTCCTTCACGTGATGAAAATCTTTCTAGAGGAGGTGTCACATTGACAAACGTTTCTCGAACCGGATTACCAATGGTCAACGCATTTTTCGAAACCTCAAATGCTTCGGGAAAAGCTTGCAACACTCGCTTGGCGATAATACTCAATAATCGATTCGTCATTCCTGGAATTGCGTTTTGCTCATGTATTATCAAAGGTATTCCATTCAACCACGCAACAACACCTCCGGGTCCAGCGGCAAAGCCACCCATACCTAAAACAAAATCAGGTTTACGTTTCTGCATAACTTTTCTAGCTTGCAGTATTGCAATTAACAATCTATAAGGCGCTAGAATCCAGCCAACTATTCCATTACCTCGCAAACCATTTATCGTAATCCAATCAATTTCGATCCCAGCCTTTGGAACTATGTCCGCCTCAAGACCTTTTTTAGTTCCCAGCCATGTTACTTTGACATTTTGTTCTTGTAACTTTTGAGCTACAGCAAGTGCTGGAAACACATGTCCGCCAGTTCCACCAGCCATAATTAGCGCAGACCGGCTCATGATGCTCTACGCTCCTTTGAATCTTCACTGAACTGATATCTCAATTCATAATCTGCGCGTAATAAAAAAGCGATAGCTACACAGGACATCACCATACTACTTCCGCCATAGCTCATTAGTGGTAATGTTAAACCTTTCGTTGGCAATACTCCCATATTCACACCAATGTTTACATAAGCTTGAAATATCAACCCCGCACCTAATCCATAACAGAGATAAGCACCAAAATATTCTTTCCTCATCTGTAATCGGCGACCTATACTAAAAGCTCGCCAGGCGATACACGCAAACAAACAAATAACAACAATGGCTCCTATAACCCCTAACTCTTCCGCAAGTACCGCAAAAACAAAGTCAGTATGCGCTTCTGGCAAGTAACCTAATTTCTGAACGCTCTCACCTAACCCCACACCAAACCACTCCCCTCGGCCAAAAGCGATGAGCGATTGACTTAACTGAAAACCCGAATCAAACCGGTCTTTCCATGGATCAATAAATGATGTCAAGCGCTGTATTCTGTAATCTTCTGAGTACGCGACAAATGCCAATGCTATCCCACTTAAGAGCGATAACATTGTAAAGAAACGTAATTTCACTCCAGCAAACCAAAGCATTGAAAAAACCGTAATTGAAACTACCACCGTTGAGCCAAAATCGGGTTGCATCAACAACAGCCCAGCAATCAACATTAACAATGCTATTGGTACAAGCATCAGACGCCAGGATTCCGAAATCACTGCGTAATGTTTTCTTAAATAACCGGCTAAATAAATCACAATAAATATTTTTATGATTTCAGAAATTTGAATATTTACACTACCTAATCGAATCCAACGAGTACTTCCATTTACAGTATGCCCGACACCAGGAATCACTAGAGCGACAAGTAATAGCAATCCTGCAACTAACAAAATCGGGCGAACCATATCCCAAAAATGCAACGGTGTTTTCCAAACAATAAAACCAGCCAACAAACCAACACAAGCAAAAATCAATTGCCGATTTATATAGTGAAAAGGGTCACTGAAATTTTTATCCGCAACTGAAATAGAGGCTGATGTCATCATAATCAGACCAACAAATAAAAGACTGAAGCTACAGATCAATAAAATAGGATCCACAAGCAAACCTTCGCTATCTCGACGTTCGCGAAATTTGTTGAATCCAGTTTCAATTGATGACTTAGCCGTCATTATTTTTCAATTCACTCGCTACTTGTTCAACTGCTTGCATAAAAGCTTCTCCCCGCTGCTCATAATTACTGAACATATCAAAACTTGCACAGGCAGGAGATAACAAAACATAATCACCTTTTTTGGCCACATCAGCTGAAAGCCAAACTGCGTCTTCCATGCTTTCTGCATGAACAACCGGAACAACTCCCGATATCATGTTTTCAATCAAACTGGCATCTCTTCCTATTAAAATGACATAAGTTACTTTGTCTTTCAGAGCATCTCTTAGATCAGAAAAATCTGCACCTTTACCAACGCCACCCGCTATTAAGACAACTGGTCCATCTAACCCATTTACGGCAGCGACCGTTGCTCCAACATTAGTGCCTTTTGAGTCATTGATATAAGTAACGCCTTTTATCTTTGAAACGAATTGAGTTCGATGTTTTAAACCCTGGAACTTTTTCAAAGCGTTACACATGTTTTTACGTGATAACCCACATATATCACCTAGTGCTATTGCAGCTAATACATTAGCTATTTGATGCTTGCCTTGCACTTTAAGCTTTTTTATTTCAATGAATAGCTCTTCACCAAACGCAATCCATTCTTTTTTATCAACAGTTCTTAAGCCATATTGACCAGGATATGGTTCTTTAGTTGTAAAGCTTACAAACCCTTCTTTATCTTTCACATTATCTTGCAACCATTGGTCTTCAGCATTGATCACACAAAATTCTGCATTTTTATAAACAATAAGCTTACTGTTGCCGTATTGGTCCAGACTGTTATAACGATCCATATGGTCTTCTGAAATATTTAATATCACCGCTGCTTTGGCTTTTAAATGTGAAGTTGTATCCAGTTGAAAACTTGACAACTCCAAGACATAAAAATCCGGAACATTTACATCTTCTGCAAGCAAATCGAGCACAGGCACACCAATATTGCCTCCCATTTTCACTTGCTTACCATCCGCTTTAATCATGTCAGCCAGCAAAGTCGTTGTTGTACTTTTTCCGTTGGATCCTGTAATCGCGATTATTGGTGCCTTTGCCAATCGGGAAAATATTTCAATATCACCAATAATTTCAATATCTCGTTTTCTCGCTGCTATCAATAGCGGATAATCCAAGCTAATCCCCGGGCTACTAATAACTTGCTCAACATCATCCAACATATCATCTGTAATATCTCCCGTATAAATTTGAACATTGGGATAATCACGTTTCAATACTTCTAATCCAGGCGCTGTTTTGCGGGTATCAAATGCGGCAACATCAAACCCCTGGCTGACTAAATAGCGTACGCAGGACAAGCCCGTAAGCCCCAGGCCAACGACAAATTTTTTCTGCATTTCTTTTTTTATTTTGTTTGCAGCTATTTTGGTCATCTTCCTCTGACACCTATTAATCCAGAAAGATCAATTGAATCTCGATTACTTATACAAGCTCTTAAGCCCAGAGCGTATTCAATATTTTGCGCTATAAATTCGCGATAGACCGATCTTTTTAGGTCTATCGAATTTTTAACGTTGCCAATCCAAATAAAACTAAAATCAAAGTTATAATCCAAAACCGGACAATAATCTTAGGCTCGGCCCATCCTTTTAATTCAAAGTGATGATGAATCGGGGCCATACGAAATACCCGTTTACCGGTTAATTTGTACGAAGCTACTTGCACAATGACAGAGAGTGTTTCTACAACAAAAACACCACCCATAATAAAAAGTACAAGTTCCTGCCTCACCACGACGGCAACCACTCCAAGCGCAGCACCTAATGCCAACGCACCCACATCGCCCATAAACACTTGCGCTGGATATGTGTTAAACCATAAAAATCCTAAACCAGCGCCTACCAAAGCACCGCAAAAAATCGCAACTTCACCGGCGCCACTTATATTGGGAATAGACAGATATTCCGCAAACTGCGAATGGCCGGCAGCATAAGCAAACAATCCTAATGCTCCGCCCACCAAAACAGTTGGCATAATCGCTAAACCATCCAGACCATCTGTCAGGTTGACTGCGTTACTAGTGCCCACTATCACTAGATAAGTGAATAAAATTGACCAGATGCCCATATCGATCGTTAAATCTTTAAAAAATGGAATCAGCAGTTCTGTTTCAGCTGGCACACTAGCTGATGCATAAAGTGCAATTGCTGCAAACAATCCCGCAATACTTTGATACGCATATTTCTCTTTTGCAGGCAATCCTTTTGGATCATTTTTGATTAATTTTTTGTAATCATCCAAAAAACCAATGGCACCGAATGCTGCAGTTGTAAGTAATACTATCCACACATATCGATTCGATAAATCAGACCATAGCAACGTGCTCACCGCCAAAGCCACAAGAATTAACGCACCTCCCATTGTGGGAGTTCCTGCTTTCAATAAATGGCTTCGCGGACCATCATCTCGAATTGGCTGTTGATATTTACCAAGCGCTCGAATCATTCTTGGTCCAACCACAAAAGCAATAATTAACGCCGTTAACACGCCCAAAATCATACGCAGGGTTAAATATCTGAATACCTTAAATCCAGGATCAAATTGTGATAAATAATCTGCCAGTAAAAGTAACACTCAGTTATGCTCCACAATTATCTGCCCTACAACCTCTTCCATTCTCATACCACGTGATCCTTTAACAAGCACAGTGGTATTCGAATCTAGAATAGATTGTAGCTGTTTTATCAATTCATTCTTGCTTGAAAAGTGTTTACCCTCACCCTCAAATGCATCCAGTGCGTGTTTACTTAGCTCGCCTAATGTGAATAATGCATTGATTCCTTTTTCCCTCGCATACTCACCAATTTCCTGGTGTAGTAAAACCGCATCTTCACCGGACTCAAAAAGATCAGCCAATACGGCAATTCTTTTACCGCCTCGTTTTGAAAGCACATCAATGGCAGCTTTCATTGAATCCCGATTGGCATTGTATGTGTCATCAATCACCAGCGAATCATTACGACCACTGACAAAATTCAAACGACCTTTTACCGGCCGCATCTCTGCCAAAGCCGATTTAATTTTCTCTAACTCAATTCCCAATGCATAAGAAACCGCAGCTGCCGCTAATGCATTACACACATTATGGATGCCCGACAAATTCAGACTAACTTCACACTCACCGGCTGGGGTTTTCAAAAGAAACGAGTTTTTACCATCGTTATCATGAAGGTTAGAAGCAGTAACCAATGCACCTTTGCTATCGATACCAAACCCAATCATCTCAAACTTTCCAACAAGACCTTGCCAATAATCGCTGTATTTATCATCCAGATTTACAATGGCTTTACCTTGCGTAGTTAATCCTAAAAAAATCTCGCCTTTGGCTTGTGAAACACCTTCCAAACTGCCGAAGCCTTCAAGGTGTGCGGCACCAGCGTTGGTAATCACGGCAACATCAGGTTTAGCAATATTTGTTAAAAATGCGATTTCACCATGATGGTTTGCACCCATTTCAATCACTGCGAAATCTTCATCGCCCTTTAATTCGAGTAATGTTAATGGCAAACCAATGTCATTATTGAGATTGCCGCGAGTTGCTAACACCTTGCCAGATTTACTCAAAATCGCTGCAATAAATTCTTTAACTGTTGTTTTGCCGTTACTTCCCGTTAAACCAATTACCTTCCCTTTAAAAGCAGCTCGTCTCGCTTTTGCAAGTTCTGCAAGTGCAAGGCGTGTATCCTTAACTTTAAGTTGGACCAACTCAGACTTTTGGATTTCACTGACAACTGCCCCAATAGCACCTTTAGTTTTTGCTTGCGCAACGTGATCATGCCCATCAAAATTTGGCCCTTTCAATGCGACAAATAAATCACCTTCTTCTAGTGTTCTACTATCAGTGCATACACGCTTGAACAATGCCTCGTTGCCACAAGGAACATCCAACACCGCTGCCGCATTTTTTAAAGAATATGTGGTTAACGTTTCAGTCATCAGGCAGCCTCAGCTATGATTGCAGCCACAACAGCACGATCACTGAAGTCATGAAATTCAGTGCCAAAGATTTGGTAATCTTCATGCCCTTTACCTGCCACCAGAACCACATCATTCATAGTTGCGGTGTTAATAATCCCGCGAATTGCTCTTTCTCTATCCAATTCAACAATGATTCGGTCTTGATCCCTTATATTGGCAAGAATATCTTCAACAATTAACTCTGGTTTTTCTGAACGAGGATTATCATTTGTAATCCAGACTACGTCCGCGAATTTCTCAGCCACTGCTCCCATCTCAGGACGTTTACCTTTATCCCGATCACCGCCACAGCCAAAAAGTACAAATAGCTTACCGCTAGTATGATGTTTCAGCGTCAATAAGGCTTTTTCCAATGCATCAGGCGTATGTGCGTAATCCACCACAACCAAGGGTGAATTCTCATTGAAATAAGTTTCCAATCTGCCATTAGGTGCTCGAGCATATTCCAAACTCTTTAATGCATCTTCGAATGAGACATCTAATAATAAGAGTGTAGCCAACACATTCAACAGGTTGCTTATATTGAAATCGCCTAGCAGAGAAGTATGAAACTCACCTTGACCTAATTCACTTTCGACCTTTACCTGAGCACCGGTACGGTTGGTATTAACAATCTCAGCCTTCAACAATCCACAATCAGTTGATATGGTGTCGCGACTTAGTGTCGTACCAATGATTGCAGCGCCAGGCGGCAGTGCATCAATAATATTCCGCGCAAAATCATCATCCAGATTAACAACAACTTTTCGTATTGAATGCTCGGTAAACAGCTTTAACTTAGAAGCGCCATAAGTTTCCATATCGCCATGATAATCCAGATGATCACGGCTTAAGTTGGTAAACACAGCAACATCAAATTGGCATCCATTCACACGATACTGCTCCAAACCATGTGATGAGACTTCCATCGATACGACTTGTACTTTTTCACCCCGCAGTTCAGCTAAGAGCTTTTGCAATTCAACTGCGCCCGGCGTAGTGTTACCTAAAGGTTTTAGTTGGCCCCATACACCGGCTCCCATTGTCCCAATCACACCACAAGTGATATCCAATTGTGTGAGGCATTCCGCCATGATATGTGAGCATGAAGTTTTACCGTTTGTACCAGTAATGCCGACAACTTTTACTTGCTCAGTTGGCTGCTGATAAAAACGTGCTGCAATTTCTCCCAGCCGAATATTTAAATTTTCAACAACACAAACAGGAACCGATTTTTCGTCAGCTAAACTATCAGCTACACTAGAGGCAGAACCTACAACTATGGCAGCGGCCCCAGCATCAATGGCATTTTCTATATATTGAGTGCCATCCAGATTAGCGCCTTTGCACGCAAAAAAAAGATCACCTTCCTTAACTATGCGACTATCTACTGTCATCCCAGTTATATCAGGATTACGAGGAGACTCGCATTCAGCAAAGCCATGCAATAACTTGTTTAGCTTTATGGAAGGAAACGCATTCAATGCATACTTCCTTCTGCCTGAGCAATACGCAAGGGTTTTTCGTGCACATCGTCTGGAGCAATATCCAAAAGGCGTAAGGCTTCCGAAACCACACGAGAAAATACTGGCGCAGCGACAACACCACCGTAATATCCAGTTTTAATATCTGGATCATCAATAACTACCACAGCAACTAATTGTGGATTACTAACAGGTGCAACACCGGCAAACATTGCAAGATAGTTTTTATCCATATATCCATGTTTACCAATTTTCTTGGCTGTACCGGTTTTTCCCGCCACACGATAACCTGGAATATCAGCCTGCAACGCTGTCCCTTCGCGTGTAACAACCGACTCCAACATCAACATAATCTCGTGCGTGACTTCTTCACTTAATATTTGTTTGCCTTTTGGCGTTGTATCGCGCTTCAACAGCGTGACAGGTTTTAAATAACCACCGTTTGCTATCATTGCATATGCTTGTGCTAGCTGAAGCGGTGTAACCGATATACCATAACCAAATGCTAAAGTAGCTTGCTCGAACTCATCCCATTCACCAAAAAAAGGCAGCATGCCTTTTCGTTCACCTGGAAATTGGCTGCCCGTTAATTCACCGAAGCCAAAATCAGATAAAGATTCCCAGATCATTTCCTTGGATAATTGCAATGCAACGAGACTAATACCTACATTACTGGATTTTGCAATAACACCTGCTAAATCTAGATCACCGTAGTCATGGGTATCTTTCACATAATTTTTACCGACCTTTAAAACGCCAGAGTTTGTTTCAATCAACGTATGTGAACTAAACATCCCACTCTTTAATGCAGTTGCTGCGATAAATGGCTTGATAGTTGATCCAGGCTCGATTAAATCGGTCATTGCTCTATTACGAAAATTAGGTGCATCTGATTTCGTGATTCGATTTGGGTTATACGAAGGCTCGTTAACCATCGCTAAAATTTCCCCAGTGTGCACATTCATTAATACCAAGCTTCCAGTTGCTGCATTATGCGCTTGCACTTGCTTTTTAAGCTCACGATACGCGATATACTGCAGACGCTTATCAATGCTCAGTTCAACATTTTTCCCTGACTCGGGAATCTCCAATAGGTCAATTGAATCTATAATTCGTCCCATGCGATCTTTCACCACACGATCCTGACCTGGCTTACCTTTCAGAAAATCGTCTAATTGTAGTTCAACACCTTCGATACCTTTATCATCAATATCTGTAAAACCTACTAATTGAGATGTTACTTCTGCGGCAGGGTAGTAGCGTTTAAATTCACGGACTACTGAAATACCTGGAATTTTAAGTGCCCGCACATTGTCTTCAATTGTCGGATTCATTTGGCGCCGTAAATAAACAAATTCTTTATCCTGCTTACCAGCAATCATTTGACTAATATTTTTTTCGGAGATTTCGATTAGCTCAGCAAGCTCTTTATATTTTGATGGCTCTTTAGGTGCGGCTTGTGGATTCGCCCAAACAGAAACCACCGGGCTACTAATCGCCAATACTTCGCCATTTCGATCAGAGATCATCCCTCGATGAGCAGGCAATAAAATAGTTCTTAGATGACGAGCATCGCCTTCATTTTTTAGAAAGTCATTTTCCATCACTTGAATAGTTAATGCACGGTACGAAAGAAAAACTGCAACGCATGACATTGCCGCTATTACCATATAATAGCGCCAAGCAGGAGAGTTATTAGTCATCTCGTTATTGTTTTTCTGCGTCATGGCTTAACCATAATAATTTCATTCAAGGGAGGTTGCTTCATCCCCAGCTTTTCGCGCGCGGCTTTTTCAATTTCACTACTGGTGGCAAATGTGCTTTTCTCTAACTGCAGCTGTCCCCATTCAATATTCATCTCATCACGGTGTTTTTCTATCCTCTGCAATTCAGTAAAATATTTACGATTCAAATGCTTGGTATAAACAACGCCAATAGCAGATACAGCAACAAATAGTATTAACATTCCCAGCACTAATATTTTGCCATTGATATTGTCTAGCAAGGATTTCATGCAATTAACTCCGCCACGCGCAATTTTGCACTTCGAGCTCGAGGGTTCGCCTCGATTTCTTGATCGCTTGGTGTAATTAATTTACCGATTTTTTTTAGTTTTTGTTTTAATGCGGAGTTCATTATGGGTAGATCAAGCGGGAACTCATCACCCTTAACATTATGTTGGATAAATCGTTTAACGATTCGATCCTCCAATGAATGAAAGCTGATAACGACTAAACGTCCACCGACTGCAAGCACATCAAGTGACTGCTGCAAACACGACTCAACATCGCTCAACTCTTCATTGATGAAAATTCGTATCCCCTGGAACGCTCGCGTTGCAGGATGTTTATGTTTTTCCCAAGCAGGATGCGCCTCTTTCACAATATCTGCCAACTGTTTCGTTGATGTAATGTCTGACTCTTCTCTCGCTTTCACAATGGCTTTAGCAATACGCTTCGCATAACGTTCCTCACCATATAGCTTTAATACACGCGCGATTTCAGACTCTTTTTCCTCAGCTAGCCACTCTGCAGCACTTAACCCTGCATCTGGATTCATGCGCATATCCAATGGCCCATCACGTAGAAAACTAAACCCACGAGACGCATCATCCAACTGCGGCGAAGAAACGCCAAGATCCAACAAAATACCATCGACCTTATGGCTAATACCCCATAAATCTGCATTCCGCTTTAGGTTTCCGAATGAATCTTGCACAATGACAAACTTCTTTTCGTTAGCAAAAATCTCGCTACTATGGCGAATTGCATCTGGGTCTTTATCAAAAGCGTATAATCGACCATTCTGCCCAAGCTTGCTTAACAACGCTTGCGAATGCCCACCGCGGCCAAACGTACCATCAATATAAATTCCGTCAGGCTTAATATTTAGAGCCTCAATGGACTCATCAAACAGTACTGATTTGTGCATTTATTATCGCCGTCTAAAATGTGAGTGATGCTATGTCGCCAATTAGCTCATCTTTATTCGCTTCTTCCTCCATCCACTCCTGTGTAGATTGCTTCCATTTCACTTCATCCCATATCTCAAATTTGCTTCCTTGGCCAATCAGTACTATTTGTTTATCTAGAGTCGCAAATTCTCGCAAAGGAGGTGGGACCAATAAACGACCGACTTTATCCATATTGACATCAGTGGCATAGCCAATGAGCAAGCGCTTTAAAACACGCGCTGTTTTATTTAATGAAGGTAAGGCAGAGACCTTTTTCTCAATCTCTATCCACTCATGCATTGGATAGAGCAGCAGGCATTGGTCAATATGATCAACAGTCATGATCAAATTACCTTCGCAGCTATCCAATAATTCTTGACGATAACGTGCAGGAACCGAAAGCCGGCCCTTCACATCAAGACTTAAATTACTGGCGCCCCTAAATAGACCTTGCACTCAAATTTACCTACGATTACCCACAATATACCACTATCCTCCACTATAGGCAGCAAATCCTATACCGTCAAGAAGTTAGCTCGGCTATTTGGGGATGATCTGGAAGAGTCGTAAGAGGAACATGCATTATACTTAATTTACAATAAGTTAGAAGATTTTTATCGGTAATTACCAAAATTGATAATTTTGAACTCAATCATTTGAATATTTCTACACATGAAGCAGGATAACAGTTTTTTGTTAGTTAGTACTCACATCTGAATTGATAAGAGCGAAAGAAAAAGAGTCGGCCTGTAAGCCTAGACTCTAGCTACACTACTGCATCCAAGTGGTTGATTAAATGAAGAGGGGATAATATTGCACACTTTATTTTCAAATATATTAGTAGCAAATAATCGAAATATACGGCTAGGCCGCTCAACAATACTCACTCACTGTACTGTTAAATCTTATAATTTTGAAATGTCAGCGGGACTATTCAAGCACCCTATAAACACTAGCCAGAGATACCTAATTGTTTAGCTATAGTGCTCGCACCCATACCTTGAGATTTAAGGTGTTTAACTCGCTCAACGTTGATTATTGCTTGCCTGCCTTTGTACTTACCTTCCTGTTTAACTTTAACTATACCTGCTTGCTGTCTCTTCTTACGAAGGTTTGTTTCAAACTCAGTAAATACCCCCAGCATCTGTGAAAAAGCTTTACCTGATGCAGTAGAAGTATCTATAGCTCGATCTAGTATCTCTAAACTAACACCTTTGTTTTCTAGCATTTGAACTATGTTTATTAGGTCTAGTGTATTTCGTGCAAAACAATCTAGCTTCCATACGACTACTTTGTCACCTTCCGTCACCATATCAAGAATCAATTCTAAAACTGGCCTCCCTTCTCTTGAAGTGGCAGAAGCTTTTTCTTCTCGGATTACGCAGCTTGGATATCTCTTTGTGATTGCTTCTTTCTGAGCTGATAGATTTTGATCAGTAATACTAACTCTACAATAAGCGAATGTAGTCATGGTTGCGGCGTCTCGTATAAATCTAAGAATTAACTAACAACATGTCTTTTATGGTTAGAAAACAACCTAAATAATACACTTTTTCTGCGCCTTACGTAGGTAAACCTAAAAAAGACTTAATAATATCTGGCAAGACTATTGAATATGAACAAATGTCCGCTATAGTGTCTAACAAAGTGTCTAGCATAGGACATAAAGCAAAGAGAGGGAAATATGGCCGGTCGATTTAAAAAAGCACCGCTGATTTATGCTACGGCAAGGATTACAACTAATCAATTACCTGAATTTTCGCATGATCAGACAGCAAGTGTTCAGCAAGAATTATTAAAACTTGGATTTGAATTCTATAAGAGCGAAGGAAGCGTTTTAAGTGTTTCCGCAAATACAGATAATCATAAAATAAACTCTACCACTACTAGTTTTCAACGTTTAGGCTATTTTAACTCAGACAAAACAGTGTGCCTCATAATCGACAGGAACAATATCGAGTGGAGAACAACCAAGTATGCAACATACAACGAATTTATTGACCAACTTAATGAAGTAATTAAAACTTTAATTAATACCGTTGATGCAATTGGTTACTCTGTAGCAAAAGAGTTTACTCTAAGCTATGTTGATATTATAGCCCCTACAAATAAACGAAACCTAAGTGATTACTTTAAAGAGCCAAACAACATTTTACCATTATACTTAGTTGAACAAGAGCAAAACGACTTACATCAAGCCGGAGTAGTTCAAGTCACTCGAGTAGTTAACCCTACACAAAGGATTATAATTAATCTTGAGCAACTTCCAAAAGTGGATGGAAAAGTTCAGAAATATATGCCTGATATGTTAAGTGAGCCAGATACTACTTTTGGAATGCCAATTAAAGTTCGCGAAAATTGGGAGGATGCAACTAGTAAAGACAATAATTACGCATTGCTTTCCACTCAAGCTGGAGTGTTAAAAAAGGTGGAACTAAAAGAATTTGACTCTAGAAAAGTATTTAAAGAAGCGCATATTTTAACCCGCGAAACATTTAGTGGTTTATTAAATAGAAGTGTATGCGATAAGGATTGGGAATTCGAAAGTGCGGAGAAAGTATAGAGATGCAGATTGACGTAAATTATATCGATTATATTGATCAAGCGTCGTATCCAACCAATATAGTTTATCGCTCTGAGTTTAATGGTGAGCAATATGAACAGCCATTCAGCTTTATTAATGATCATAATGTTTTAATTAGCTCCAACAGCGTGATCAGTTCATCTGAAGGTGTATATACACTACGCGCTAATGTAAGCGATGATCGAGTGAAAACAGTCAACACCATTAATGAAATGGTGAAAAAAATTCGTTCTGTATTTGGATTAAACGCATCACAAGCAGCCAATTTAATAGGTGTTTCACGCCCCTCTTTATATAACCATATCTCTAAAAAAGAAGCTCCCAAAGATATGGATGCATACAATAGAATTTATGATTTAGCCCTACAGGTCGAAGCTGAAGTTGGTAGAGACCTTAAGCGAGGACTAAAATCTATAATTGTTGAAGGCAAGACTCTTTTACAACACTTAAAGCAACGGCCATTAGATGCCCAGCAAGTAATGACTATCGCAAAACAGGTGCAGGAAAAACTAAATTCTATGGAAAATGACCCGGAAGAGTTATCGCTTACAAAGCAGCGTATAATCTCTCGTTCAGTCACAAGAGCAGGCTAATAATCGAGAAATTGCATGCCGTCAAATTTACTTCAAAAAGGATTTTGCCAGGGCGGTTATATCGAAGGAATAGATTTAAATAATGCTCTGAAAGAGCATATTATGACATGCAGAGCTATAGAAAAGTATAGAAAAAAACCAATCGAGAAAGAACATAAGCTAATAATTTTGACACAGGATTGCGACATCTCGAACCCAACGGAAAAGTATCTTGAGGTTTTAGCTGCAAAAAAAATTAATAACGCTAATGTACGGGTCCAAAAGGCACGAAATCTTCAAAAACTTCAAATCGAAATTGATAGTGCCTTTTGGGAGTGCGAAGTAAACAAGATTAGCCATATCTCAAAGGAATTCTTCGAAGAGCATCTTCCGAAAAACGCTAAGACATTAAGTGATAGATCAAAAGAGATATTGCTTACATGGCGAGTAAACCGTTACACTCGTCAGCCATTACCGGATAATTTTAATCACGCATTTATAACTAATCACTTGAGGAATGCTGAAACTGGCTTCTCAAATTTCTTCGAAGAAAACAAAGATTATATTGTTGATTTGTATGTATATGTAAATCCAGATAGCCAAGAAGTTGATAATTACGATGTTTCTATAACAGCTCTCCTATACTCCAATTGCAGCAATGAAAAAGAAATAGAAATAAGAGAAATTCTATTGAGGCATGTCAAAATAATAGACGATAACGAAAGCTGTCTTACAATGATGCAAGTTAATGAAGATTTAGAGTTTGACCATTATCCACCTAATATGGAAATTGTCGCCAAACCCGAAGATTTTTCAATGCAAGATTCATATTCTATGAAACGGCTTACGCTGGACTACCTATGTTGGCCTGACGATGATGAAAATCAATGACGAGTAAAATCTCTGACACACTGAAAATTGCCTAGAGTGAATTCTCATTTCTACACCAAAATCGCATAATTTGTCTTTACTGTGCTAAGAGCACTTTATTAGCTCCCTAGCATGGTTCTCAAATCGACGGGGGTTTGCCACCTGAAATAGAAATTACCATTATGTTTTGTAATAATTTTAGTAGCACTCCTGGGTAGGAGCGTAGCAGTGACAAACTAAACCTTTTAATTCAAGAGTTAGACGTCACCGCTTACCTCAAGCAACCTACCCAGGCGTCGTGCGGGTCACACGGTATAGTCAAAGACTATCTACGCCTCTATTTGGTCTTGCTCCAAGTGGGGTTTACCCTGCCACCGAGTGTTGCCACCGGCGCGGTGAGCTCTTACCTCGCCTTTTCACCCTTACCTGAAAGCCGAAACAATCAGGCGGTATATTTTCTGCGGCACTTTCCGTAGGCTCACGCCTCCCAGGCGTTACCTGGCACTTTACCCTCTGGAGCCCGGACTTTCCTCCACTATGAATCAACAAAAGTGAAACATAATAGCGACTGCTCAGCCGACTCTGGTGGAAGTATAACAGATAAAAATCTAGGCAGCGGTAAATTCAGGATAATCAAAGGCTAACAAGGTAGCGATTGCTTACTTCTAGTTCTCTTTCAATTCAAGTGCTTCTTGATAAAGACGGTTTTTATTCATTCCGGTTATCTTCACAGCAATCGACACGGATTGTTTCACAGGCAGCTCGTCTAATAAAATACGAAGTAACTCCTTACTCTCCACAGAGCTCGCATCTAAATCTTCCAATACAGCCCCCTCAAGCAGAAGTACACACTCACCTTTGCGTTGATTCTCATCAGATTTCACGAAATCGAGCAACTCACTTACCGGAGCGTTACGGACAGTTTCAAATAATTTGGTAAGCTCCCTCGCAAGCACCACTCTGCGCTCCGAACCAAATATAGATTGCATATCTTCCAGTGTATCAATCAATCGCCTAGGCGCTTCATAAAACACCATGGTTCTTGACTCTTTAACTAGCTCATTCAAAACACGTTGGCGAGCTGACCGCTTTGATGGCAAAAAACCTTCAAAACTAAACCTATCGGTCGGTAAGCCAGATACAGACAAGGCACTAATGGCCGCGCAAGCACCCGGCACTGAAAGAACAGGAATTTTGTATTGATGCGCAAGCCGAACGAGAGGGAAGCCGGGATCACTAACCAATGGCACACCAGCATCTGAAATTATGGCTATTGATTCACCTTGCAGCACACGTTGGCATAATCCCTCTGAAATTTCTTTTTCATTATGCTCATGAAAAGCCTGGCACTTAGTTTGAATCTGAAAGTGCTGTAGGAGAGGTTTACTATGCCGAGTATCTTCTGCGAGTATTAAATCAACAGATTGTAATGTCTCAACGGCCCGCGGCGACATATCACCCAAGTTCCCAATAGGGGTGGCGACCACATAGATATTTCCTGTTTTTTGCAATGTTTGAGAGGACACTAATTACTCCATCGATGAACTGTGGTGAAACGACTTTGAATAAATTTTAACTCAAAACACACGCAACCAATTTAATTTTATTTGGACAAACTAAACGTAGTAAAATCAACATTAAATTATGCGCTTGAGTATTTAAACAACGACAGACTTTAGGATGAACTATTGAATTACCGCAACACTAGGCTAATTTATGCCGCTGCAATCTCCATTTTTCTGGCAAGCTGTGCATCCGTGGGGCATAAACCCTCCGACTCACAATTAGAGGGCGCACGCTCAGATGGCTCAATAATGTCAACGGATGACCCATCAATCCTGGTCGAAAAAGGAATGTTAACTGAAGCAGCAATGGCCTATCTAGCTTTGGCAAATCAAAAACAATCACCCGAAAAGCAACAAATTCAATTGAAAGCAATTAACTTACTGATTGATGCAGAACATTTCGACCACGCACGCAATTTACTCAATGAAATAACAAACAATAAGTTAACAGAAACACAGCTCGTTTATTTTGCATACCTTAATGCCCGTCTTGAAATTAACAATCGTAACGCTGAGCTGAGTTCACAATGGTTGGATCTTGTTCAATTTCAAGACTTCACATCATTCGCCACTAAAGCGGATATTTTGAAATTACTCATTGGTACTTACAACCTTGCAGGTGATATCAAATCCGCAACCCTTGAACGAATTAAGCTAGACGAATTGCTCAATAGCGATGAAGCAGCACAACAGGCGAACCAACATGCCATTATCAAAGGTTTTATAAGCTATAGCCCCACTCAGTTACAGGAGCTAGTTGATGAACGAGAACCAGGCATAGTTAAAGATTGGATGGAGTTGAGCTTATTAATCAAAAACTCTAAAAATCCTTTCCGCTTAGGTAACATGCTAAAGTCCTGGAAAATCCTTCATCCCGAACACCCCGTTAGCGATCTGCTGCTCGCCATTCTGGCTCCGCAAGCAGAAGATGAACCAGCAGTGATTGAAAATATCGCATTACTACTCCCCATGACAGGAAACTATGAACGCGCCGCACAGGCAGTACGCGATGGTTTCTTAGCAAGTTTTTATGCGGCTGAAACGCCTGAAATCAAACCTACCATTAGAATTTATAATACTGCTGGAGATGTTAATAACATACTGGAGATATACCAGCAGGCAAAAGATGATGGAGCAAATGTCATTATCGGCCCATTACGTAAAGAAGCCGTTGAGATGTTGGCTCATGGCACCGATCATAGTATTCCAACATTAGCACTAAATCAGATTGAAAATTCAGATTTCTACTCAAATAACTTTTACCAGTTTCCTCTATCCCCTGAAGCAGAGGCTCAACAGATTGCACAAAAAGCCTGGCAAGAAGGACTAAATCATGCTGCCATTATTGCTCCAGACAGCAAATGGGGTGGGCGTGTTACAGAAGCATTCCGCATTAAGTGGGAAGAGTTAGGCGGTAGAGTAACATCAGAAGCGATATACAACGCCAAGAAAAACGATTTTTCCACCCCTATTAAATTCCTTCTTGCAATTGATAAAAGCAACGCCAGAAAAAAGGAACTGTCGAAAATTATTCGCACACCGTTAACTTTTGAGCCGCGAAGAAGACAAGACATTGACTTTATTTTCATGGCTGCATTTCCTCGACAAGCTCGACTAATTCCGCCACAGCTTAGTTTTCACCACGCATCAGAATTACCGATTTATACAACATCTCATAGTTTTTCAGGCCATGTAAACAGGAAAAAGGATCGTGATTTAAATCGAGTTATAGTTGGCGACATGCCCTGGACAATAAATATCAACCAAAATGACGACATCAAGCTGAATATTCAACGACTATGGCCAAATGAAACCATAAAGTTCAACCGACTCTATGCGCTAGGAGCTGACTCCTACAACATTTTGTTTTACCTTAACTGGTTGCGCGCTAATAGTAACTCACACATACAAGGTGCCACCGGCGAACTCAGCATGAGCGAAACCAATTTGGTAATGAGGCAGCTAAGTTGGGCAAAATTTAGAAATGGCGGCCCTGTAATGCTCCCGAGTACTAGCCACTTAACAAGTAACCAATCCGAATAAATTGTGAGCATCATCCTAAAAAAAGCAGTTGATCCACGAAATATACCCCAAGGGCACTTCCTTCTGGGCGTATTACAGGCTCTTGTTTCACCTGGTTTTATTTATATAGCCATTCAAAACAATTTCCTGCGCTCTATTCGCGTGTCCAGCTGTTTCGTCTAGGATTAAGTTTTGAGATTCACCCCAGCAACCTCGAAAAGTATTGGCGACATAGGTGAAGAGAGAGCCAGGGATTTTTTACAAAAGAATGGCATTAAAATTATAAAATCAAACTTCAAGTGCAAAGTCGGAGAAATTGACATAATCGCAGAAGATAACAGTAGCTTGATATTTATAGAGGTTAAATATCGGAAAAGCGATAAATTCGGCGCCCCATCCGAAATGGTCACTTACCATAAACAAAAAAAAATTATATTAACAGCACAATTGTATCTCCAAAAACATCCTAAACTCGCTAACAAAGCTTGTCGGTTTGATGTAATATCTATTCACCAAAATGATATCAGCTGGATTCAAGACGCATTCAACACAGACTTTTAACTAAAACTGTTAACTATCATGAAAAAATTACCTTACTTACTTATAAGTTTACCCCTTCTGTTTTCCATTAGCGCGTGCACAACACCTCTTGTGATCGTTGGTGCCATAGCGGGAGTAGGTACTGCAGTTGCTGTGACAGACCGACGCAGCACAAGTAAATTGGTTGAAGACCAATCAGTGGAAACTCAAGTTACCGACTTTATATACGGCCATGAAGAAATTGGTAAAAAGGTTCGCGTTAAAGTAACCAGTTTCAACGGTACTGTATTATTAACCGGCGAAGTTCCTGACGAAGAGAGTAAAAATATTATCCTTGAAAAAGCCAATAGTCTCCGCTATGTCGAGAGAGTTATTGACGCCATGGAATTCAAACCCAAACTTTCCGTATTAGATGCAAACAATGATTCGTGGTTAACGACAAAAACTAAAAGTTCACTCATGCTAAACAAAAGTATCATTACAAATACTAAAGTTGTTACGTCTAATCGAAAAATATATCTCATGGGCTTAGTAGATAATAACGAAGCTAAAACGATTCTTGAAATCGCTAATAAAATCGAAGGTGCCACTGCGGTAATCCCACTATTTGAATCAAAAAAAGGAAAACTCGAAAGTAATCTCACTGCTGCTTCTTTTAAATCGGAAGAGAAAAAAATAGAACAAAAAAAATCTCTGGAAGATCGACTTGAAGCGGAAGACATCATCGAAGTAAAACCCTATGTATTACCTACGCCGATAATAATATCTAACGATGAATAATGACTTACCTTCAAGCTTCCCAATTCAACAATTCATTCAAATTTTTGGTTCAGAAAATGTCTTAACAGACCCAGCAGAACGCTGGTCGTATGGATACGATAATAGCAAGAAACACGCATTACCCGACCTTGTCGTTTTCGCCACAGAACATGAACAAGTATTTCAGCTCGTTCAACTTTGCAACACTCACAATATACCCATCGTTGCACGTGGAAGAGGAACGGGGACAACAGGAGCCACTGTACCCATAAAGCAGGGTGTTGTTTTATCGCTTGAACGAATGAACAAAATTATTAATATTGATCCTGAGAATCGTGTTGCGACGGTGCAACCAGGCGTAACCAATCAAAAGTTACAAGTAGCAATTGCAAAACATGGCTTTTTCTGGCCACCTGATCCTACAAGCGCAGCATTTTGTACAGTGGGAGGCAACCTTGCTTATAACTCTGCTGGCCCTCGCGCTGTTAAATATGGCACGCCGAGAGAAAATATACTCGGTTTACAAGCAATTACTGGCGAAGGGAAAGAGATAATTACCGGCACCTACACAACAAAAGGTGTTGTGGGCTACGATCTAACACGTCTAATAGTTGGATCAGAAGGAACACTCGCCATTATTACTGAAGCCACGTTAAAACTCACACCACTTCCAGAAAGCAAACGTGTACTTCGAGCAATATATAACAACATGCACAATGCAGCAAAAGCAGTATCAGCAATTATGGCGCAGCCATTCACACCCTGCGCACTTGAATTTATCGACGGAACAGCAATCGATATGGTGCGTGATTTTTCCAATGCAGACCTGCCATCAAATGCCGGTGCGATGTTAATGATTGAAATAGATGGCCCAGCAACAACATTAAGTGAGGGCGCAAATAAAATAGAAGTCGCAGCAACAAACGCAGGCCTGTTAAGTTTTATTGAGCCCAATACTCAAGAGGAAATCGACGAATTGTGGGCAACACGAAAAGCGCTATCACCCGCGCTAAGAAATGTTGCACCGAAAAAAATCAATGAAGATGTGGTTGTTCCTGTTTCTAAGATCCCAGAACTCATTGATAAGCTCGAAGAATTAAGCCAGAAGTACCAAATCACGATTGTAAACTTTGGCCACGCCGGGAATGGGAATATACATGTCAATCTTCTCGTTGATCCTGACGATCCTCTGCAAGCAGAAAATGCCGACAAATGCCTGGATGAAGTATTTTCTACCGTTATTCAACTCAACGGAACAATTTCAGGAGAGCACGGTGTCGGACTTGCCAAAAGAGATTATGTCGACCGGGAAATCACACCGGCAAGCCTTAATTATATGCATAATATAAAAAAATTATTCGATCCTAATAATATTTTAAATGCTGACAAAATGCTGCCCGCTCCGGAAGTCTCATAACTAAAATTCACAGCTTGGATGTCTTTATTCAACTGTACTGTAAGCCAGCCCTTTTTCCCCAAGTTATACACCACAGCCACTCCAATATACGATTTACTCAATAAATTAACCCGGATATATCATGTTGCGCGAGATTATCGCGTAGTAATCATGAAATATTCGGATTAAGTCACTTTACCACCAATTAAAGCGCACTTAATGAGCAGCCCGGATAATTATTAACCCATAACTAAGAAAGCTGACATTGCCAATATTTTAACGATATACTCCATAAATCTTGAGTAATCATAATCCTAAAAAAGTCATTGGATGATCTATTCCATGAATCAATGGCTTTTTTAGCGCAACGACAGCATTCTCATAAGAAGGTTAAACCATGAAAATAACCCGCCAAAAGTCACTTATTTCACGCAATATATCGCTTGTTTTGTGTAGCATTCTTCTCACTGCCTGCTCGAACTCAAGCGATAACTCGAAACCAGATGACCTAAAGCAGAAATCGAATGACCTTCTTACCATCACAAACTTAGCAGATGGCGCTCTTTCAAATTCTGAAAATCTCATCGTTAGTGGTAAAGGATTATCAAACAGCTTGATCGAAATCTTCGATGAAAACGGTGAGAAACTTGCTAAAGGCAGTGTCGATATTGATGGCAACTGGATGGTGACAACTTCCAAATTAACAGGAGGTGAGCACAAGTTTAAAATTATTGCCACGAATGCAGAAACAGGTAAAAGCACCGAATCAGATTTTTACACAGTCACTATCGATTTATTACCACCGGCAATACCATTTATTATCACCAAAGCCATGGATATACAGGGCCAGCAGCAGCCGGAAATAAAGGGTACTGCAGATATAAATAGCATGGTGGAAATTTTCCACAACGATGCATCACTTGGTGTAGTGACAGTAGATGAAAATGGAGATTGGAGTTTAAAACTTGATGCACCGCTTCCCGACGGCACGAATAATCTATCAATCGTTGCCAAAGATGCTGCGGGAAATATCAGTGATAGCAACGATACAATAACTGTCATAGTAGATGCCACTCCCCCCACTATCCCTGAATTTTCTGCATCTCTAAACACGATTTATAACACTAAAAAACCGACTATCTCCGGCACAGGAGAATCTGACTCGATAGTGACACTCTTTGAAAATAACACCCCTCTAGGAAGTACAAAAGCTGAAGACGGTGGTTGGGAAATCGAACTATCTGATCTTGCAGAAGGCGCCCATACTTTTGTTGCAAATGCAGAAGACTCTGCTGGTAACACAAGCAACGATTCAACAGGGTTAACGATTTCTATTGACACTGTTGCTCCAGAAAGACCTTCCATTCAATCACCAACCAGTGGGATAACGAGCAATTCAAAACCACTAATTGACGGCATTGCTGAAGCCAATTCAACTGTTGAAGTTTTTATCGATACAGAATCCAAAGGCACAACCATAGCGAATGA
>CALZJE010000018.1 GCA_945787715.1 uncultured Ectothiorhodospiraceae bacterium | reverse complement strand
CTTATTAAACCGTTCGATTGACGGTATTCGCAAGGACTATCTACAGCCTATGATTAAGGATAGACGGCTTCGTTATCGGTATCCCACAAGCCCACACCACCCGGAACAGGCTTATATCACCAATGATGGGAAAGCGGTAGAATGATTACTGAAGACCAACTAGAACAACTCTGCCTCGATTGGTTTAAATCTATCGGCTACGACTATGTTTGTGGTTACGACATCGCCCCCGATGGTGATAACCCAGAACGAACCGACTACCGTCAGATTGTTCTATTTGATCGTTTATTAACACAACTTCAAAAAATAAACTCGCATATTCCGGTTTCTGTATTGGAAACCGTATCTCACCAAATCGCCAAGCCTGAAACTCCGATATTAATCAAAAGTAACAAAGCTTTTCATCGCTTTTTGTTGGAGGGGGTTAAGGTTGAGTTTAAAGACGAAGGCAAGGATAAAACTGACTATGTGCAGTTGCTGGATTTTGCCACTGCGGCCAATAATCAGTTTTTGGTAGTAAATCAATACACTCTCTCGGGTGCTAAGCAAATGCGCCGCCCAGATCTGATTGTGTTTATCAATGGTTTGCCACTGGCAGTGATTGAGCTAAAAAATCCGGCCGATGAAAGCGCGGATATTTGGTCTGCTTATCAACAGTTACAAACCTATAAAGATGAAGTCTCTGATCTATTTGTTTTTAACGAGGCGTTAGCGGTGAGTGATGGAATCAATGCTAGGGTGGGTTCTTTAACGGCCAACAAAGAGCGTTTTTTGCCTTGGCGTACCGTGGCTAATCAAGATGACAAGCCATTATTTGAGTATCGCCTAGAGACCTTGGTGAAAGGTTTCTTTAAACCAGAGCTATTTTTGGATTACATCCACTATTTCATTCTGTTTGAGCAGGATGGTGATGCGGTTATTAAAAAGATCGCAGGGTATCACCAATTCCACGCGGTGCGTGAAGCGGTGAGGGCGACGGTTGTAGCATCACAACAACAGGCGCTTGATATGGTGGCAGAGCCTCGTGCTACTTATGCAGAAAAAGTCGTACCGGGTTCCGGAAAAGCGGGGGTGGTTTGGCATACACAGGGTTCGGGTAAATCGATCTCCATGGTTTGTTATGCGGGTAAACTGTTGGCCCAACCGGAGATGAATAATCCGACCATTGTAGTGGTGACCGATCGTAATGATTTAGATGGCCAGCTATTTAACACTTTTGGTATGGCTGCGGAAACCTTAAAACAAACGCCTATTAGGATAGGTGATGAAAATGATGGTTATCCCAAAAATATGCCAGACAGGGAGCGTCTTCGTGATGTGCTTGCGAGTCGTCAATCTGGTGGAATCATTTTTACTACCGTACAAAAGTTCTCACTTTTAGGTGATGAGGTATCTCACCCGGTTCTCAGCCAACGCCACAATATTGTGGTGGTGAGTGATGAGGCACACCGTAGCCACTACGGCGATAAAGCCAAGTTTAATAGCAAAACCGGTAAGTACACCTTTGGTTATTCCAAGCATTTACGCGATGCTTTGCCCAGTGCCACATTCATTGGATTTACCGGTACACCGGTATCCGCACAAGACAAAGACACCCGGGCGGTATTTGGTGACTATGTCTCTATCTATGATATTCAGGATGCGGTGGATGATGGCGCGACCGTGCCTATCTATTACGAATCTCGCTTGGCTAAGTTGGATATCAAACAGGCAGAGATTGAGGTCCTTAACGATGAAGTGGATGAGGTGATTGAGGACGAAGAGGATATTTCGCAGCGGGAGAAGACCAAGTCCCAGTGGGCGGCACTTGAAAAGCTGGTGGGCAGCGAGCCGCGACTACAGCAAGTGTGCGAGGATTTAGTCGTCCATTTTGAAAACCGCACCACGGCTATGCCTGGTAAAGGCATGGTTGTCTGTATGAGCCGTGACATCTGTGCGGATATGTACAATGCTATCGTGGCGATAAAGCCAGAATGGCATGATGTAGACCCCGCCAAGGGTGCAATTAAAGTGGTGATGACTGGCTCAGCATCGGATAAAGCCAAGCTTCAACCTCACATCTATAACAAAGAGACCAAGAAGCTGTTTGAAAAACGCTTTAAAGATGTCAACGACCCGCTGCAACTGGTGATTGTGCGGGATATGTGGCTGACCGGTTTTGATGCGCCCAACTGTCACACCATGTATGTCGATAAACCCATGAAAGGCCACAACCTGATGCAGGCCATCGCCAGGGTCAACCGTGTGTTTAAAGATAAACCCGGCGGTTTGGTGGTGGATTACATCGGCATCGCTAATGAATTAAAACATGCACTAAAGACCTATACCGCCTCCAAAGGTAAAGGTGAGCCCACTCACGATACCCGTGAAGCCTACGCTAAGCTGTTAGAAGCAATGGATGCCATGCACGGCATGATGGCTGGACATGGATGTTCGAATGTCGCGGGAGGCAGGACGCCGGGAGCGACCATGGGATTCGATTACAGCAAGTATGAGTCGGATGCCCTGCAGCTGTTACCGGGGGCCATGAACCATATACTCGGCCAGGATGATGGCAAGAAACGTTTTCTGAATATGATGGCGGTTATTCGAACGGCCTATACGCTGTGCAGTACCATGGACGAAGTGGAGCCGCTGAAGAAAGAGATTGCTTTCTTATCCGCTGTGAAGGCGGCCATTAGCAAGTTCACCACCATTGACAAGCGCCGTACTGATGAAGAGAAACACTCAGCTTTAAAACAGATTATCGATAATGCGATTGTTGCTGATGGTGTGGCGGATATTTTCGACTTGGTCGGTTTGGATAAGCCGAATATCGGCTTGCTATCAGATAAGTTTTTGGAAGACGTTAAGAACCTGCCACAAAAGAACTTGGCAGTTGAGCTATTAGAAAAACTCTTGCGTGACGAGATCAAAGCCCGCATGAAAACCGATGTGGTTTCGGAAAAGAAATATTCTGATCGTATACTTGAAACCTTACGCAAATACCATAACCGCGCCATTGAAACTGCCCAGGTGATCGAAGAGTTGATCGCTATGGCTAAAGAAATGGAAGAAGCTTTAAACGAAGCGGAAAAGCTAGGACTCAATGCCGATGAAATTGCTTTCTACCGCGCATTGGTACAAAACGAGTCTGCTGTACGAGAGCTGGGAGATAACAATCTACGAGACCTTGCAAAACATATAACCCAGCAACTGCGTAAAAGCACCACTGTTGATTGGCAAGTGAGAGATAGTGTTAGAGCGAAATTACGTAATTTGGTAAGAAGAGCGTTGAGGAAGTGGAAATATCCGCCAGATAAATCAGATGCAGCTGTTGAGTTGTGTTTGAAACAGGCTGAGGCTTTGAGTAATAGTTGGAGTGCTTAGAAAAACGAATTCGATTTGAAACCGAGGACCGTAGGTTGGGGTGAGGAACGAACCCCAACACAATGTTGAATTTAAACGCAAACCGTTGGGGTTCCTTCGTCACCCCCAACCTACATGATGGGAATATGAATAACGATGCGTTATCGACGAGCCGATGTACCGGGTGCGACATACTTTTTTACGGTGAATCTTGCCGAACGACGCAAAACATTATTGGTGGATCATGTTGATGTTTTGCGTGAAGCGACAAAAAAGGTAAAACAGAATCACACTTTTAAAATCGATGCAATTGTAATTTTACCTGATCATTTGCACGCGATTTGGACACTACCGGAAAGCGATGCGGATTTTTCCAAACGCTGGAATTTAATTAAAGGTAGTTTTTCTCGCACCTTGGCAAAAGCGGAACGTATTTCGACCAGTCGTAAAAATAAAGGTGAGCGTGGTATCTGGCAACGTAGGTTTTGGGAGCATTTAATTCGAGACGAAAATGATTTTGAACGTCATGTGGATTATATTCACTATAACCCCGTTAAGCATGGTTACGTGAACAAGCCAACTGATTGGAAACATTCAAGTGTTCATCGCTTTATTGAAAAAAAATTGATTTCACCCTGCTGGGCTGGTTGCGATGAGGATGAGGGAAGATATGGTGAATAATAATGTAGAAATATATAAATCCGTTGGGGTTCCTGCGTCGGCAACCGCTCCATGCGTTGCTCTACCTCCTGCATCCATACAGTCGTCACCCCAACCTACGGTCATGTACTATATTTCATGACAGAAGTTAACCAAATAAAAATTTTTCAGTCAGTCGATGGTGAAGTGCAGCTAGAAGTTTCACTCGACCAGGACACCGTGTGGTTATCTCAAGCACAAATGACAGAGTTGTTTGGCCGTGAGCGTTCAGTTATCACAAAGCATGTTAATAATGTGTTTAAAGAGGGTGAATTGGTTCGAGATTCAGTATGTGCAAAATTTGCACATACTGCTGGTGATGGCAAAACCTATAATATTCAATACTTCAATTTGGATGATGTTATTTCGGTTGGTTATCGAGTCAAATCCCAACGTGGAGTGCAATTTCGCCAATGGGCGACAAATGTATTAAAACAACATCTGGTTCAAGGTTACACTTTAAACCAACGCCGTTTGAAGGAACGGGGTGTGGAGTTTGATCAGGTGGTGCAGTTGCTATCTCAAACGTTAGCTAACCAACAATTTGTCAACCCGGATGGTAAAGCAGTGCTTTTCGTCATTAGCGACTACGCCCGTAGTTGGTCATTGCTGCAGGGCTATGATGAACAAAGCCTTGGTGAGTTGACAACTAAACAAACCGATATGCGATCGCTTGATTCAGCCGATGTGTTATCAGCTATTGCACAACTCAAACAAGCGCTAATTAACAAAGGCGAAGCAACTGAATTATTCGGCCAGTTGCGGGGTGAAGGATTAGCATCTGCTGTTGCGACTATTGAACAGGGTATTGGAAATGAACTGTTTTATCCCAATGTGGCGAGTCGTGCAACAAATCTTCTCTAATTTGTTATTTTGTACAGGATGTACTATATGCAGTGGGCGCATGGATGCGCAGGAACTGCTAAGAATCATCCGTTAGCTGATGGCAATAAACGCAGTGGTTCATTCCTGTTTTTGTGGTACTTACGATTGAATCAACACTTACTGGCTAAACCTGTTGAGCAATTGATAAATGACAATACGCTGGTTGCACTTGCTCTGTTAGTCGCGGAGAGCAAGCCAGATCAAAAAAAATTGATTATTCATCTAATAGAGCATTTTATTTTGTTAAAGGCATAAGACCTAATGATCACGGAAGACCAACTAGAACAACTCTGCCTCAACTGGTTTAAATCCATCGGTTATGACTATATCTGTGGTTATGACATTGCTCCTGACAAGGTGAATGACGAAGCCAGAGAGAGTGCCCTGGGGTATGGCAACAGTCCAGAACGAATCTAATACCGACAGATTGTTTTATTTGATCGCCTATTAACGCAATTGCAAAAAATAAACCCACATATTCCCGTGTCTGTTTTGGAAACCGTATCTCATCAAAAAGGTGCCTGGCCTGCATTATTGCATTATTTCTCGAATCAAGAAGAAATAATACAATAATGCAGGCCTGAAACTCTTTATTAAAAATCACCTACTCGCGGATGGTAACAAGCGTAGTGGTTCGTTTTTATTATTATGGTATTTACGAATAGACTTTCTACAAGGGGAGTAGTACCAATTATGCAAATTAATTATTGTTTTTACTCGAATAAAAACGGCAGAAATTCAAACTAAACTTTCTTAACAAATTGAGATTTCAAACTCATTTGGCCAAAGCCATCAATTTTACAATCGATATCGTGGTCGCCATCAACAAGGCGAATGTTTTTCACTTTTGTTCCTACTTTAACTACGTTTGATGATCCTTTAATTTTAAGATCCTTGATCACCGTTACTGTATCGCCGTCTTGTAGTGGATTTCCGTTCGCATCTTTTACAATGATTTCATCACTTGTTTCGTCACTACCATCTTTAGACCACTCATGGGCACATTCTGGGCAAATATAGAGCGTTCCGTCTTCATAGGTATATTCTGATTTGCATTTTGGGCAATGGGGTAGTGCGCTCATGGTCGTTTTCTCTAAATGGACTAAAAATCATATAATTATAGCGATAATATATTTTTATTGTTTGGTTTTTTGCGCGTAATCGTTTTTGTCAATGATTTAGAAAATCCGCCCCTGAAACCAAATGATCGAAGGATATGCCGATAGCCAGATCCAGAAAAATCGATTAAGCCCGAAAAAGCAAGCATTGGCGAAGTGAAAACTTGCAGTGATGATGAGTGCTATTGTTAGTGTGTAACTGGATATTAAGGAAAAAGGGAACAGTAATTCAAATAACATCACCCACCAAGAGGCGATAGAAAGCAATTTTGGTGATTGGTGCCATGCTCTTAAGCTCTCACTCACGGGGTATGCCGAAAATTGAAACACATCGCATAGCGCCCGGCCACTGCGCCATTCCGGATTAACGATTTTTACCCAACCAGAGATAAAATATGAGAGTACCAGTTGTAGTGCCAGATAGCCCATGGCTATTTCCTGCCAATACGGAGTAGGGGCTAGATGAGCAAGACACATGCAAGATAATATCAACAAACTCATGCGGTCTGATCCGCCATTGTATGGGCCTTGAAATCTTTTGAGTTGAAACAGTGCAATTAAAAAAAGTGTATATAAGACGATTGATGTTTGAAATCCAGTAATAAGGCAAATGGACAAGATAAATCGTGGTAGGAAGATAAAATATTCGTTGTGTTTGGGGGATAAATGTTCCAGGCTTTGTTGCACAAAGGCAAAGCCCATTAAAATTTCTGTAAGTCGAACAGCTTCATCAAAGCTCATCGACATTATTATCCTTTAATGATTCAATTCGTGAGTGGTAGACAATTTTTTCAGTCAAATAGTGATTGCGTCTTTGCACTTGCTTTAGTCGGAACTGAATAGCAAATAGATCAGGCGTTGCATCAAGAAGCCCCGCCTTTTTTAATTCAAGAATAATTCGGTTTAATATTTCGTCTTCACTGTGTTTTGTGGGGTAGTCCAATAGACGTTCTGAACAGCTCACTAAAAATAGCGATTCATTCCAAGTCGGATTCCAAAACAGGCGCTTTAGCATTTTTAAAAAAGTGACTTTTTTTGGCCGAGGCCGAAACTCTTGCCAGGGATGCAGTGGCTTTTCTTCTTTATTTAATAGAATAAATTGTACTCTGGGAGAAGGGGCAATGGCATCAAAGAAGCGCCATGAAGGGACAAGCGCGGGAAGCAGAAGTTTTAATGTGCCTAACATGATTTTAGATAGCCAATAAAGTTCTTATTGAAAGTATGCTTGAGTTGCTGGTTGAAAATTATTCATAATGATTGAATGCCAATTGGTGCGCTATCTCGCGGATCAACTCGCTTTTCTGGGTAATGCAATATGGCGGCCGAGTGTGAGAGATAATGAGTTGCCTAATTTATTCTGTAAAATCCCTATTATTTTATTCAATGTGGGATATGGAATACTAAGATCTTATTTCTGATGTTGATCTGATTTTTAAAATGTATAAGAGTAAATAAAGAAAAAAGTGTTCGTGATTAGGATACAAGCATATCTCGGACTACAATTAAAACTGATAATGAGTGGCATTGATATAATTTTCAAAAGGAGATTTATCATGACTGACGAAATTGAGATTGTAGAAAAAACATTCGGCTCTGTCATCGAAATCGAAGAACGTATACCTGTATGGCGGATGCCTGCTGCATTTGGTCGAGATTTTAGTCGCATTGCGGGTTACATTGAATCTCAAGGTGCTGAAGTTGTAGGCATGCCTTATGGTCGTTATGTTGATATGGATTGGGAAAAAGAAGTTAATCGAGGCAAACTCGCGACATTTTATGCAATGTTAACTAAAAAGTGGCATTTTTTTGTTGGCATGCAGACATCTAAGGAAATGTCAGCTGAAGATGAGTTTAAATCGCAGGTGATGGTAAGTCATCGCTATGCCAGTACCGTTCACTATGGACCGTATCAGGAATGTGGTAAGACATATAAGGCGTTATATGATTGGACGAAGTCTCATGGAGTATTGCTGCAAAACCAGTCAATAGAATGTTATGCCAATGATCCCAACGAAGTGGACAAAGCTGATATTAAAACAGTAATATTTATTCCATTGGATGAATAGTGAACAGCGGGGATACCTATTTATAAGTTATAAGAATTCATAACCTATCAATGACTGTTGCTCAATGGATTCACATATATTCATGAGATTTTTGGTAATGATATATTTAAAAAACCAGGAGTGTTCAATCACAAAAAAGGTGCCTGGCCTGCATTATTGCATTACTTTTTAGATTGAAAAACAATAATGTAGGCCAGACACTAATTTTTGTCAAAATAACTGGAGATAAAATGGAAAACCTATTCCTTATTATAGAAATTGTATTTTTTATCTTTATCCTTGGTGTATTTGGTTTTTATTTTTATCTTCGAAAACAGACACGAACTAAGGATTCAAAGGAAGAATGATGTCAGTTTGGAAATTCGTAATTTTGTAAGTGTTTAAACCAATAGGTGGGCGATAAATGACAGTCATCAACATGATGTGATCCGTTTGAAACACCTGAATCACCAACCGTATTTGAATAAGTGTCGATAGTCTGGAAATCATATTCACGGCTAAGTTTCATTAGATGATTATTGAATTGTCTTATGATCAATATTAAATCTTCGAATTGTTTGTCATCATAATGTTTACGCTTTTTATTTGTTGCCGGAATACCACAGATTACGACTTTTAGTTTCCTTTTGGATGTTCTGGATTTGATGAAATCTAAATAATTTTTAATGAGTGGTGAAATTAACTGAGAAATGCCCTTGCCCGTCTTTTCTAACTGATGAATAATCCCTTCATTAATTCGACAATCAATCTCACCAAACAACAACATGACGGTAGCGCCTTTAGGGATATTGTTGAGCGAAATATCAAAGCTTGATTTAAATTTGTTTTTTTCCTTATTTGCTAAATGCCACATTTTGGCACCAACAACTAGCTGAGTTGATATTAGATAGTTCTCATCTGCTTTTGGAATTCGTAAATTCGCTAGCGCAAGTGCATGGCTATCACCAATGGCATAAATTGTTTTATTTATTACGGATAGTGGAGAATAATATTGTTGTTTATAGGTATTAATTAGTGAGTGAAGATAGCTGTAGTAGCCAGTAGTAAAAGCATTGAGTGTCGAGTTCTGTTTTTTAATTTGTTCATCTAGCGTTTCTAGCAACGCTTCACAGGATTTAACATTGTTTTTTAACCAGTGATAAATCGATAAATATATTTTCAATTCAATAGAAAGTGTTTCATCATTAACGCTATTTTTTAAACAGGTTTCTATTTCTTCTCTCATCTGTTCTAGCCTTTGAGAGGCCTGATAACACATAACGAGATTATGTTTAGCTTCGATAAAATTATCGGAACTGGTGTTTAATTGTGAGAATAGGTTGATGGCATCCTCAAACTCGCCTTCTTCAAAAAAGATAGTACCCAGATTTGCTTTGGCCCTATCAAGCGAACTGTCAAACGAGTTATCAGTTGAAATAGCGCGTTGATAGAGGTGTTTTGCTTCGGTAAAGTTATTTTTTTGTTGGTGAATATAGCCAAGGTTGAACAGAATGGTTGGTGTTGCTATTCCTCGAATGGTGGCGTTTTGATAGAGTATTAGTGCTTTATTTTCGCGAGCGGTATTCGTCAAAATCGTACCGAGATTTACGATTGACGCTTCATGATCTGGATTTCGATCCAATAGACGTTGGTAAACTTCTTCTGAATCTCGGAATTTTGAGTTCTTTTGTAAAATATTAGCTTTCGTAAACAGTATTCTTTCGTTAAAGCTGTTGTATTGAAGCGCTGAATCCAAGAGTTCAATCGCTTTTTTGAAATCCCCTAAATCGTTTATTGCAACTGCGCCATTAATATAGGGATCAATAAACGTGGGAGCGAGTTTGATGCTTATTTCATATTCGGAAAATGCCTTATCAATATTTCCTGTTTCGCTTAATATATTGCCAAGGCTGTTATGGAAAGTTGCATTATTAGGGATTAGCTCGCAAGCTTTATTTATCAGTTTAAGCGCTTCTTGGTATGATCCAGTTTTATAAGCGATTATCCCAAGAAGGTGATAGGGATCAGCAAAATCGGGCTTTTGAGCTATCGATTTTTCACAGTAATTTACGGCTTCTGTAAAATTATTTTTATTGAATGCATTTATCGCATTTTTATAAATTATTCTTAGTATATCGTCTTGTCTTAGCATATAAAAAAACGTTCAAGAACTATACCGAGGTTTGGAATTCAATCAGTACAAAAACGTTTTATAAGATTGGAAATGATATTAATCATCGGATCAATTCTCTCTAACGCAAGATATTCATCGGGTTGATGGGCCTGGTCAATATCACCAGGCCCCAGGATAATTGTGTCAATTCCTAGTTGTTTTAGATAAGGGCCTTCTGTACAAAATGCGACGGAACCACATTTATGTTTGGTTAGATTTTCTGCTTCAGTCACTATCGGGGAATTGCGTGCTGTTAAAAGAGGTGGAGTGGCTGGAGATAAAGAGTGAACATTCCATTTGATTCGCCGGTTTTTCAGGATTTGTTCAATATGCTCTGATAGCTCATTTCGCAGTTCATCGATATTCATTCCCGGGAGTGGTCTAAGGTCTATATGTAGTTCACATGAGCCGCAAATACGGTTTGGATTATCTCCGCCAGTAATGTGTCCTAGATTAAGCGTAGGGAAGGGCACTGTAAAGTGTTCGTTTTTGAATCTCTGCTGGAGAGATATTCTCCATTTGAGGATCTCTCCGATGACATCATGCATCGCCTCTAGTGCATTTACCCCCAGTGATGGATCACTGGAATGCCCTGCTTGTCCCACAAGACGGATTGATTCCATCATCATACCTTTGTGAGCATTGATTGGTTTTAACCCAGTTGGCTCACCAATAACGGCATAGCGCACATTGGGACAGCCGCGCTCAACCAGCATACGCGCACCTTCCATGGAGCTTTCTTCGTCTGCTGTTGCCAATATAAAAACTGGTTGGGTTAATTTTGATACTTCTATTCCTCGAACGGCTTTGATGACTAATGCAAAAAATGCTTTCATATCGGACGTTCCCAATCCATAAAAGCGATGATTCAATTCGATCAACTTAAAGGGGTCATGATTCCAGCGTTGTTCATCATAAGGTACTGTATCTGTGTGTCCTGCAAACATAAGTCCCTGGCTATCAGGATTAATCGGTCCAATGCTGGCGAGTAGGTTAAATTTATGAGGTTGTGTTGGTAGTGGCATAATTTCCACTTTAAAACCAAAGTCCTCCAGCCATTGCGCAAGTATATCGATGACCGCTTTATTGCTGATATCAAATTCAGGACTAACACTACTCATGGAAGGTGTCGCAATCAATTTTTGCAGCATTTCTAACATTGATAATGAGGAGTTTTTCATGTTTTCTGGATTTGTGGTTTGAATAAGTACATTAAGTTTACCGAAAGAAGACTTTTTAACATAGCGGAGGGTTGAAATTTAAATTTACGCCTACAATTATGAGATATAGATAAGAGAGTTATGAGATATAGGTATGAGTTTTGGTAGCTTTTGGGTTGCCCATGGTTAATAAATTGAGTCTCTGGTCGTTACTGGTAGATATAGAGATAAGACAAATACTTAGTTTAGCTGAAAAACAAGTCATCTATAATTTGTGAGTAAAATACTAAGGTTATATTGGCGCAAAAAGTCAGCTAAGTGATTAAAAGTTAGACGTATTTTTGAGCTTTTGACATTGAACTTAGCCGCTATTGTATGTCTAATTAAATGTATGTAGATAGAAGTAAATTGGAGTAATAATTATGCGTAAATATCATCAACCTGTGCAAGCGAAAGTTAAAGCATTAAAAGCTGAAGATGAGCAAAAAACAAACAACTTAGCCTCGATATATTTTGTAAGCGCGTTGCTTGTTGGAGTATTTGCAGTATTTATACTTCCAAATTTATAATCTAATTTTTTCTAAAATAAAGAATTAAAAAGCGCCAGCTGTGAGCAACAGTTTGGTGCTTTTTTATGTAAACCGATTTCTTAATGTTACGCGGAACCCTTAGTCCACTTTCTTTTTAAGCTCATTCCAGCCACCCAGGCCTGCCCCAGGCTCAGACCTCCATCATTGCTAGGGGCTTGCTCTGATAATCTGACTGTTAAGCCTTGCCTTGTTAAATCTTGCAATAGTGCTGAACTCAATACTTGATTGTGAAAGCAGCCACCGGCCAGTAATAGGGTGCTTATGTTATGTTGAATGCTAGCCTGTTTAAGCCAGTCACTTAGAGCGGCGATTAAGGTACCGTGGAAGAGGTTCGCGCCGCGAACGGGATCGCAATTGATTAACCGTTCCAACACCGGCAGTAGGTCAAGTTGGCCATTACGGATCTGCCAGCCATTTTCCATGATCTCGGTTTGGGTGACGAGGCTTTCCAATTTCATGGCAGCCTGGCCTTCGTAGTCGCTAATGCTTTGAACGTTGAGTAGGCCAGCAGCGGCGTCAAACAGTCTGCCAGCGCTGCTCGTTTCAGGACAATTGAATCCTTTATCTAACATTTGCTGTAACTGCTTCACCCCTGTCTGCTTGAAGCGTACTGTAATTTCTTGGCTTCGCCCCAGCCGTTCATACACTGCAGCTGCCATACGCCATGGTTCGCGAGCGGCACGATCAGCACCGGGCTGTTTCAGCGGCGTCAGATGACCGATGCGTTGATAATGCTCGTTGTCGATCAACATCAATTCACCACCCCAGCTTTGATTGTTTTCCCCCATGCCAAAGCCGTCCAAGGCCAAGCCGATGGATGGTTGGGTGATGTGATGTTCCGCAGCTACGGCAGCCAAGTGGGCGTGGTGGTGTTGAACGGCCAGTGTGGGAGATCCGAATCTTTGAGCAAAACGGCTGCTAAAAAAATCCGGGTGACTGTCGTGAGCAACGATTTCAGGTTTTACCCCCAGTGTATCTAGCAGGTGTTGGATGGTTTCTTCAAAAAAATTAAAGGTGGCTCGGTTCTTAAGGTCGCCAATGTGTTGCGATAAATACGCCTCATCACCTCGGGTGACACAGACCGTGTTTTTTAAATGGCCGCCAACGGCTAAGGTGGATGGAATCTCGTAGGGCAGTTTGATGGCTTGTGGAACATAACTGCGTGCTCGACGGATAAAACGGGGTATCTTATTAGTAATCTTCATAACACTGTCATCACAACGAGTGACGATGATACGGTTGTGATCAACAATGACATCGGCAATGCTACGCAGGCGTTGTTTTGCTTCCAGGTTATCAATGACGAGTGGTTCACCGCCAGGATTAGCACTAGTCATCACCAAAGCGAAATCACCACTTTTTTGTAACCAATCGGTGCCACTGGGATTGCCCATCGCTGAATTAAAAATCAGATAATGAAGCGGTGTGTAGGGCAGCACGACTCCCAAGCAATTTAACTCGGGTGCCACAAGGGAGGACAGCCCGCTATTGGTTTTTTTAGGCGCTAATACAATAGGGCGTTGTGGGCTTTCCAGCAGTGCCTGGGTTGCATCATCATCATCATCAATAATAACAAACTGTTTTAGGCTAGATAGATTTGCAGCTATCACAGCAAAAGGTTTTGCTTCCCGGTTTTTTCGTTTTCTCAAAGTTTCCACCGCCTCGTGATTGCACGCATCACAGAGCAGATGAAAACCGCCCAATCCTTTGACGGCTAGAATTTGTCCTTGCCGTAAGCGTTGCACAATTTCATCGACAGGCATAGAAAGCTGAGGGCCGCAAGCGGGGCAGGCTGTAGGTTGTGCATGAAAGCGGCGATTCGTAGGATCATTATATTCAGCTTCACATTCTGGACATAATTCAAACGTCGACATAGCCGTGTTGTTACGATCATAGGGCAAACTATGTGTAATCGTATATCGCGGACCACAGCGAGTACAATTGAGAAATGGATAACGGCTGAAACGGCTAGCCGGATCAAATAATTCCTTCAGACATTCTGAACACACACTGCTATCTGGTGGAATGGCGGCTGTAATAGCACTTTGTCGGCTTTTACGAATGATAAAACTTCGTTCATTTATTTGTGTTGGAACAGTTTGTTGTTCCATTTGTTCGATGCGCGCTAACGGTGGCAATTCTGCCTTTAATGCCTGTAAAAATTGATCAATGGTATTGCCTTGAATCTCCAGGCTGACACCACTACCGTGATTTAAAATCCAACCGCTGAGATTGAAACGTTGTGCCAGGCCATGGCAGAAGGGGCGGAAGCCCACTCCTTGGACAGTGCCGGTGATTTCACAATGGAGACGCTTGGAGTTTTCTTCGTTCATAAAGTAGGCCGAATTTTAATTCTAGTAGTAATTGATAACCTGCATGATTCAAATCATATCACTGTTCTAATCCCTTAGCAGATTCTAGGCAGCGGCTCACCGACGAGCCAGTCGACTACACGTTGGCCGCCGAAGCAAGTTTCCATTTGCACTAGGTTATGTTTATCAGTGATGACCTCGCCGATAATGGCTGCATCTTTACCTAAGGGATGATCACGCATTACCGAGAGCAAGTTTTCTGCATCGGCTTTCGCGCAGATGGCAATCAGTTTGCCTTCATTAGCGATATAAAGCGGATCGAGACCCAATAATTCACAGGCTGCAGTGACTTGGGGATTGACTGGGATGTTAGATTCCTTGATTTGCATCCCCACCTTGGATTGTGTAGCGAGTTCGTTTAAGGTTGTTGCCAAACCACCACGAGTGGGATCGCGCAGGCAATGGATCTGTGGCACTGCGTTAACCATGTCAGCGACTAGGCTGTTGAGAGCGGCGGAGTCTGATTCGATAGTGGTTTCAAAGTCGAGATTTTCTCGTTTGGAGAGAATAGCAATGCCATGATCCCCCATGCTGCCACTAATTAGGATGGCATCGCCTGCTTGGGCTTTGTCACCCGAGATATTCACGCCTTGGGGTACCACACCAATACCGGTGGTGGAAATGAAAACACCATCGCCTTTACCTTGCTCTACAACTTTAGTGTCGCCAGCGATAATACTAACACTAGCCGTTTCGGCAGCTTCAGCCATGCTAATAACGATACATTCCAGATCTGCCAATGGAAATCCTTCTTCGAGAATAAAACTGGCTGAGAGATAAAGCGGTTTTGCGCCGGACATGGCGATGTCATTTACGGTGCCGTGCACGGCTAAACTGCCGATGTCACCACCGGGGAAAAACAGCGGCGAAATAACATGAGCATCAGTGGCCATTACCATACGTCCACTCCCAGTTGCTTGCTCAGGAATTTGAAAACAGGCGCTGTCGTTACCTTGGCGCAAGAGCGTGTTGTTTAGGTGTTTGATAAATAATTCGTTGATGAGTTTGGCCATGGCACGACCGCCACTGCCATGACTCATGTCGACTTTGCCGTTTTTAATATCTAATTTCATTATGACGCCTCTGATCGAAAGCGGCCATAACTCCAATAGGCAGCGCACGCACCTTCTGAAGAGACCATGCAGGAGCCCATGGGATTTTCCGGTGTACAAACCGTACCAAACAGTTTGCATTCCATTGGCTTTTTCTGACCGCGCAAGATGGCCGGGCATTCACAGCCTTTGACATCGGTAACTGGTTGAGCCTGCACGAGGAAGCGTTTTTTTGCATCATACTCGGAATATTCTGCGCGAATCTGCAAAGCACTATCAGGGATTAATCCTAGCCCGCGCCATTCGAAACTGCTGCGCAGTTCAAAGACTTCGTTGACCAGTGCTTGGGCTTTTGTGTTACCGGCTCGGGTCACTGCGCGGGTGTACTCGTTTTCCACGACATTACGGTTTTCATTAACCAGACGTATAGCCATGAGTGCTGACTGCATCACATCCAGTGGTTCAAAACCGGCAATGACGATAGGCTTGCCATACTGCTCGGCAAAGCGTTCGTAGGGACGACTTCCGATAATAGTACTAACGTGTGAGGGGCCGAGGAAAGCATCGATGTCGACCGGCTTGTCGGTATTAAGGATGGCGCCAAGTGCTGCCGGGGTCAGTACGTGGTTACAGAATACGGAGAAGTTTTTTAGTCCTTCTGCTTTGGCTTGTTTGATGGCCACTGCAGTGGGTGGAGTCGTAGTCTCGAAACCGATGGCGAAAAAAACCACCTGTTGCCCGGGATTATCACGAGCGATTTTTAATACATCCTGGGTGGAATAGACCATGCGGATATCTGCACCGTCTGCTTTGGCCTGGGTCAGGCTACGTCTTTTGCCACCGGGAACACGCATCATGTCACCGTAGGTGCAGAGTATCACTTTATGTTTTTCTGCCAGCTGCATAGCCTCGTCAAGACGACCGATGGGTAAGACACAAACAGGGCAGCCAGGACCATGCACAAATTCGACATTGTCGGGCATAAGATCTGGTATGCCATATCGGAAGATGGCGTGGGTGTGGCCGCCACAAAATTCCATTAACCGATAGTGGCGTTCGCTTTTTGCTTCTTTGGCAATGGTAGTAGCAATGGCCTTGGCCTGTTGTTGTTCACGAAATTCATCGACGTATTTCATGATTGGATCTCTAACATGCCTGCTTCAACGAAGAGTTGCAGTGTTTTTTCCGCCTCTTCCTGGTTTATTATATTCAGGGCATAACCCACATGAAGTAATACAAAGTCGCCTATCACTACATCATCAACCAGCGCCAAAGAGATCTCTTTTTTCACACCGCCCAATGAGACCTGGGCAACATCGCCATCGATTGATATCACTTCTGCCGGAATGGCCAGACACATAGATTAATCTCCCGCGCTATTGGGTGAGCTGTAAGGTGAGCTGTAAGGTGAGCTGTGTGCAGCATTGAGGTATTGAGGCGTAGTTTGCTCCTCTGTAATTTGCAATATTCCTTCGCAATGAGATATTTCAAACATTTGACTAGGACCTATTAATACTCAGTTCATCACTGACACAAACGTCAATGGTGTTTATTCTAATGTGCCAATTGCTAAGCCAGCCACCTACCACTTAGAATTCGTGAATTGGAATTGGCGGATACAAACGGGCCCACACGCACAGCATCAACATTTCTTACAGACCAACAGGGGATAATTCCTGAAGTGATAATTTTTTCTGCTGCGCGTTCAGTGAGCAAGATTTCTGCACATGGATAACTTTCTTTATCACCATGCTCATCAGTATAAGTGTGAATTGGCAAATTGGAAATCTCGTTGAGTTGACCTGGTTTGAACTGCCACTGATACTCACTATAGGAAGCAGCGAGGATATAGGCTATGGCCAAACCTCCATTGCTCCAGAGATAGTTACCGTGAACAGGTGAGGTCATCTCTTCGTATTCAAAACTTTCTACTGATTTGCTCATACTTCCGTATGGTAATCTGAGAAGAAAACGAGGGTAACCAAGTGCCAAGTATTGTGACTGAGCTGAATGTCTAAGTTCATTCCATGCAGACGAAACATCGTGTTCCAAGCTGTAAGTCCAGTTTTCAAAATCAGCTTTTGTATTAATATCTTCACAGCCGAAAAAAGTACTCGGTAGTTCTGAAACAAAGCTGGCGTTACATTCAGCTGCGTAGCTTGAAAGCGTCTTTAACAATTGAATATCACCAACGGTTTCTTTGAATTGATAATGACCTAAAATCAGCGACCATGGTTTATTGCTGTTTGCTGAGTTGTAAGGTTCGATAATATTTCGATAAAGTTCTGTTGAGAGGATACTGTCTTGATTCAGGTCGCTTGTCAGCTGTTCTTTGCTTATGTCAGCGATGAAGATTTTAAGTTTGGTATCAGTTGTTAATCGTTTTACTAGAAAATATATCCCACGCCATAATGACTCCAATGGTTGAAATTTATCAGAGTGGAGGATTTGACTCATTTCATCAGCAATCGCAGCATCAGTGATTCTAATGTATTCAGGCTGTTTTGGATTGGTTGCAGGTGATATATATGGGGCAATAATATCTTTAATAATTCGTTCAGCAATATTACTCGGGGAGAGTTGACTATTCGATTGTTGACGTTGTTCTGTCGTGTTTAGTAAGGAGTCTAACAAATTGTCGGACGCTTGAATATCTTCAGTGCCAGTATCTTTTGGTTGGTTTTCAATCGTAGTTGTAGATTCTTGATTTGTCCATTTATTAATTTCATCAGCAGCAATTGGGTAGGTATCAGTATTTGACAAACGGCGTTTTAATGATCTTAATTGTCCGAATATGTTCAGTGAATTGTAAAGGTAATCAGGCTCAAAATGTTCAAGTTCTTTAAATACCAAGCTTTCATTTGAAAGTTCAAGATTAAGAGAGGGAGAGAACCGTTCAAATATTTCTTCAAAATTGTCGCGGTCAATTTCTATTGGTTTAAGGGGGTGAAGGGATTTAGTCTCAGCGGAAAAATCCCCAAGGATCAATAAGTGAAATGGCATCTCTTTCGATGTTGGTATTGATTGATTTTTCCCATCACCTATATTTACACTACCTAAATTAATTGTGCTTGCTGGCATAAAGGCTTCCTTTGAATTTATTTCGAAATAGATATAAGTGCATTACCTGCGTCATTAAGTAAACGTTTGTAATCATCGAGAATGTTGAGAAAAATCGGATGCTCCGATGAGAAGTTAGATTCCATTAAATTAATGGCTTGTTGGTATAATTGATCAGATTTTGTATACAATTTTTGTCTGTGATAGATAGATGCGATTTTTGCAAGTGTTTGAGAGTAGATGGGAGCTTTTTCACCCTTTTGATTTTTATAAATCGTTTTGGCTTGGCTCAGTTTTTGTTCTGCTTCTGAATATTTTTCTTTTAGTATAAAAACATCAGCTACGTTGCTTAGCGAATCAGCGAGAGCTATATGGTTTTTATCTAATTTATTTTCTCGGATCGTTAAAGCTTTCAAAAAATACTTTTCTGCATTTAAAAGATCATTTTTTTGAAAAAGTAAAGTTGCATAGTTGTTGGCAGTTATAGCATACAATGGATGTTCATTCCCTACGGTAGCAGATAGAATACTAAGAGAGCGTTTGAAAAGTTGTTCCGCTTTTTCCTGTTTATTACGACTCATAAATAATACAGCTTGATTATTAAGATTGGTTGCGTATTCAGGGTGATCTTTACCTAATGAAGTCGCTAATAAATTTTCTGCTCTGTGATAGAAAGTTTCAGCCGTGTCAAAATCTTTAAGTCTTCTAGAATAGATAGCTTGGTTGTTTAGATTGTGCGCAATGAAGGGGTGATTTTGATTGGTAGTTATTTTGAAGATTCGTGCCGAGTTGGTAATGTGTTCTTCAGCAGTTTTTAAATCATCTTTTTGAAGATAGAGTCCTGCAAGGTTGTTAGTGCTTTTAGCTGTTTTTACATTAGTTGCGCCCAATGTGTTTGTATATAGTCTAATTGATTCTTCATAAAGTGGCATGGCTTGCTCATATTTTCCGTTTAAACTCATTCGGTCGGCAATATCATTTAAACTAACAGCAACATCGATATGTTTTTCTCCAAATAGCTCAATTCTCATAGCAAGGGCATTTTTTTGAGATATGGCAGCGTTTGCATAATTACCCAATGCAGACGCAAGTAAGCCTTGCTCATTGAGCAGTTGTGCTTTTAATGGATGCTGTTTTTTCATGAAATTTTTTAAAGCGTCATCAGCATTTTTTAGCATGGCGCTGGATTTTTGATAGTCTGACATGATGCGGTAAAGCTTACCCAGTGCAATATAACTTCGGGTTAGATCCGGATGCGCTTTTGATAGAAGTTTTTTCCGAATTGTTAAAATTTCTTTCTGAGCTTTTATTGCTTTCGTATAATTAGCCTGATCTGTATCGATTAGCGCTAATCCAAATTTATTATCAAGCATTGCCACAGAGTTGGGTTGAAAATAACGCTTGCGTATTTGTTGAGATTGAAGGTAAAAGGATTCTGCGTTGTTAAATTGGCCTAACTGAAAATAAATATTGGCAAGTAATGTTAAATCAGCGGCATATCGTGGGTGTTGCTTTCCATATTTTGACTTGTTTAAGCGAATGCTTTTTAAAATTGTTTTATGGGCATGCCTAAATTGACCAGTAACTAACAAATAGTTTGCCAAACTATGTAATGTGTCAGAGATTTCTGGGGAGTTATCAGAAAGATACTTTTGTTGAATCTTCAGCGCCTTGTAGTGTTGAATCTTGGCTAGTTTATAGTTTGCCAGAATGGTGTTTATTTTACCCATTTGATATAGCGTATTTGCGATAACGAGGTCATCAGAACTCAAGTTGGGCTTTAGATTATCCGCCAGTGATTGAAAAAGAGACAACGCTTTTTCATACTTGGCCTGTAGTAGATATGTTTCAGCGAGTTTAGCTAAACCGCTTGCGTATTCTTTACTTTCGAGCCCGTACTCAATTTCTAAAATTGTTAGAGCTTCTTCGTATAAGCTAACAGCTTGCTGATAGTCTCCAAGAATGACTAGTACATCTGCATGGCTTGAGATTTTACTTGCCAGTCGGAAATCTTCAGCATCTAGTACTGTTCTCCATTGCTCTAGGGCCTGCCTATAATACTGGCTTGCGGAAGAGTAATTATTTTGTAGCAAATAGAGCCCTGCTAGCTGGTCTAACACCTCCAATCGTATGGGATCATTTGGCGGTAATGTCAGTGCATAATTGTCTAGAAGCTTTTGGTAAATGTTTTCTGCGTTATCGTATTTTTTCAGGTGGATGTAGACTTGTGCTAATTGTTTATAGTGTTTTTCGAGTATAGCGTTATCAGGTAAAACGCTGCGTTCCCAAATGGCAGATGCACGCTCAAAGCTTTCTTCTGCTTTTTCATACTGTTTAGTGACGAAATAATGTTCTCCTAATGCATTAATGTAAACGGCTATATTAGGATGATGTTTGCCTAAAATGTTGTTGTGTAGATTGATAATAACTTCAGTTTGCTCAGGATCACGCTTCTCTGGTGAAGCAACAAGATAGTTCTGCTCAATGAGCTTTAAGATTCTTTGCTTGTTTGATTGTTCGCTCACCGGCGCTTGATTAATAGTACTAATGTGTAAGTCGATTGCTTTCGAGTGAAATAAATTAATTTGATTTATCAGGGCTTGCCAAAAAGTGACAATCCAAAGCTCTGCTTTATGATCGCTGCTTAAAGAATTGCTTTTGATTAACGCATCAACAAAAGTAAGTTTTTCTACGGATGAAAAAAATGCAACTTCGCTAGGCGTGAATTTAGATGTTGTGGATTTGTAATTATTAATGGATTGTCGTAGAAGAAAATAGGCGTTGCTTATCGAAACAATTAATGTGTCATCTATTTCACGATCTTTTGATTGGGCCAGTTCCTCAAAAGCGGCTCGTTCTAGTTCAGTTAACTCCCTACTTTTGTCGAACGATTCAGACGGCTTGATTTGCGTTGGAGATAGATGAGTTTTTTCAACAACAGTTACTGGAGAGATGGGAGAGATTAATTCTTGTTCATTTTGTTGTGACGCATACTTCTCATTGGCGAAATAATATATCGTTACTGCCGACGCAGCGAAAACGCCAGCGATGGCGAGTAGCTTAATGGCCGAATAAGAAGCTGTAACTGTGCTCATAACTAAGTTTCCACTCGTGTAAAATCTATATGGCTCTAATGTATCATGTTACATGCCTGAAATATGGGTAAATTATCTTTTTCCAATCATTTAAAGATGGCTGAAATTGGTTTGCAGAGTGAATGTTATGAAAGGCAAGAGGTGGAGATATTGAATTGCAGCAGAATAATTGTCGTATAAATTTAATGGGGAAAATTTATCTGCACGAGCAACTACGGTTCCTAAATTTGGAGTGGGATAATATTAATGATACAGGTTCGATGAGTAAACAATAAACAAGTGAAATTGATTAAATCCTAATACTTCAAAATGATGTGGTAATAAATAGTTTCACTGCCTAATTTGCAACACTAAAGCTTTTTTCCTATCACTATTTTGAAGCGTTAAGCTAACCCCCTCGAATAAAAAGGTTTAACCTGAATTCCGCAGTAGAACGGCCTATAGAGCAGTTTTGATTGTTCGACTGGCGTAGTAAAAAAAGGAGATAATGGCCGGTTCCTTAATGAGTTTTTTTGCATAGCTAGGCGGATAATCAGGGCTGCTTTATAGGTCATAGCGTGTTCACCCAAAGGATGAAATATGCTACTAGTGCAAAATCTACTAATTTCATAGGCTTAATTGCCACTCGTAGCGTTCTACTGCGGAATCTAGGTTTAACCCATATTGCGTGTTATTTTTGCTTTCTGCTTAAGGAAAAACTTGGTACGCGTACGAGGGTTATGCTTTTTGGGTGCTGGCAAGGTTGCCGCTAATTCGATTGCTTGAGATTTGCTTAATTGTTGAGCGCTAATTCCCCAATAACGTTGTGCCGCAGCTTCAATACCGTAAACTCCTGGACCAAATTCTGCTACGTTTAAATAGAGTGTTAAAATTCTGCTTTTTTTCAGGTTTTGCTCCATTGCATAAGTTAGCAACAATTCATGCCACTTACGCAGGGGATTGCGTGATGTGCTCAGATAAAAATTTTTCACTGTCTGCTGCGATATGGTTGATGCCCCATAAACAAATCTTTTTTGGCGCCAGTTATATTCCATGGCTTTTTTAAACGCTTCGGTATCTATGCCATCGTGCGAAAAAAATCGGGAATCTTCTGCTGTTAGTACAGAGCGAACCATATGATCAGGAATTTCCTCCCAGCTGATTGGAGACCAACGCAGTTTTGGCAGGTTTCGGTTTTGCCAGCTTTCCTTCTCATAGTTTTCTATGAACGCAGATTTAAACACGGGTCCATCTGCATACCATTTCCATTCAGGCCAAATCGCGATCATATAACCTGTATCGATTAGAAACACGCCTAAAAAGATGCGAATAAACCAACGGAAAAATAGTTTTACTTTAGGGAAAGATTCCAATAATTGAGAATTTAAGGCGCGAATTTTCGAAAAAAGATGAAATTTATCAGAATTTTTCTGAATTGCTTTTTTCTTGGGTTTTACAGCCATGAGGTTCTAAATCCTATGAAGGGGATAGCAATACTATCCTGACTTTCGGATTGTTTCATTAAAACTTGAAAACGGGGAGTATTGTGCGGTTAAAAATTACTCAAGTGTTTGATAGCATAATTGTTAACCTAGTATTTAGATTCAAGATAAAACAGGCGCTGCCGATTTTATCTGTCACAAGGATTATCACGATAACTGGATAAACACACCACACTGAAATTGTATTTCATGAAATATCCAGGCTAGAAAGAATGTTTACTGGACTAAATTAATATGAGGGGCTTTTTTGATGGCAAGTAAATCATCAAGCGCAGGTACACAACAGCGTGAAACTTTGATGAAGTCGGTAGATGAGCGCACAAAATTAGCTGGCGCAAATCGCTTGGAAGTGCTTCTTTTTAGCTTAGGCTTTGATGAAAATACCGGGCGAGAAGAGGTGTTTGGTATTAACGTCTTTAAAGTGCGTGAAGTATTGAATGCTCCTGCAATCACTCATGCGCCAGACATGCCTCCTGCAGTTGCTGGATTAGTTAGCCTGCGTGGGGTTATGGTTCCTGTTGTCAATGTTTCCAAGTTTTGTAGTATGCAATGCAAAAAAGAACCTGGTGTATTAATCGTCACTGAATATAACAAGCAAACACAGGCTTTATTGGTGGACTCTGTAGAGCATATTTTACGTATGGAGTGGAATGAAATTAAAGTGCCGCCGCCAATGCTTGCTCATCGGTTCGGTGGTTTATTAACCGCAGTTACGGAGATCGAAGATGGACGTATTGTGATGATACTTGATGTTGAACGGGTGCTATCAGAAACTGATCAATTTGGGAATGACATTGATGAGTTGCAGGGAATTGAAAAACTCGACGGCGATATGACAATTTTATATGCTGATGATTCATCAATGGCAAGAAAGCAGATTGAAAAAACGTTAACCCACCTAGGAATAAATTTTATTGCAACGCGTAACGGCAGTGAAGCGTGGAAAGTGCTTGAGGATTTAAAACAGAGAGCTAGTGCCTTAGATAAACCAATTACTAATTTTGTAAATGCTGTATTGACGGATGTTGAAATGCCAGAAATGGATGGTTATGTTTTGACTAAGAAAATTAAAAATGATCCTATTCTACAAAAACTGCCAGTGCTTATGCATTCATCCTTGTCAGCTGATGCTAATGTGAGTATCGGTAAAACTGTCGGTGCTGACATTTATGTTCCAAAATTTAGCTCAAAAGAATTGTCTGATTCACTAAAATCAGTGATGGAAAAATGTGGTAAGCAAGATCAATAATAATTCAAGTGCTCATTAAATTGCTAAGCAATAAATTTGCGCAATACGAAATATCTGAGTTAATAAATAGTTTCATTTACACATACATCATATCAAAACTCAATCACACTTGATCTTGTGATTGGGTTTTTTTTGCATCGAAAAATGGACTTTATTTCACAGTTTTAGGCAGTAGAACACGTTTATTAGTATTAAAAATATTAAAGATTGAAGGATTCTATGCCGCAAAGTAATTATGCAAAAAGACACCTTCATATATTTTTTACGACGTTTATGTATTTAGTCTCGTGAAATTATTGAACTAGGGTTAAAACCCGAATTCTTATTAGAGTTGAGTTTGACCAATATATAAATGAGTTATCAGGAGCCGGGGGCAATATCACGTGAAATTTTTAGCAAACTTAAAAATAGCAATCAAAATATGGGTTATCGCAGGAATTGCTTTAACAGGGATGATCATTATATCAACTTTATCTATTGTGGATATTAATGAGCTAGAGCATCAAATTGCTTCGATTGCTAAATACGATCTACCTTTAACAAAAGAGGTTACTACGATTACAGAGCAGCAATTGGAAATGGATGTTTTGATTGAGAAGGCAATACGTTTAGGCCCAATCAAAGATTCTAATGAAGAAACTCTGACTCGATATCAAGAAGTAGAGCATGAATTTGAACTAATAGGTAAAGAGATTCTTACACATATTAAAACAGCGAATAACATTCTTGATACTGCATTATCTACAACAATCGCTCCCGCTGATGTAACAGAATTTGAAAAACTTAAAAGTGAACTTTTGAGTGTTGAAAAAGAAGTGAAATCGTTTGAAGAGCATGTTATGGAGATATTTCATGATTTTGATAATGGTGAGGTTAGTCATGCGCTTGAAAAATCGCACGGGGTTGAGGTCGAAGCGGAGAAAGTGGTTCATCATTTAGAAGAGTTTCTTGGAAAGGTTGGGGCGCTAGCTGAAAGACGCACTGAAGAAGCAGATAAAACTGCGATTCAAGCAATGATTCAAATTGCAATCGTTGCTGCCATTTGTTTTGCCCTTGTCACACTACTCGCATTCGTTATTGGCCAAGGTATTATTAAGCCAGTTAATCAAATGTTAGCTGCATCGCTCGATTTAAAAGATGGAGAAGGGGACTTAACACAACGCCTTCCAGAATTTGGAAGAGATGAAATTGGTCAAACTGCAGAGGCATTCAACGGTTTTGTCGAACGAATGCAGGGCGTAATGATTGAAGTACGCTCAGCTGTTGAAGGGATGACTTCTGCAACTGAACAAGTGAGTTCTACTTCACAAAGCCTCAGTCAGGGAGCTTCGGAGCAAGCCAGCAGTATTGAAGAAACCTCTGCATCTTTAGAGCAAATCTCTGCTTCAATTGATCAGAACTCGGATAATTCAAAAACAACAGAATCCATTGCAACTGAAGCTGCGAGCGAAGCATCAAAAGGTGGTGAAGCCGTAGGTAATACGGTAAATGCAATGAAACAAATAGCAGATAAGATTGGTTTGATAGAAGACATTGCCTATAAAACAAATTTATTAGCGTTGAATGCAGCAATTGAAGCTGCTAGAGCTGGTGAGCATGGGAAAGGCTTTGCTGTCGTTGCTGATGAAGTGCGAAAGCTTGCCGAACGTAGCCAAATGTCAGCTCAAGAAATTAATGAACTTTCAACGGAAAGCGTTCAGGTCGCCGAGCTAGCTGGAAACTTATTAACAGAGCTTGTTCCAAATATCTCGAAAACTGCTGAACTGGTGCAAGAAATAAGTGCCTCTACAGAGGAGCAATCATCAGGCGTAAACCAGATTAACACTGCAATTCGCCAACTTGATTCTGTATCACAACAGAATGCTGCGGCCTCGGAAGAGTTGGCTGCAACATCAGAAGAGTTAAATGCCCAAGCGACAGATCTTTTAAGCTTAATTGGCTACTTTAAACTGGACAAAAATGTAGGCTAGTTTGATGTGATAGTTGTAGTTGATAAAAATTGGTAGTCTTGAGGATTAAAAGTGCTAAATATTATTAATCGCAATTTCTGGATGCCCACAGCGGCAGGTTTGATGCAAGGAAGCATTACACTGTGGTTAGGGAAAACGATGGATTATTTTATTATCGCATCAATATCAATAATAGTGGGGATTCTACTCGGTTTCTATTTTTCAAAAAATAGCAAAGTAAATAAAGTTGTTGATAATTTACGAGTCACGAATGATGGGGTAGTGGTAAGTGACGATGAAAATACTGATAAATTGAAGCTGGAAGAGTTTGAAGAGATTAGTAAAAAAGTCGTCGTTATCATTACTCGTCAAGTTGATAATTCTCGTGAGCAAGTCGAGAAAGCGATTACGGATATGGCAAATCGCTTTGGCGAAATCGTATCAAGAATAAATGTTTCAAAACAAGCTTCTGAAGATGTGTGCCGCACAAATGGTACAGATGACTCAGGAGATATGACGGATGTTTTTTCAGAAAGTCAACGTCAGTTAACAACATTAGTTGAAGGGATGAATGAAGCGACAATGGCCCGGCAAGAATCGCTGGAAAATTTAAAATATTTGGCAGCTGGTACTGGCGACCTGAACAATATGGCAGAGGCCGTTGAGCAGATTGCATCACAAACTAATTTGTTAGCGCTAAATGCCGCAATTGAAGCCGCCAGGGCAGGTGAGTTTGGTCGAGGTTTCGCAGTTGTTGCTGATGAGGTGAGGGAGTTATCGGTAAAGTCGGGTGAAGCAGGAAAGAAAATCGCAATTAAGGTCAAGGAGTTCAACAACTCTGTAGAAAGAACACTAGAAGAAGCAATGAGTAGTATGGAAAAAGACCTCAAGCGTGAAGAAGAGGGCAGAGATGTTATTGAGAAAGTCATGTTGCAACTGCATCTTGTTACCGAAGGTTTAGCAAAATCTACTGATATTTTGACGGAAGAAAATGCAGGAATAGCTTCTGAAATTAATGATCTACTTGTTGCGCTGCAATTCCAGGATAGGGTTAGCCAAATACTCATTCATGCTTGTGATGGACTGCACGAATATGCTGACTTTGTGAAGATCGGTATGAATAGTAACGATGTGAAATTTCATTCGCAAAAGCTAATGGATACACTCGAAAATAGTTATACAACAGATGAAGAAAGAAATATACATCAGGGTGAAAAAGTTGATTCCGAGAATGACGGTGGGTTGGAGTTTTTTTAATTCGTCTGGAAACAGGTAAGAGGAAACAGTAATGTCAAAAACAATTTTAGTAGTAGATGATTCAGCATCTTTACGTCAGGTGGTAGCAATAGCATTGAAAGGTGGTGGATATACTGTCATTGAGGGTTGTGATGGACAAGATGGTTTGGATAAGCTCAAAGGTAACAAGATACACCTTATCGTCAGCGATGTGAATATGCCTATTATGGATGGCCTCACAATGGTGAAAACTATTAAATCAATGCCTGAGTATAAATTTACGCCCGTTATAATGTTAACCACAGAATCAGGTGAGGACAAAAAAAATGCAGGTAAAGAGTATGGAGTTAGAGCCTGGATGGTGAAACCCTTCAAGCCGGCTCAAATGTTAGATGCAATTTCAAAATTGTTACCCGCATAGTTAAATATCTCAGGAGGCAATAGATATGAATGTGGTTCAAAAAGCAGAGGGTAGTTGCGAGCTGTCAGTGGAGGGAGAATTAACCATATATCGTGCCACTGAGTTTCATCAGTTATTAGAAGAAAAACAAAATAACTATCAAGAAATTTATCTTGATATGGAAAATGTCACTGAAATTGATACAGCGTGTTTTCAAGTATTGCTCCATCATAAATTAAAAAGCTTTGAGCAAAACAAGATGCTTAATTTAAAAAAATGTAGTGAGCCAGTACTGGATTTATTTCAGTTATTTGGGGTGAGCGGTATATTCATCAAGCAATAGTAATGGCGAATTAACAGTAGTAATTGAGAGTAGGACGTAGTTATGAGTACACCAGAAGAGACTTTTAAGCAAGAATGCGATGATCTGTTGACGACAATGGAAGATGTTTTGTTGCAGATGGAAAAAGAACCGGAAAATCCTGATTTCATCGCATCAGTTTTCCGTTCTATGCATACCATCAAAGGTACATCTGGCGTTTTTGGCTTTGATGATGTCGTAAGTTTTACCCACATTATGGAAAATCTGCTCGATAAGATGCGTGATGGGGAAATTTCTGCGAATGATGAATTGATTGCATTGCTTCTGGAATGTGCAGACCATACTAAAATACTTGTTGAACATGCTATAAATAATACGCCGATAAGTGCAGAATCAAAGGAAAAAGAACTTTCATTACGTGGTTTACTTTGTAAATATATTGAAGTTAAAGAATTTGTGCCTGAACTGGATGAGCATGATGGTGAAGATAGTGAAGATGGTGAGCAAGAAGTAGGACCAACCGTTGAAACTGCATGGTGGCATATTTCTTTAAGATTCGACACTGATGTTTTACAAAATGGAATGGATCCTAGTTCCTTTCTCATGTATTTGAATAAAATTGGAAGTATCGACCTAATTACAACGATGTTTGACCGTTTGCCAATAGATGATTCGTTTAATCCTGAAGACTGTTACCTAGGATTTGAAATTAACTATAGTTGTTCTCAAAATAAACAAAAAATTGAGCAGGTATTCGAGTTTGTCAGGGATATGTGTAAAATCCATATATTATCACCAAAAGCCAGTATTAATCGCTATGCTCGTGTCATTAGTGATTTGCCTGAAAGCAACATGGCGTTGGGAGAAATTCTTGTTGCTAGTGGCGCGCTAACGTTAACTGAGCTTGATGAAGTATTGGAGGAACAAGAACGACTTGTTGCTGACGAATCCTCTGGAGAAGATATTCCAAAATTAGAAGAATTATTGGTTGAGAATAATTTAATACATAAAGAGCTAGTTGATGTCGCATTAAAGAAGCAGACAGGGGATTTCAGTCTCGATGAGTCAGACGCAACAAGTGAAACTGAAAACAACAAAGAAAACAATCTGCCTATAGAAACTAAGACTCAAAATGTTGCCGTTGAAAAATCAAAATTCGTCCAGCCCAATCGTATATTAAAAGTAGATGCGGAAAAACTTGATGTGTTAATTAATCTCGTCGGTGAATTAGTCATTGCCGGTGCTACAACCAATATGCTCGCTAATAGAATTAATGATGAAACACTTATAGAAGCTGTTTCTAGCGTTAGCCATCTCGTAGAAGAAATCCGAGATAGTGCGCTTAATTTACGCATGGTACAAATTGGAGAAACATTCTCTCGATTTAAACGTGTGGTCCGGGATGTGAGTAAGGATTTAGGAAAGGAAATTGATCTTTCGATCAATGGAGCTGAAACAGAGTTGGATAAAACGGTGGTTGAACGAATTTCAGATCCATTAATGCATTTGGTAAGAAATGCAATGGATCATGGCATTGAACAAGGTGAAGACCGGCTAAAGTCTGGTAAATCAGAAAATGGCAATTTAAGTCTCAATGCCTTCCATGATTCAGGCTTTATTGTTATTGAAGTGAAAGATGATGGGCGCGGTTTAGATAAAGAAAAAATACTGGCAAAAGCACTGGATAGAAATCTCATTTCATCAGGACAGGTTCTAAGTGACCATGAAATATACAAACTCATATTTGAGCCGGGTTTTTCGACAGCGGAAACGGTGACGAATTTATCTGGACGTGGTGTTGGCATGGATGTGGTAAAACAGAACATCCATGCCCTTCGCGGCACTGTGGATGTTGATTCCGAAATGGGTAAAGGCTCTACGGTAAGCATTCGTCTCCCATTAACACTCGCAATTATTGATGGATTTCTGGTGAAAGTGGGTGATTCCTCTTATGTTATTCCGCTCGATATGGTGCATGAATGTATTGATTTATCAGAAGAAGATGATGTTCACGAGCAGACACAAGGATATATCAATTTAAGAGGAGAGGTTCTGCCGTTTATCCGCTTGAGAGACTACTTTAAAGAAGAGGGTAAAGAGCCAAACCACAAAAGTATAGTCGTTGTTCAGTGTGGTGATCATAAAGCAGGTTTTGTTGTAGATGAGCTATTGGGAGAGTTACAAACTGTCATCAAACCATTGGGTAAAATACTTCAAAACCTGAAAGGTGTGAGTGGCGCAACCATTCTTGGAAGTGGTGCTGTGGCAGTGATTATTGACGTTCCCAACTTAATACAACGAGCAACTCGAGTATTGCCACATGTTGAGAGTAATATAAATCCTTCACAAAGTAGTACATCTCTTCATTGAAACTGGCATGATAACAAAGTAAATAGGTAATTATTATACATGAAACCACATGTTTTATTTATGTCTAGCAAGCAGTTATTTATTGCGCTTTCGATACTGCTATTCGCCTGTTATGGGATTTACAATATTGTTGTTAGTAAGCAGCAAACGACTCTGTCGACAGGTGTTGAAAATAATCACTTATCATACTTAGAAAAACTAAATACGCTCAAAGAATTGACTTCAATGGGTATTAGAGAAGACGCACTAATTGAACATATCGAAGATATTACTAATGTTTCTGCTTTCTCCTTCAATAATGAAGAAATTAGTAAGCAGATGGCAAGGCTTTCCGAAGAAGTCACTAAACTCAAGGAAGAATTGAGTGAACAACACAATGCAGATGGTGAATTATCAATTGCTGAGATCAGTGAATTCCTTTCATCTGCCTTCGCAGTAGAGGCTGCCATATTAGCTGAACTTCATACAATCAATAAATCCACTGGTGTTTTTAATGACTATGTAATGACATCTTCATTTATAGTTATTCTGCTATTACTTATATCCTTATACTTGTTTAGATCTATTTATCTATCTTCTCATGTGGCTCCTCTAAAACGCATTAATGAAAGATTGAAATTAATGATGTCAATATCAGATGAAGAAACTTTAAATACGAGTAATAAATCTAGCATCAATGAAACTGAGAGATTGTTTGATACCTTTTCTGCAAGAATAAACAAGGTGTTGGATGATGCTAAAAATGGGATTGAAAAAATATCGGATGCAATAACCAAAGTCAGTGACACTTCAAAATCACTTAGTCAATCTTCAAGTGAGCAAGCTTCCAGCATAGAACAAACGAGCACATCGCTGTTGCAACTTGCAACTTCAATTAATCAAAACACCGAGAACGCTAACAATACATCTAAAATTGCTATTGAAACGTCGGCCCACACTGAAGAAGGTGGAGCAGCAGTGAATAATACTGTTGATGCTATGCATAACATTTCTTCTAAGATTGGTGTAATAGAGGATATTGCATACAAAACGAATTTACTAGCGTTGAACGCTGCTATTGAAGCTGCTAGAGCTGGGGAGCAAGGTAAAGGATTCGCCGTTGTAGCGGATGAAGTAAGAAAGCTAGCAGAAAGAAGCCAAATTGCTGCTAAAGAAATTAGTGAACTATCGTTGAATAGCGTGAAAATATCTGAGAATGCTGGTGAATTAATTGGCAGCATTGTACCTAATATCCAGAAAACAGCTGAGTTAATCAGTGAAATTAATAGTTCATCGATTGAGCAATCAAATAGTGTTAACCAAATTAATATTGATATAAGCAAGTTGGATAGAACTGCAACTCATGGGGCTACTGCATCTGTAGAATTATCAAATCTCGCGTCAGATATTGGTGGTCAATTAAGAGATGTAAAACTGATTATTGAGTCACTTGACATTGAAAGTTCTGGCTTTCTCCATGCACAATTGAATGATGTTAACATGCAGATTGTAAATAACGATGATTCGGTGGACAAAATACAGGGTAAAAATAAATTGCCTGCTGGGCGTTTGGGTTTAAAAACTAAGAGTGGTATAGGTTCCAACGATAATGAATCTATTCCAGGCAATAAGAATTCTGCAATTAAGACTGAAGAAAATAACGCCAGAACTAAAAAGATGGCTCAAAAAGCTGTTCAACAAAATCAAGAATCGTTGCCCAAAACTCGTAAAACAACTGCGGTTGAAAAAGTAAATAAAGTCTCTGAAAAGATTATGAAGCCGCGCGTTTCCGCTGCTATAAAACAAAGTGATCAGAATGTCGATCGACAAAAAACAACTCATCTGAATAAAACAAGATCAGCACCATTAAATCGAGATTCGATAAAGAGACCAGACAGCGAATTAAATGTCACAAAGGTTAATCATGAAGGATCGAAGAAACCTAAACAGGCTTCTTCAAAGAAAAACGATGATTCAATTTTTGATATTAAACTCAGCGATATTGAAAAAGATTTTGTAAGTTTTTGAATATTTGTTCTAACAAAACACGTTTGTTCGCTAAATAGATATTAAACGGGATGAGAGTTATTGTATACAAATCCCAATTAAACATAGGAGCAGGAATATGACTGAGCATGCATTAACCCTAGACGAAACCTCGGTCGACATGCAGTCAGATACGGTAAATGAGACGAATCGAAATGTTGAGAAATACCTTACATTCCGTATCAATGATCACATATTCGGGACAGAAGTATTTCGCGTAAAAGAAATTATTGAGTATTGCCAGATCACTAATATACCCATTACACATGAGAATGTACGTGGTGTGATTAATTTACGCGGCAATGTTGTTCCAGTTATAGATATGGCGATTCGGATTGGAATGGAAAAAAGACCTATATCAAAACGTACTTGTATCATTATTGTTGATATTGAGTATGAAGAAGAACAAATCGAACTGGGATTTGTTGTAGACGAAATTAATGAAGTACAGGATGTATTTTCTGATCAAATACTTCCTGCGCCGTCTTTTGGTGCCGAGATTCAGCCGGAGTTCGTAATGGGGATGCTTAAAAAAGACGAAAAGTTTATTGTACTTCTTCAAATAGAAGAAGTTTTGTCGATTAGAGAGCTTTCAGAGTTGGTTGCTTTTGAAAGTGAGAATAGTTAATAAAGTTATGTTAGCCAAAAAACAACAAGTACATACTTCTAGTTCGCCTAAGTTATCGACGAAGACATTTGATGCATTTCGAACACTTATCTACGATGAAGCTGGTATATCCCTCTCTTCTTCAAAAGTATCTTTGGTTGAAGGAAGGCTTACAACTCGATTACGATGTTTAGAGATGCCTACTTTTGAACAGTATCATAAACACGTTACCCAAAGTAAAGATAAAAAAGAGCTGCAGGTTGTTGTCGATCTTTTAACAACAAATGAAACCTATTTTTTCAGAGAAGAGCAACATTTTGACTTCATGAAGACGGATATACTTCCGAATATTTCAAGCAGCCAGGCTTTTAATGTTTGGAGTGCAGCAAGTTCAACCGGACAAGAAGCCTATACTATTGCTATGGTGCTCGCTGAAGAATTGAAGCTGCATGGCGCATGGAAAATAATTGGAACGGATATAAATTCAAAAGTGTTGGCTGAGGCACGATTAGGACGATATCAACTTGATGAGAAAAATTATATTCCTCAAGAGCTAATGTTTAAATATTGTTTGAAAGGCATTCGAAGTCAAGAAGGTATGGTTATGTTTCAACCTAAGGTTAAAGAGCACTTAGTCTTTGAAAGCCTGAATTTAATGAAAAATTGGCCATCAAGTTTTGCAAATTTCGATGTCGTTTTCTTACGCAATGTGATGATATATTTTGATGAAGAAACGAAGAAAAAGCTGATTGCAAAGATTATTGACCGGATTCGACCTGAAGGCTATTTATTTGTAGGTCACTCTGAATCATTAAACGGTCTCACTGATAAGGTGAAATTAGTAAAACCGTCAATCTATATGAAACTATAACAATGAGTTCTCAAATCATATTAAATCCTGGAGAACTTTATTTTGGCGAGCAGTATGATGAAATTAAAACCTTATTAGGATCGTGTGTTGCTGCGGTTTTATGGCATCCAAGGTATCGGATAGCGGGAATGTGCCATGTAATTCATCCAGGCAAAGGTGCTGAAGATGACTATAGTTTTGCAGAAAGTGCGATCAAAAAGCTTCATATTGATATTGCCACACGTTTAACAAAGCCTGTAGATTACAATGTTGAAGTGATTGGTGGTGGAAATATGTTTCCTGAATTGGTTAAAAACACGGAGAATAGCATCGGTAAAAAAAACTCGGATTTTGTGATTAAACTATTAACAGAGCATGGTTTCAATATTAGCCGCACTGATGTTGGCGGTACAAACGCAAGAAAAATTTCACTGTTTAGGCAGTCAGGCAAGGTGATTACCGTGTATGTAAAGGAGAACTCATATGACAAGTAAAGCCAAAAAAATAGAAGTGCTTATTGTCGATGATTCTGCTGTTGTCAGGCAAGTTATAAGTGAGTTAATTGCTGCTGATTCTGAGTTAAATTTGATGGCTGCCGTAGCAGATCCTATTTTTGCTATGAAGCGAATGGAAAAGCAGTGGCCAGATGTCATTGTACTTGATATAGAAATGCCGAGAATGGATGGTTTGACATTTCTCAAGAAAATCATGTCGGAGAGACCAACACCAGTAGTGATGTGTTCTAGTTTGGTATCATCCGGTGCAGCTCCAGCAATGCAAGCAATGTCATATGGTGCTGTCGATATAATCTGTAAACCAAAGTTTCAGACCAAATTAAAATTGGCAGAAGAAAATAAAATAATACTCAATACTATCAAGTCTGCATCCAAAGCAAAAAATCTCAAAAAAACGAAAGCGAATATTAATACTACACCTGCAGAGATACAACCCAAATTGACAGCTGATGCTATTCTACAGAAAGCATCTAAGCGAGTTACCCAAAATACCGATGGCATTATCGCAATAGGAACTTCCACTGGTGGAACACAGGCATTGGAGATTGTATTAAAAAATCTTGAGGTTTCTAGTTGTGGAATCGTTGTTGTGCAACATATGCCGGAACATTTTACAAAAGCTTTTTCAGATCGTCTAAATCAAATTTGTGCGATAGATGTTCAAGAAGCAAAAAACGGTGATGAAGTGATAGGTGGTAGAGCGTTAATTGCTCCAGGTGGCAAACACATGACTTTAAAGCGAGTAGGACTTAAATATACTGTTGAAATAATGGATGGGCCGCTTGTGAGCCGACACAGGCCTTCTGTCGATGTGTTGTTTCGATCAGTGGCAAAACATGCTGGTAAGAACGCTTTAGGAATTATTATGACGGGTATGGGTGATGATGGTGCTAAAGGATTAAAGGAAATGCATGATTTCGGCGCTTATACCATTGGTCAGGATGAAAAAAGTTGTATCGTATATGGTATGCCAAAAGAAGCTTTTGAAGCAGGCGCAGTTGATACTCAGATGCCATTAGATAGTATAGCATCTGCAATTATGAGTTTTAGCGGAAAAAAATATTAGCATATAGTATTTAAAATACAGACTTTGCGAAAAGTCACATTATTTAGCGATTTATTATTTAGCAATAAATATGGATATTTCACTTATTCAAAGACTCCCTGAATAAGTGAAATTAATTAGTTTGGAGAACTCTGATGAGTGTGGTTAAAACAAAGAATGCATCATTATCTGTTAATCATAAGAATTTGACGCAAAAATATCTTACATTTCTTTTAGCTAATAAACTCTATGCATTTAGTATATTAAAAGTTAAAGAAATCATTGAATATGGCACTGTGACGCCAATTCCGACAATGCCTAGTTTTATTTGTGGTGCAATAAATATTCGTGGCGGTGCGGTCCCAGTCATTGATTTATTGAGAAGACTTGAAGGGAGTAATAGTGAAATTGGAAAACGTTCCTGCATCGTTATTGTTGAATTAGCCCACGAAGACGGTAATGTTAATATTGGCGTTATTGTCGATTCTGTCAATCGAGTGATGGATTTTAATACTAATGACATTGAACCTGCACCTACTTTTGGTGGTGCGATTCGCACTGATTTTATCGAAGGTATGGGGAAATCTGATGAAGATTTTATCATAATATTGAATATTGACTCTATTCTCTCCATGGAAGATCTGGATGTTTTGATGAAGTCTAATAGTTCATTACATGAAAAGCCCGAGGGTGCTGGGGAGACTAACGTCGATGACGTTCCACCAGTTTTAGAGACAGAGACGGCTCAGGAAAAAGTCGATGAGACATCAGCCACTGAATCTAGTGATATCTTGGAGGCTGACCAAGAATAGCAAACCTGCTCGGCAATTGCTGCTGCGTTACTTAAAGCGCATTCTATTGCTGCTCTATTTCCTGCATTTCACCTACCTTCTTGGAGGAGTGCGGAAAATTCATTTTGATCAGAGCATCTGATCTTTTTTGACGAATAGTAAACGCTCCTATTTTCGGGTAACCTATTAAGAAGTTCTAGCGAAGTGGAAGCAAGGTGAATTGGAAAAATAACGCGCACTCAGCTCAAGCAAGTGAATTTTCAATCAGTTTTTAATAACGATACACCAGACACTGCAATATTCATCAGCTTGATAGTGAGTTGATTAGTGCATCTGCATATTGTTTTAACTTATCCAATAAGTTTCGTTGTTGCTCAGTAAGATTGTTAGATTGCTTTAGTCTATTTATTGCGTCGGAAAATTTTCTAACGTTAAAATAGGGTGAATCATCATCTAATAATTTTGATTGACAGTAAGTGTGCCACTCGGATTTTTCATCATCCAATAAAAACTCAGGGTAATTTCGCGCTCTATATCTAAAGTAAAGCGTATCTAATCGCTCATCTTCAAAATCAAAACTCTTATCTACGAGTGATGCAGGCTTATAGGTATGGATTTTTCTCATTAACGATTTGTCATAGTCACTAAAAAATGCGCCACTATACAGTGCGTAGTCAGGATCAGATTCTGCCTCAAATGGATTATGATCAAACACTTCAACAAGTTTATCTATAAGTTCTTCGGATTTTCGAATTTGAGATAGATGTTTAAGGCATGCCTCTTTATCTATCTTCAAGCGTTGTTCGATGGAGTCATCAAGCTTTGCAGGAACAATAATAGGGCATTTGTTGATATGAATTGTTTTAAGTGCAATACGCTGTTGATTTTCTGATAATTCTTTGGCGGGCGTATAAAGACGTTCACGAATTACTGAAACATCCAGAGATAACAGTTCGGAGGGATCAGATCGTAAGTCGAAGCAGACAACACCATTGTTATTTCGAGGATGTTGAATCAAGGGAACAACTAAGGTAGTGCAGTGTGTTTCAGCTGGAAACATTGAGGATGTATGTAGTACTGGCTTCTGGTTTTCCATATCCAAAAGTTCAGCTACTTTACGTTTGCTACGATGCTGAAACACATAGTCATATAAACGAGGCTGCTTTTCTTTAATTAATTTTGCCATGGCAATAGTTGCATAAACATCTGAGAGAGCATCATGTGCAGATTCATGGATAATCCCGTTGGTTCTAGTTAACTCTTCTAACCGAAAACTTGGCGCACCATTTTCTCGTTTTGGCCATTCAATCCCATCAGGACGAAGCGCATTGGTCACGCGAACAAGATCGATAATATCCCAGCGTGAATTTCCATTTTGCCATTCACGTGCATAGGGATCATGGAGATTACGATATAGGCTATAGCGTGTGAACTCGTCATCAAAGCGAATACTGTTATAACCAGCTACACAGGTATTGGGTTGAGAGAATTCCTTGAGAATTTTGCCAATGAATTCCGTCTCAGCTAAGCCGTGTTCTATTGTGTGTTGTGGGGTGATTCCGGTAATCAAGCAAGCTTCGGGATTTGGCAAAAAATCTGTCGCAGGTTTTGCGTAGATGACTAACGGTTCGCCAATTATATTTAATTCAAGATCAGTACGAATACCCGCAAATTGTGCTGGACGATCAGTTTTAGGGTTTGCGCCAAAGGTCTCGTAATCATGCCAGTAAATGCTTGCTGCGTTAATTGATCGTTTGAAGCCCATCTCAATTCATATTCCTTTGTTTAATATTTATGCAAATGATGTGTATTTGTGCAAAATTGATTGTTGTTATTCAATACCTTGAGTTTACACTTGATTTACAAGACAATTCGAATAAATAGATGACTTTTAGGAATATACATGAGTAACAAAGCCACATCCATTCACGGTCTATGGACGAGCCGATGGGCATTTATACTGGCAGCGACAGGTTCTGCAGTAGGTTTAGGTAATATCTGGAAGTTTCCCTATATAACTGGTGAAAATGGGGGCGGCGCTTTTGTTCTTGTCTATCTTGCTTGTATTGTTATTATTGGTATTCCCATCATGATGACTGAGGTTTTGTTAGGACGTAGAGGCCGAAGTACACCAATAAATGCTATGAAACGCCTTGCAGTTGAGGCGGGTGCGCATAAAGCTTGGCAAATTATTGGATGGTCTGGAATGCTGGCCGGTTTTTTAATTCTCTCATTTTACAGCGTAATCGCAGGATGGGCGTTGTCCTACATTTTAGCGACTGTGAGTGGCACGTTTGCAGATGCAAGCCCAGAAGTGGTGGGTGAGCATTTCGGCGCATTATTGGGCTCTCCTGGTTCATTACTGTTTTGGCATACGTTATTTATGGTGATGACTATTGTTGTGGTATTACGTGGAGTCGAACACGGGTTAGAAAAAGCAGTTCGGTTTTTGATGCCAACACTTTTTATCCTGTTACTTGTGATGGTTGGTTATTCCATGAGTATGGGTGAATTTATGCGTGGTGTTGAATTTTTATTCAAACCCGATTTCGATAAAATAACCCAGGAAGGTATTCTCATTGCTATGGGTCATGCATTTTTCACACTAAGTTTGGGAATGGGGGCAATCATGATTTATGGCGCATATTTGCCTGAAAACACATCGATCGCCAAAACAAGTATTGTGATTGCTGGGGCTGATACACTTGTCGCACTATTGGCCGGTTTAGCAATATTCCCCATCGTATTTTCTAACGGTTTAGAACCTGGTGCTGGGCCTGGATTAATATTTCAGACCTTGCCTATCGCGTTTGGGCAAATGCCTGGTGGACTGTTTTTCGGAACGCTATTTTTTATTCTTCTTTCGTTTGCCGCCTGGACCTCTGCTATTTCTCTCATTGAACCCGCCGTGACATGGTTGGTAGAGCGGGGTTTTACTCGAATGAAAGCCTCCGTATTAGCTGGTGCTATCACTTGGGTATTTGGAATAGGAACCATCTTGTCATTTAACTTAATGAGTGATGTAAAGATATTTGATAAAACATTTTTTGACTTACTTGATTATCTTACCGCCAATATTATGTTACCTTTAGGCGGCTTTGCCATGGCCATTTTTGCCGCTTGGTTAATGCCGAGAATAGTGACCAAAGATGAGTTAGGGATGGGAGATGGTCCTGGCTATGCCATTTGGAGTTTTCTCGTAAAATATATTACCCCTATTGGTGTTATTTTTGTTTTTCTTTATGCGATTGGGCTGATAGGGGAAAAGTAAGCAATTGATGTGTAGTTATTTATGACAATAATAAATCGTAGTGCACTTGTGCCGTTTTCTGCTGAAAACATGTTTGATCTCGTCAATGATATTGACGCTTATCCAAAATTTTTACCTTGGTGTAAATCTGCGACGGTTTTCACTCGAGAAGGGAATGATGTCAAGGCGGCAATTGAAATGTCTAAAGCTGGTATTCACAAAAGTTTTACCACGCACAATGTTTCAAAAGATAAAAAAGTAATAGAGATGAGACTGGTTGAAGGACCATTTCAAAGTTTGGAAGGTTATTGGCGATTTGAGTCGCTTAATCCTACTGCATGTAAAATTTCACTCGATATCGAATTTGAATTTTCCAGCAAAATTCTAAGTATGTCTATAGGCCCCGTTTTTAGTCAAATATGCAATTCGTTAGTTAATGCCTTTGTGATTAGGGCTCAGGAAGTTTATGGAAGATAAAATTAACGTTGAAATTGTTTACGCGACAATTGATCAACAGGAATTGATGTCGGTGGAAGTTGAGCCGGGTTCGACTGTGGAGCAGTTGATTGAATATTCTGGAATATTGGAAAAGTATCCGGAAATAGATATTGTTAAAGCGAATAAAATTGGAATATTTGGTAAGTTGACGAAGTTGAACGCGGTGCTCAGAGAAAAAGACAGAGTAGAGATCTATCGCCCTTTAATCGCAGATCCTAAAGAAGTACGTCGAAAGCGTGCTGCAGAAGGTAAAAAAATGAAAAAGGGGGGTGGGGATATTAAGGCAGAAAAGCAGTAATAGTCTGAGTGAAATTACTACTGCTGCGTCTCCTAAATACAGTTATGAGTAATGTTTACACTCAATGACACTACTGCGTTAAGCGTTAGGTTATTATTTGGCCTTTGGCCAACGCTTTAAGCTTGAAGAAGAAGCAAAAACAGAAAAAAATGCAGCATCTTTTTGCTTCAAGCCTAAAGCTCTGGCCAAAGGCCAGAAAATCACTTAAAGCCTAACGCACTAGCTGGCATTAAATAGACAGAATTTGCAACTGAACTTAAACGACGCGGCACTACTGATTTTTTAGGCTTAATTATTTACCACTTTTATGAGTTTGTCATCCTCAAAAAATACCGAAATATGTTTGTATTCAGTTATTTTTCTTTCGTCCCCAGGTTGTTTGGTAAAAACATAGTCCCAACGATTAGGATGAAATGGATCTTGCACTAAAGGTGTGCCTATAATAAAACGCACTTGTCTTTTACTAATCCCAACTTCTAATTGCTCAAGCATTTCATCTTTTATGATGTTACCTTGTTGAACGTCCAGACGATGAACGGTACAGGCAGGCAAAGTAAGGATACAAATGGATAACAGTATTGTAAGATAAATATTTCGCATTGATTTAATCAGGATAGTTATACTGCGTGTATTCTAAACCTTTCTCATGGGTATTTAAACTTGGATAAACAAAATTTAAAACAGGCAGGCTTGAAAGCAACATTGCCGCGGCTCAAAATCCTTGAAACGCTGGAAAATAATCCAGATGCACATATGAGTGCTGAAGATATATACAAAGTCTTCATGGATAGTAATGATATTGATATTGGTCTTGCAACGATTTATCGAGTTTTAACCCAATTTGAGTCAGCCGGTATTGTTTGTCGCCATCGATTTGAAGATGGTAGAGCGGTGTTTGAATTGGATCATGGAAAACACCATGATCATATGGTCTGCATGCAATGTGGTGATGTCGCTGAATTTGTTGATGACGTTATTGAGCAAAGACAGCGTGAAATTGCACAAAAATTCGGCTTTCAAATGACTGATCATTGTTTATACATATATGGTATCTGTTCAAACTGTCAATCTCAGTCAAAATGACAATTTTGCATATTACTAATGGCAGTAGTGCCCAACGTGTTATGCAGCAGGCTGGCATTGAAGGTGAAATTGTTACTTGGGATGATGTGCTGCATGAGGGACCTGTACCATCGGGATTGGAATTATCCGAGTTATCTGAAGTAAGGGCCAAATTTATAGCCGAGCAAGGCTGGGCTCCGTTTGACGAAGTTTTGAATAACTTTCAGATGAGGGATAAAGCACTACTCTCATTCCGTGACTATGATGCATTAATCTTGTGGTTCGAACATGATCTCTATGATCAATTACAGTTGATTCAAATCCTTTCCTGGCTGGCAACACAAGAAATTCAAGATGCAAATATTCAACTCGTTTGTGAAGATTGTTATCTCGGTGTGATCACACCCGGCGAGATGTTTTCATTGTTTGAAAAAGCCAAGCCAGTTACCTACGAGCAGATAATTATTGCAACAACAGCATGGCAATCGCTAGTGCTACCGACGCCAACCGAATGGTTGCTGTTGCTTAAGCAAGATACCAAGTGTCTACCGTTTCTAGAAGGTGCAGTACTTAGGTTATTGCAAGAGTATCCTCATCTAGATACTGGGCTTAGTCTTACCCAGCTTAGAGCGTTAAAAGCGGTTCAGGATCAGCCAAAATCACCAAATGAAATATTTTCTACCTACCAACAAAATGAAGAACGTCGTTTTATGGGGGATTCAACATTTTGGGGATATCTTGCGCAAATGGTTTATTGTGAATTGCCTTTAATTAAATTGGCTGATGAGCAACAACGTCTAACGCTGACACATAGTTCATCTCAGCAGTTACATATCACTGATGAAGGCAAAAGAGTGCTGTCTGGAGAAAAATGCTGGTCAGGACTTTCATTAGTTGATCGATGGATTGGTGGAGTGCATTTAGCACCTAATAATCTATGGTGCTGGGATGAAATTAATCGAACTGTACACAAAATTACCCATTAAAATCCAACACAGCAGCAGCTCTCTTAAATATTAACAAACCCAAAAAAATTTTTTCGTGGATCAACTGATTTTTCTAGGTTAAAGATAAGGTTATAGATAATTACTCTACAACCTTTTTTGATCAAGATTATTTGGCTATTTTAAACTGAGAGACCAAATCTATCAGTTGCTTTGATAGCGTGTTAAAATTTTCGGCAACTTGAGTTGTTTGAGTTGCGCCAGTAGCTGTACTCTCAGCCATATCACTTATGTTTGTAACATTTCGACTAATCTCATTGGTTGTAACCGCTTGTTCTTCCGCAGCACTGGCAATCTGTGTATTTAAATCTGCGATAGTAGATACCGAGCTAACAATAGTTTCAAGTGCTTGTCGAGTTTCAGTTGCTTTTTCTACACCGGTATGAACTTGGCTTCGTCCTTTTTCCATCGCATTCACTGCTTTTCGAGAACCCGCTTGCAATTTGTCAATCATTGTTTCAATTTCAGTGGTCGATTCTTGCGTTCGACTCGCTAGAGTTCTGACTTCGTCAGCGACTACAGCAAATCCACGGCCTTGTTCACCGGCACGTGCGGCCTCTATAGCTGCATTCAGTGCGAGTAAATTTGTTTGTTCTGCGATACTTTTTATTACGTCGAGAATAGTGCTTATGTTGGCGCTGTCACTCTCCAATTCTTCAATGACACTTGCTGCTTCGTCCACCGTTCCTGCTAGTAGTTGAATTGTATCTGTGGTATGAATAACGATATTACTGCCATTAATTGCCTCGTCATTTGCTTTTTGTGCAGCACTTAATGCATTTTCTGCGCTTGCCGCAACTTCTTGAACTGTCGCTGCCATTTCTGTTACTGCCGTTGCAACTTGTGCAGTTTCGTTTCTTTGTTTGTCAAGATTTGAGCTGCTCTCATGAGCGACGGCAGAAACTTCAGTGGACGAAGAAGAAAGGATGGATGAGACGTTGCTAATTTCTTCTACGATTCCTTCAAATGTAGTAGCCATATTGTTGAAACTCTCTGCTACAGTTGACATTTCATCTTTGGAGTCGAGTTGTACTCGGGCTGTTAGGTTGCCCGTAGATAATTTTTTAACTGCATCGCTAATTCTATTGATTCCTTCTTTAACTGAGTAAAATAGAGCGACAAAGCAATAGGTAATTAAACTTAGTACAACAATTGCTAAAGCAATAGTCAAAGTGATAAGTGTATTCACAGATTGGATACGCTTTTTTAATATAGAATCCAGTTCTGGATAAATTGCATCATAGAGATCTAGAGCACTGCTGATAGTGGCTGATCCCATGGCGAAAAACTCAGTGCTATTTATATTAACTTGATTAGTTTGCAATAGATTTTTACTAATATTGTCTTCAAACTCGTGGGTTTTGTTGGTATAAATTGATAGCAGGGTGTTTAAACCACCTAATTCACTATTATTTTTAATAGCAGTTTTGAGGCCATCTCTTAATGAAGCTCCATTAAACTCAATACGATCTATTAAAATGGATAAATTGAGTTTTTGATCAGCAGTTATGAAATTTTCAGCAGCAATTAAAGCGCCTAGATCTCGAACTTCATCCAATTCTACCGCAAGTATCGGGATTTGATTTGCTAATGCATCACCAAGATAAGAAGAATCGACACTTGAATCCAGTGTAATGCCGGAGGTGTCTGCTACATGGACTATCAGCTTTAGTAATTTTTTAATGAGTTCTGAATGAACAGCGAAACTATCACTTGTTTTCATATTCATTGAATTAAGTTTTAGATTCTCCCAAATAGACTTGATTTGATTGAGAGAGGGTGTGGAGTCGAGTGTTGAATTTAGTGCTGAATCTATGACACTTAATTCAGCTATAGCGAGATCAATTTTCTTGCGTAAATCAAATATCTTATTTTCAGTCGTTTTTTCACCTTGCAAATAGATGTTTGTTAATCCTCTATGGGTCGGTAAATATTCAATTAGTGGCTGTATAGCTTTATTGTATTCCAGGCCCATTTGTTCATTTTTAAGTAGATTTACCTTATCTAGTTCCATTTTAATAATAATTGAACTCATAACTAGGATAGGAATAAGTATAACTAGAAAAATAGTGGCAAACTTCATGGGGTAATTTAACCTCCCCATGAGGGTCATTGTGGGTTTCAACAATATTTTCATAAATGCACCAATATTATTCATCGAACTAGCTCAATGCGAATAATAGCGACAGGCGATTTGATTTCTTGACACACAAATATAAGAATTGGTGTAGGGATTATTGGGAATTATGTAGCATCTCTTTAGCGTGTTTTTTTGTGGCGGCAGTTAAATTTAGTCCGCCAATCATTCTAGCGATTTCAATCTCTCGCTCTTCTTTGATTAAAGGAGATATCTTCGTACTGACAGATTTTGCTTGTGTTTGTTTTTCCACCAGCCAATGCGTATTTCCTTGAGCGGCAACCTGAGCTTGGTGAGTGATACAAATTATTTGTTTTGATTGTGAAAGCTGTCTTAAAAGTTTCCCTACGGTTTCCGCAATTCCACCGCCAATACCCACATCAACTTCATCAAAAATTAACGTCGGTATTTTTGTGACATTGGAAGATACGACTTGTATGGCAAGGCTAATGCGCGAAAGCTCTCCACCAGATGCAACTTTGGCTAATGGTTTAAACGGACTACCAGGATTGGTGCTCACATTAAATGAAATTTTTTCATTCCCAAATGGGTGGGGAGTTAATGCATCCAGTGGTATGAGTTCAATTTCAATCTTCGCATCTTTCATACCCAGTTGAGTAACAATTTTTATACATGCTTTTTGAAATTTTGTTGCTGATATTTTCCGGGATTTGCTTAATGATGCTGCTGATTTATCGTAGCGGGTTAGAGCTTTGGTAATATTGTTTTCCATATCACCCAAAGTCTCTTCTGCATTAATGAGTGGATTTAATTCTTCTTGCAGTGATGTTATCACTTGATCAAGATTTTCCGGTTTACAACGATGTTTTCGAGAAGCATCTAGCAGTGTTGCCATTCGTGACTCGATCAACTCGAATTGATTGCTATCAAATGGTTCGTCTGTTGCCTGATGACGTAAATAATCGATAGCTTCATCGATATTGATACTTGCGCTATCAAGTAATGTAGCAACTTCAGAAAATTGCGGAAGAAAATCGGTTAGTGATAACACTTCTTGTTTAACATATTCGAGTTTTGTGGAAATGGATTGCTCGTTAAATGTGAGTGCATTGAGTGAATCACTAACAGCTTGTTGAATTTTTTCTGCGTTAGCAAATTGTGCGTGTTGTGTTGTTAATGTTTGCCATTCATTTTCTTCGATCTGAAGTTCTTCCAGCTCATTTATTTGAAATGAAAGGAAGTCGATTCGAGATGCGCGTTCGTCCGCCGCGTTTTTTAAAGTTTGGTATTCTTTATTAAGCGTATTCCACAGAGTATAGGCAGCAAAAACTTCATCGACTAATGCGTGGTGTTGTCCGTAGTTATCTAGTAATTGGCGTTGTTCATCCTGGCGTAGCAATGATTGATGTTGATGTTGACTATGGATATCGATTAATTTTTCACTGAGTGTTTTTACGATTTGCAGTGGGGTAGGGCGGCCATTGATATATGCACGAGATCCTCCTTCGCTGGAAATAGTGCGACGAAGAATACATTCATCTTCTTCATCCAACTCTTGCTTAATTAGCCATTTTTTTACCGCAGGAAGATTAGCTATATTAAATGTGGCAGTAATATCACTTCGTTTTCCGCCTGGTTTAACCATGCTTGCTTCTGCGCGGTCTCCCAATGCCAGGCCGAGTGCATCTATTGCAATCGATTTTCCGGCGCCTGTCTCACCGGTGATGACTGTCATTTCATTGGGGATATCGAGATCTAAAGCATCGATAATGGCGAAACTACGAATATTGAGTTGAGTCAGCATAAGTTAAATCAGTAGAATAAATTAATGCTTATTTTGCCATAACTGAGGTTGACTAGACTATGGGTAAATAAACGTATTGGCTGAATTATTCATCAGAATAGGTTGTGATTGAAGAGCAACGAGAAATCCAGTTTTATGGATGCCCACCCCAATGAAGTTTGGCGCGTAAAATCTCGTAATAGTTGTAATCTTCAGGATGAATCAGCGTTATACTGGCATCCAAACGGCTGATACTTATTTTGTCTCCAGCCATAACCCCTAAATTGATTTGTCCATCACAAGTGACTTGTGCACGAGCATGGCCTGATGTACTAATAGTGAGTTCGACTTTACTGTTGCCATCAATCACCAGGGGGCGTTGACTTAAAGTATGAGGGCAGATAGGCACAAGCACAAAAGCATTGAGTGAAGGTTGAACAATCGGTCCTCCCCCCGAAAGTGCATATGCAGTGGAACCGGTTGGCGTTGATATGATTAATCCATCAGAGCGCTGTCTGTTAACATATAAACCATCAATAACCGTTTCAAATTCAAGCATACGTGCTTCTTCCCACTTATGCACGACGACATCATTGAAGGCGATACTTTCGTTTATCTCTTCACCATCACGCATAATAGAAACGTGGAGGAACATACGTTCGTCCGCAATATATTTTCCATCCAATATTTCCGATAAACGTTCAGTAACCTGTGGGGCAGGTATATCGGTTAGAAATCCAAGAGTGCCTAAATTAACGCCAACTACGGGAACGTCGAACTTTGCTAATGATCTTGCAGCACTTAATAATGTACCATCACCACCCAATACAATGACTAGATCACACTGTTCGCCCATATCGTGTCGACTCATAACATCGGCATTATGCAAAGGTGACAATTTAGAGGTATTTTCGTCAACAAATACCGTCAAACCCCTTTGGATAAGGTAGTTACTCAGGTTATTGAGCGTTTCACCAACATCGGCATTTGCATTTTTTTTTCCAATTAATCCAATCTTCTTAAAGGCGGTTTCAGTGTTTGGGCCTGTTTGGGTGTTGATGATTGGGTCATTGGTCTATATCACGTTGAAATAATAAATAGGTAGGTTCTGTGAGTTCGCGTGTATGGTGTTCGATACGCAACAACTTAGCATGAAGCTAAAGAGATGCCAAGATTATTAAAGACTTGTAGCAAGGTAATTTATTGAATAAGAAGGATGAAGATAGACACATTGCAATTAGATTGTGGTAAAAAAATACATCGCTTAATCTTGAAAAACAAATACAAGCAATGCATATAGAGTTAGACAAGCGGCTAAAAACTAATATATTACATTAAATCGACTACTAAGTGACCAATCATTCTAGTAAACCCCTAACACCCGTTGAGTTAAGCGTACGTGCGCAAATATTGCTCAAAACACTCATTAATAAATACGTTGATGAGGGGCAGCCAGTGGGTTCAAAAACATTAATGACTGAATCCGGCCTGGATCTTAGTTCAGCGACTATTCGTCATGTTTTGTCAGATCTAGAAGAGCTTGGCTTGATAAAAGCACCCCATAAATCTGCGGGCCGTATTCCAACAGACCGAGGCTATCGAATATTTGTAGATTCTCTGGTGACCATTGAAAATTTTCATAAAAATGAATTGCAGAAGATGAAGCAACATCTTTTTACACAGCAATCAACAAAAGATATCGCGCTTTCAGCTTCAGACCTTCTCAGCGGTATGACTAATATGGCGAGCATAGTAATGTTACCGCGCCGAAGCCATAACTCGTTACGGCATATCGAATTTTTACCACTCTCTGAGAATCGTATTTTGAGCGTAATTGTGGTGAATGATTGTGATGTAGAAAATAGAATTATTCAGACCAATCGGAAATACGAAAAACAAGAGTTGGAGATAATCGGTAATTTTCTTACCCGACAATTTGCAGGAAAAGACATTCAGACAGTCCGAGGGAACCTTCTAAAAGAGATGCAAAACGCTCGGCAGGAGGTCAACACCTTTATGGGCACGTTGTTGGAGATGGCAGAGCAACTATTTCCTGAAAGCCAGATAGGAGACGACGTGTTGCTAACGGGCAAGACTAACCTGTTTGCTTATCAGGAGATGGCGGATTCAGAAAAACTCAAGCAGTTGTTTGACGCTTTTAAAGGGAAAAAGGATGTACTTGAAATCCTCGATCAATGTCTTGTTGCGCAAGGGACACAGATCTATATAGGCTCTGAATCCGGTAATAATTTATTGGAGAGCTGTAGCATTGTTACCTCACCTTACGCGGTAGGCGGGAATGTAATTGGTCTACTCGGTGTTATTGGTCCCACACGTATGGCATACGAAAAAGTCATTCCGGCAGTTGATATCACCGCAAAATTATTCGGATCAGCATTGGAATTTAAACAATAGTCCCCATATCGAAAGCAAATTCAGTTATTTAATAATTCAGTACACTAGAGTTTAGTCGTAGAGAGAGGGCTTTAATGAACGAAAACAAAGATATACAAGAAAAAGCTATCGTGGAAGAAGTAGTGAGTAGTGTGGAAGCAGAAGCGCCAGCTGGTGAACTTAACGCTGATCAGTTTTTGATCGAGTTCGAGCAAATTAAAGAAGCTTTGGTAAAAGCTGAAGAAAAAGCGAACGAAAATTTTGATATGGCACTTCGAACGAAAGCCGAAGCTGAAAACACTAAACGACGTTTGGAAAAAGATATCACAAACGCGCACAAATTTGGTACTGAAAAGCTTGTTCAAGAACTTCTACCTGTTATCGATAGTCTGGATATGGGATTGGCAGCGCTGAGTGATGAGGGCGCGACCATTGAGAAGTTTAAAGAAGGCAACGAAATGACCTATAAAATGCTGCTATCGGCAGTTGAAAAATCAGGTGTTGAAATTGTCAATCCAGCAGGTGAAAAGTTTAATCCCGATCTTCATCAAGCGATGAGTATCCAGGAAAATGCTGAAGTTGAACCAAATACAGTTCTTGCGGTTGTTCAAAAAGGATACACACTTAACGATCGGTTAGTACGGCCTGCAATGGTTATCGTATCCAAAGCTTCAGAAAAACCTAAAGACAATCAAATTGATGAAATGGCGTAAAGGATAGGAGCCTGCCGGATTTAGGTGATCATAGCTTTTCCGCAGTCGATTCATCCTAAGCCCGATAGACTCCAAGCTTGAAATTCAAATTCAAGCCCCAATAACAGTAAACAAGAGTTAAATCAGCTTATTTAAAGCATTTTAAAGAATTAGAACGGAGAAAATTTCATGGGTAAAATTATCGGTATAGATTTGGGAACGACAAATTCCTGTGTGTCAGTAATGGAAGGAGATAAAGCACGCGTCATAGAAAATGCGGAAGGCGATCGCACAACGCCTTCTATTATTGCATTTGCCGATGATAACGAAGTCATTGTTGGTCAACCAGCAAAACGTCAGGCAGTGACAAATCCAGCAGATACTATTTTTGCGGTAAAACGATTGATTGGCCGTCGTTTTGAAGAAGAGGTCGTTCAACGTGATATCAAACTTGTCCCTTATAAGATTATAAAAGCTGACAATGGTGATGCCTGGATTGAAGCGAAAGGCAAAAAAATGGCCGCTCCAGAAGTTTCAGCGCGTATTTTAATGAAAATGAAAAAAACCGCTGAAGAATACCTGGGTGAAGAAGTGACTGAAGCCGTTATTACTGTTCCGGCTTATTTTAACGACTCACAACGCCAAGCCACCAAAGATGCGGGTAAAATTGCGGGATTGGAAGTCAAACGTATCATCAACGAACCTACTGCTGCGGCACTTGCTTTTGGAATGGATAAAAAAGCTGGCGACCGTAAGATCGTAGTATATGATCTGGGTGGTGGTACTTTCGATATATCGATTATTGAAATTATTGAAATTGAAGGTGAGCATCAGTTTGAAGTATTAGCAACTAATGGTGATACATTCCTTGGTGGTGAAGATTTTGATACACGCCTGATTGATTATTTATCAGACGAATTCAAAAAAGACAGCGGCATTGATGTACACAATGATCCTCTAGCACTTCAGCGCCTAAAAGAAGCGGCTGAAAAAGCAAAAATTGAATTATCTTCAACTCAACAAACTGAAGTTAACTTACCGTACATCACTGCTGACGCTAGTGGACCTAAGCATTTAAATATCAAGGTTACACGTGCAAAACTTGAATCATTGGTTGATGATCTCATTAAACGTACTATTGATCCTTGTAAAGTAGCGTTAAAAGACTCCGGCTTGAATCTTTCAGATATTGATGATGTTATTTTGGTTGGTGGTCAAACACGTATGCCTAAAGTTCAAGCGGCAGTTAAAGATTTTTTTGGCAAAGAGCCACGTCGTGATGTTAACCCTGACGAAGCAGTTGCTGTCGGTGCTGCCATTCAAGGTGGTGTATTAGGTGGTGAGGTTAAAGACGTACTATTGCTTGATGTAACACCGTTATCCTTGGGCATCGAAACAATGGGTGGTGTAATGACTAAACTCATTGAGAAGAATACAACAATCCCAACCAAAGCGAGCCAGGTATTCTCGACTGCAGAAAATAATCAAACGGCAGTTACCGTACATGTTTTACAAGGTGAGCGTGAGCAAGCGTCTGGTAATAAATCTTTAGGACGATTTGATCTGCAGGATATTCCACCTGCGCCACGTGGTGTGCCTCAAGTTGAAGTATCATTTGATATCGATGCGAACGGTATTCTGAACGTATCTGCGAAAGATAAAGCAACGGGCAAAGAGCAGTCTATCGTCATTAAAGCATCTAGCGGTCTATCTGAAGAAGAGATCGAGAACATGGTTCAAGATGCAGAAGCTCACGCTGAGGAAGATAAAAAATTCCATGAGCTTGTTGCCGCAAGAAACATGGCTGATAATATGATTTACGCCACTGAAAAATCATTAACTGATTTAGCAGATCAGGTTGAAGCTGATGAGAAAAAGAATATCGAAGCTGCTATTGCTGATTTGAAAGAAGCAATGAAAGGCGACAATAAAGATGATATCGAAGCGAAAACAACCGCATTGACTGAAGCATCTGGTAAGTTAGCTGAAAAAGCTTATGCACAACAAGCGGAAGGTGCCGAAGGCGCAGGCGACGCTGGTGATGAAAAAGCGAAAAAAGACAGCAAAGCAGATGATGTTGTTGATGCAGACTTTGAAGAAGTAAAAGACAAATAAGTTAAATCACAATAGGCGTAAAGCGCCAGAGTGTGTTGAGTTTTCAGGCGCGGTTATAACCGCGCCTGTTTGCTGTCAGAAGATTAATTAATTTTTACAGAGTTTGGCGAAGAACGCTGTAATTGAGTATCTGGAATGATATATGTCAAAACGTGACTACTACGAAGTATTGGGTGTAGCAAAAAATGCCAGTAAAGATGAGCTGAAAAAAGCCTATCGAAAACAGGCAATGAAATTTCACCCTGATCGAAATCCCGATAATGCAGACGCTGAAGCGAAATTTAAAGATGCCAAAGAAGCATTTGATGTTTTGAATGATGAGCAAAAACGCTCTGCTTACGATCAATTTGGCCATGCAGGGGTTGACCAAATGGGCGGCGGCGGTGGCGGTGGCTTTCATCAAGGACAAGGCGGCTTCGGCGACGCATTCGGTGATATTTTTGGTGACATTTTCGGCGGTGGACGTGGCGGTGGTGGCCAGCGAGTAAATCGCGGTGATGATCTTCGTTATAATCTTGATTTAAGTTTAGAAGACGCGGTTAGTGGTACTGAAGTCAAAATTCGCGTTCCAACATATGTTAGCTGTAAGCCGTGTAATGGATCGGGTGCTAAAAAAGGCAGCAAACCCAAAACCTGTGATACTTGTGCGGGGCATGGTCAGGTTCGAATGCAACAGGGTTTTTTCTCCATTCAACAAACTTGCCCTAAGTGTCATGGCAGCGGGGAGATCATTTCAGACCCTTGCCGAACATGTCATGGTCAAGGTCGTGTTCAAGAACATAAAACACTATCTGCTAAAATTCCAGCGGGTGTGGATACCGGTGATCGAATCCGCTTAGGCGGTGAGGGTGAAGCAGGTGAACATGGTGGCCCTTCAGGCGACCTCTATATTCATATCAATGTTAAAGACCATCCTATATTTGTTCGTGAAGAAGCAAATCTCTATTGTGAAGTGCCTGTCAGCTTTTCTACCGCTGCGCTAGGTGGTGAACTTGAAGTGCCGACACTCGGAGGTCGGGTTAAATTGAAGATACCTGTTGAAACACAAACAGGTAAGATGTTTCGTGTTCGTGGCAAAGGTGTGAAACCGGTTCGCGGTGGCGCTGTCGGTGATCTTTATTGTCGAGCAGTGATAGAAACCCCCGTCCACTTAAACAGTGAACAAAAAGATTTGCTTCGGAAGTTTGATGAATCGCTACATGGCGCAAAGCACAATCCTCAGTCACACTCGTGGCTGGATAAAGTGAAAGATTTTTTTGATGACATGAAAACCTAGTATTCGAAATGCCGTGTTTAGCGCGGCATTTTTATATAGATATTAATAAAATGGGTATTGTTTGTTTCCGTTTCAATAGTATGTAATCATTCATAAAAAATAAATCGAAACATATTCATGATTGATAAAAAAAAATTGCTGGATGAGGTTGTTAGAAGAGAAAAGCGGAGAAAAATTCGAAACTTTTTGGTACTAGCATCTGTTGTTATAGTTTTTGGAATACTTTTCTCGTATTCTGTTGTTAAGAACTATGATAGGCCAAAGTTTAGTAAAGAAGTCAGTGCCATGGTTGAGTCTATCGATTCGACAAATAATGGAAAAATAATTTCAATCCGTTTACCCTCAGAAAAAATCGTTTCATTGGCGATTAACCATTCAAAAGATATTTCAGAGAATCAGACTGTCTTAGTGCTTCAAGAAGAATTGGAAAGCGGAAAAATGCGCTACTCTTTAGTTGATAGTGCAAAAAAGTAAGGGATGAATAAAATGATGAGAGTTGCAGTTACAGGAGCAACTGGAAGGATGGGGCGCAGCTTAATGGAAGCCTGTATAAGCACCGAAGACTTAGCATTAACTGCCGCTATTGTTCGCCCAGAAAGCTCACTAGTTGGCGCAAAAGTCGGTGATTTGATAGGTAATAAAGAGATAAGTGTTGTTTTTGTTGACGAGCTGTCTAAAGCA
>CALZJE010000017.1 GCA_945787715.1 uncultured Ectothiorhodospiraceae bacterium | reverse complement strand
TATCCAATAACTTCTACGCGAGATTTTAAATCATTTCAAGTTCAGTAATCGGCATTTAATTTATAATATGAAGTGATAATGTTATGAACTGTGAGATAGATCTGATGGGATTATGGAGTGAGGAGTGTGCCTTTATTGGCCTTTCTCCAGGTGAGAAGTTGTTGAGTCGTCCAAAATATCGCCATTCCCTCGGTTATTCGATATGATGCAGCTTTTCCAGTGTAAAAATTCCCACTAGGTATCTAAATAAATGCAAGCCAGTTATCAACCTATAAAAATAGCTTTAGCGCAAATTAATCTTAAAGTCGGGGATATTCGAGGGAATACAGTGTGTATTCTGAAATCTATCGCCGAAGCAAAACTACTATCCTCAGATCTAATCGTGTTTCCTGAGTTAACAATTACGGGTTACCCACCTGAAGATCTTTTGTATCGCAAAGGCCTGTATATTCAGGTTGAGCAGGCGATGGATCAAATCTTAGCAAGCACTCTCGATATTGATGTTATTTTGGGGTTACCTAGACTGGTTGACGGTAAAGCATACAATTCCGCCGCATATATCCGTGACGGAAAAATACTGGCTGTTTATGATAAATGGGCTTTGCCAAATTACAGTGTTTTTGATGAAAAGCGCTATTTTCATTCCGGTAAAAAAGCGTGTGTGGTCGAGATTAAAGAGATAAAAATTGGGCTTACTATTTGTGAAGATATCTGGGAGCCTGGGCCGACTAAAGCAGCAGTTACCCGAGGTGCGCAGTTAATTATCAATATCAATGCGTCTCCCTTTCATCAGGGTAAATATCTTAATCGCGAAGCCAGTGTTGCCAAACGTGCGGAAGAAAATGGCGTATCTGTTGTCTATTTAAACCTTGTTGGCGGGCAAGACGAGTTGGTTTTTGATGGTGCATCTTTTGTCATGAATGCCAAATCAGAAATAACAACACGTCTCGCGGCATATCAAGAGCAGCTAGAAATTATCGAGATAGATAAGAATACATTAGCGCCTAAACCGTCGAAAATTGTGCCACATCCGCAAAAACTTGATGCAATCTATCAAGCCTTGGTTTTAGGTGTTCGGGATTATGTTGGAAAGAATGGATTCAAAGGCGTAGTCATTGGATTATCAGGTGGAATCGATTCAGCACTTACCTTAGTCATAGCAATTGATGCGTTGGGTGTTGAAAATGTAGAAGCCGTGATGTTACCCACGCGCTTTACGTCAGGTATTAGTTTGACCGATGCAGAAACAATGGCGCAAGGACTATCGGTTAATTATAAAGTTATCCCTATCGAACCAGCGTTTGAAACTTTTCTTAACATGCTTACACCAGAGTTTGAAGGTAGACCTGTTGATGCAACTGAAGAGAATATTCAAGCGAGAATCCGCGGTCTGATATTAATGGCAATCTCTAATAAAAAAGGTGCCATGGTGCTAACAACTGGAAACAAGAGTGAGATGGCGGTTGGATATTCCACCTTGTACGGTGATATGGCGGGTGGTTTTGATGTATTGAAAGATGTACCTAAAACGCTGGTGTTCGCATTGTCTCGGCATTGCAATCAGGAATCGGAACTTATACCAACTCGGATTATCGAACGGCCACCCTCTGCAGAGTTGCGGGAAGATCAGACCGACCAGGATAGTTTGCCTGAATATGAGGTTCTAGATGCGATTCTGGAGTTGTATATCGAACAAGAAATGTCTATTGATGAAATCATTGCTCAAGGTTTCGACGAAAACGTAGTTTGCAAGGTCACTCGCTTGGTTGATATTAATGAGTATAAAAGACGACAAGCTCCGCCTGGGATTCGAATTACACCTAAAGCGTTTGGCCGTGACAGGCGTTATCCCATCACGTCAGGATTTATCGATAAAATAATACGTTAAACTCTAGTTTGGGCGAATTATCGTTAATATGATAAAGTTAAATGAATCATCAATTACTATTGCATAGAGTCAGTAAAAGGGGAAATTAGTGAAAAAGGTCGAAGCGATCATCAAACCATTTAAATTAGATGATGTGCGCGAGGCGCTATCTGAAATCGGTATCACCGGTATGACAGCAACGGAAGTGCGTGGGTTTGGTCGGCAAAAAGGTCACACCGAACTTTACCGTGGTGCGGAATATGTGGTCGATTTTTTACCGAAAATTAAGGTTGAAGTCGTGATTGATGAAGAGCGTGTTGATGGCTGTGTTGAGGCAATAATAAACGCAGCAAGAACAGGGAAAATTGGTGACGGCAAAATATTCGTTACTTCTGTATCGAAGATCATTCGAATTAGAACGGGTGAAACTGATAAAGATGCGATTTAGCCCTAGCAGTAATTAGGATTTGCTATCAAAAACAACCACTTTATCGAGTGGTTGTCGCGAACTGGCCTCGGGGATTTCTGCAGGATAACCGAGGCTAAGCATTGCTACTGGCTTTATACCTGCTTCAAGTGATAGTAATTCCTCAACATTCTTTTCATCAAAAAAGCCTACCCAGGTTGATCCTAAGCCAGCTGCTACGATGGCAAGTTGAGCATACGCCGCTGCTATAGTCGCATCTTGTACCGTGTAGAGTTGTTTCCCACGATCCCCATATTTTTCTTCAGCCTTAATTTCATCGGTACAAAAAACCAGGCAAATAGGGGCTTCAGATATAAATTCTTGTTTGTCGGCAGCTTTTGCAAGCGCATTTCGTGTTGATTGTTTAGATATCACATGTATGCGATATGCTTGAAGATCTCCTGCGGATGGAGCTGCACATGCCATTTCTAAAATCGCATGTAACTTTTCTGCTTCCACTGGCATGTCTGGTTGATACTTTCTGATTGAATGTCTAATTCGAACTGTTTCAAAAAATCCCAGCATCTTAATCTTCTCCAGGTTTATTCTCTATTTTTCATAATTGTGAGCGTAAACACGTCTCGCATCTGTAGCGAGATCGTGCAAACGTAATTTGTCATAAGCGTTTGCGAGTAATAATAATGCGTCTGGCATTACTGGTGTGGTTTGAAAGTTTTCCACAATATATTTTGCTCGGTTAGCTGCGGCGACATATGCACTGCGCTCCATATAATGTTGTGCTGCCAACAATTCGTGTTTAGCGAGATTGTTTTTTAAATACTTCATACGCTCTATAGCATCAGCAGAATATTTACTTTGAGGGTATTTACTAGCTAATTCTCTGAAATATTGAAATGAGCGATTTGCGGCTTCCGGGTCTCGTTTGGCTGGGTCTTGAGATGCTAATCCATCAAATACACTTTGCCCTTGTTCGAATTTCACCAGACCTTTCAGGTAATAAGCATAATCTACATGAGGGTGTCGTGGGTAAAGTTTTATAAAGCGATTGGCTGAAGCGATAGAGGATTCCGGCTCTTCAAATTTATAATACGCAAACGCCATATCCATTTGTGCCTGTTGAGCATATTTGCCAAAAGGGAAGCGTGCTTCCAATGATTCTAATTTTTGAATTGCGGTCTCGTAATCTTCTTGAGAAAGAGCAGCTTTGGCCTCTTCGTAAAGAGCACCTGCGGTTTTATCGTCAAATTCTTCTTCATCTTCAGGCGTTGTTGCGCAAGCAGTGAGTAGAGTGAAACAGAAGACAAGTAATAAAATGATTTTGGGTTTTATTTTCAACATAATGCTTTTTTGGTTAAAATGAGATCGAAATTAATCTAAACAAGTAAGCCAACTATTATATACTCACTTTGCGAATATCTCGCACAAATTCAAACTTCCAATTCAAATGACTGAACAACAAAAAAATATAATGACATTAAATGTGCCAGTAGAGCTGGCAGGTAAACGCATCGATCAAGTGATTGCGCATTGTTTGAGCGATTATTCGCGAAGCCGCATTCAACAATGGTTTAAATCAAATCACATTTTTTTAGATGGACAGAATCCGAAACCTAAAGAGAAAGTGTGGGGTGGTGAGTTGATTGAAATTCATCTTCAGGATGCTATGGCTGATGTTGTCGATGAGCGCTGGGACCCCCAGGAAATTCCATTAAATATTATCTATGAAGATGAGAGTGTCATCGTCATAAATAAACCCGCTGGATTGGTCGTTCATCCTGGCGCAGGTAATATGGACGGGACAATGGTCAATGCGTTGCTTCATCATGCGCCAGAGCTAGCGCAAATTCCTCGTGCAGGCGTGATTCATCGTTTGGATAAAGATACTTCAGGTATTTTGGTTGTTACTCGAACACTTTCCTCACACAATAAGTTAACTCAGCAATTGCAAGCCAGAGAGTTTAATCGTGAATACCAGGCGTTTGTTTTAGGTGTTATGACTGCTGGTGGGACAATTGATGAGCCAATTGGCCGTCACCCTACGCATCGAACCCGTATGGCTGTGTTAAAGCATGGTTCTACTGCTAAAGAGGCGATTACTCACTACCGAGTCGAGCAACGTTATCGAGCACATACTTTGGTCAATGTGAAGCTGGAGACCGGTCGCACACATCAAATTCGTGTCCACATGGCGTATATAAAATATCCTATTGTAGGGGATCCAGTCTATGCAGGGCGTTCACGTATTCCGCCAAATTCATCTCAAGAATTTATCGATAAGCTTAGAGAATTTCGACGACAAGCTCTGCATGCAAGAACCTTGGGCTTCATTCACCCGGAAACAGATGAGTATGTTGAATGGACGGTAGAAATGCCCAAGGACATGCAGGATCTCCGAGTGCTTTTGGAAGAAGACCAAAAATCGCATGATGAACAATGAGTGAGGTTAAAACAGATTCTTTTATCGTTCCTAACTGGCCGGTACCTGCGTGGGTAAAAGCAATCTCCACAACGCGATTACATGGTTTTAGCACTGGTGTTTATGCAAGTCTCAACCTTGGGCTTCATGTTGGGGATGACGCTGCAATTGTGCAGGCAAACCGCCAAAAACTACGGCAAGATATAAATTTACCCAGCGATCCGTTATGGCTGAACCAAATTCATAGTAACCAAGTGGTTTACGCGGGTGATATTAAAAACACGGTAGATGCGGATGCGTCTTTTACCGATAAACCTAAGCAAGTTTGTGTCGTTATGACAGCGGATTGTCTCCCTGTTCTATTTGCAAATGAGAGTGGAACAAAAGTCGCTGCCGCTCATGCAGGTTGGCGTGGATTGTTAGATGGCATTTTGGAACATACGGTTGAAAAGCTAGCGCAAAATGGTGAGCGTATTTTCGCATGGTTCGGTCCTGCAATCGGGCCTAGTGCATTTGAAGTGGGTGAAGAAGTCGTTTCAGCGTTTGTGGAAAGAGATGTTAATGTCGAATCAGCTTTTCAGCGTCTTGATACTAGAGACAGTAGAGACAAATGGTTAGCAAATATTTATCAATTAGCGAATAAACGGCTGAAGGCTTTAGGTGTCAACGACATTTATGGCGGTGAGTATTGTACCTATTCAGATAAGAAGCGATTTTATTCTTACCGCAGAGACGGCATTTGTGGTCGAATGGCGAGTTTAATTTGGCTGGACAAATAAAACGAATTGCGTAATATTCCGCGTTTGAAACACACACCTAATGATATACGGATAGTTAATGTCACTTCTGACCTGGATTCTTGTTTTTAGCTTACTTGGTGGCGTACTCAGCGTGCTCGCTGCTTCTGTTTTTTTATTGATTCCTGAAAAAGGTCGAATCCGATTATTGCCTCATATGGTAAGTTTCGCCATTGGCGCTCTGCTGGGAGCTGCTTTTCTCGGACTATTACCCCATGCGCTAATATCTCCTCAAGTAGAGGATTTACATGATATTACTTTAACGGTGCTAATCGGGATTCTTACCTTTTTCCTGCTGGAAAAATTAGTACTTTGGCGGCATTGCCATTCGATAGAGTGTGAAGTGCATGGCGCAGATGAGCATCAAGAGCATCATCATAAGCATAATGACGAAAAAGCTTCGGCTGCCGGGTCATTAGTTTTGGTTGGTGATGGTGTCCATAACTTTGTGGATGGGGTTTTGATCGCCGCCGCATTTCTTACTGATATTCACTTAGGAATAGTGACAGCTCTAGCTGTTGCCGCGCATGAGATTCCTCAAGAAGTGGGAGATTTTGCTATTCTCCTTCAAAGTGGATTTTCCCGCACCAAAGCACTGATTTTTAACATGCTCGCAAGCTTGGCAACCGTTGTGGGTGCATTGATTGCCTATTATAGTCTGAGTTCTGCAGAAGCGATTGTTCCTTACATTCTTGCTATTGCCGCATCCAGTTTTATCTATATCGCCGTGGCAGATTTAATTCCAGGTTTACATAAACGAACAGCTCCCAAAGAGAGTTTGCAACAAATTAGTCTAATAACATTAGGCATACTTGTTATCTACATGGCTCACTCCACACTTCATTAATCATGTAAAAAATCACTTCAACATTATGCGCTTCATGTTTTGGCAGTGATTTATTCTGGCAGGCCTGTTAGCTTAGGGATAAAAAAAAGGGTACTGAAATTCAGTACCCTTTAAGGGAGGATGAAAGAAAAATGCGTATCACCTAAGGGAGGGTCAGATGATACATTTATAATAATGCACTCCCTGTGCCAGTTTCTTACCGTATATATTATTCAAAGACTTATGATTTTAATCTTCAGTTACTTCCCTTGAAAGTCATGGAATTGACGATCTTTTTCAGTTTTTTGTCGATGTCAAATAAAATATATGTATTTTTTCGGATGCTAGGAGTAACCCTACAAAACATCATTATAAGCAATCAATTTTCAAGAATATTACAATTAAATTGGCGTCGAACCTATTTTCAAGCCCATCAAAATTCATATATAAGTATGATTAGAGTCACAGAATTCAAGTTCATGGTGCATGGACGTGCGATTTTAAGTGACTGTTATTAATGGATATATCTTTGTTTCCATGAGTTGCTTCACTCTTCTCCCAGCTAAAGCGAGTCCCTACATCGCCGATAGAAAAGTATAGTTAATTCTGAGGGGAATTTGATTAATGAATAATGCTAGACAGGAACCGCTTGACGTTATTGATAAACGTCAGCATGAAAGAGCGAACCTTGCGTATGAACAAATACCAGGGAAGTTTCATATCGGAATTGGAAGTGAAAGAATAGAGTTCAATCAAGTAAATGATGTATCTATTTCTGGTATGGGAATACTGCTTGATAGTTATTTGGCGACTAAGTCAAATATTACCATTGGATATGAAGCAGAGGATTTTAACGTGCAGATTCAAGCTGAGGTCGTTTGGCAAGAAAAACTCTCTGATGATGTCTATCGAATGGGAATCCATTTTAGCAACCATAATGTAGATGATAATGTGATGCTGTTTATGACATTACGTAATTATATAGATGATTTTGGGGTGGCTCAGTAATTACCTCTTTTCGACTACTGTAGTTGTTTATTGCGCTTAATAATAAGTTACTCTCTCCACCACTGATTTTGAAAGGAATCAGTGGTTTTTTTATTGCTGAGAAGTTTCAAACAAAACAAGAGGCTTCGAAAAGCCTCATGTTAATAGATAAGTGAGGCGCTCAATCCTTGTCGTATTCAGACTGAATTTTATGGATGCTTAAGTCGGCGCCGTTATATTCTTCTTCTTGAGATAAACGTAATCCCATTGTTTGCCGCAGTGCACCGTATACCAAGAATCCCACGGCAGTAGCAAATAAGACGCCGCCAAGTGTTCCAATAATTTGAGAAACAAAGCTTACACCACCCATTCCGCCAAGCGCTTGTTGACCGAAAATGCCTGCCGCGATTGCTCCCCAAGCACCACAAATACCGTGCAGTGGCCAAACGCCAAGAACATCATCGATTTTCCATTTATTTTGCGCTAACGTAAATGTCCAAACAAAGACAGCTCCAGCAATTACGCCAGTTACCAATGCTCCCATTGGATGCATGACATCAGAGCCTGCACAAACAGCAACCAAGCCTGCAAGTGGGCCATTGTGTATAAAGCCAGGGTCATTTTTTCCAGCAACAAGCGCTGCTAATATGCCGCCCACCATGGCCATCAATGAATTTAGTGCAACTAAGCCGCTTACTGCTTCAACAGTTTGGGCTGACATGACATTAAATCCGAACCAACCTACTGTCAGAATCCATGCACCAAGTGCCAGAAAAGGAATGCTTGAAGGTGGGTGAGTGGAGATAACACCAGCTTTAGAGTAACGACCGTACCGTGCTCCGAGCATTATTACAGCACCAAGCGCTATCCAACCACCTATGGCATGGACAACAACCGAGCCTGCAAAGTCGTGAAATGGGGCACCAAAACTCTTTTCTAACAAATCCTGGATGCCGAAGTTACCATTCCAAATAATGCCTTCAAAGAATGGATAGGCCAGAGCTACAAGAACAGCAGTCGCAATTAATTGTGGATAGAATTTAGCTCGCTCCGCGATACCACCAGAAATAATAGCTGGAATTGCTGCAGCAAAAGTCATTAAGAAGAAAAATTTTACCAGCTCATAGCCATTTTTCTCTGACAGGGTTTCTGCACTAGCGAAAAAATCCACACCATATGCAATGCCAAAGCCGACTAAGAAATACGCGATTGTTGATACCGCAAAATCGCAAATGATTTTCACTAAAGCGTTTACTTGATTTTTCTTGCGAACAGTTCCGACTTCCAGAAAGGCAAAACCTGCATGCATAGCAAGAACCATGATTGCGCCCAGCAAAATAAATAAAACGTCATTACCTGAATATGTAGTTTCCATAAAGTGCCTGTTTATTCTAATTGTCTAAAATGATACGTACTGTTGAAGTGCGATAAAGAGAGTTGGTTGTAGTTAAATTACGTGTTTTGCTGGCAGGAAATAATACACGGAAAAAATACTGATGCACAGTTTTGGCGTAAAAAATATAAATTGCATGGAAAAAGCGCGAAAGAAATAGGTGAAATAGATTAGTAGTGTGCGAAGTAAGATATTACTGCTCACCATAGTGCGCGAATGGCAGCGATGCCTTGTGCACCATTTTCAACCGCATTTACAATGTCATTTGTTTGCATTCCACCCAGCGCAAATACTGGAACAGTAGAAATTTGGCATAGTGATCTAAACTTTCCCCAGCCTAATGGTAGTGTGCTCGGGTGAGTCTTTGTGTTATTTACGGGTGCAATAACAATGAAGTCGACACCCAATTCACAAGCTTTTTCTATTTCAACTTGGTTATGGCATGAAGCAGCAATGAATAAGTGATCAGGAAGCGTGTTCAGGCTAAGTAAATTTTGTGATGACAGATGAATGCATCCAACTCCCATTGTGTTGGCATCATCAATAGAGCAATTTAGCATTAGGGTGGCTTGGTGATGAGTTGCGATCTTTTGCGCTTTTTTATAAAGCTGAGAGAGATTGTCTAAAGGGAGTGTTTTTGACCTGAGTTGAGCTAAGGTAATGCCACCTTTAAAAGCTTTTTCTAATCGTGTTAGAAACTGCTGTTCGTCCATAGAACTGGGATCTGGCGTGATTAAATATTTCTGAGGAAGTTGTACAGCAGTGACAATCGGTTTGTTTGCCGCAGGAAAATCAAAGCTATTTAGTTTATCTGCTGATACCCAGAGAACATCCTGTCCTTCTTTTCCAATGGCTTCACCACTAAATTTGGAAACTTGCCAGACATCAAGGCAAATAGACTTATCACTATAGTCGTGGTCTATCTTAATTAATGGTTGTGCAGTAGAGAGTTTAATATTGAGTTCTTCAAAGAGTTCTCGTTTTAATGCAAGCAGTGGTGACTCATTTGACTCAATTTTTCCACCAGGGAACTCCCAAAGCCCTCCTTGATGGAGGTGCTTAGCTCGTTTGGCGATCAAGATTTTTTTGTTCTGCTTAACAACTGCAGCAACAACGTGAATACGTTTTTTTGTCACAGGGGAAAATCAGTTTTTACTATCTTTTTTCTCATCATCGCTTTGACGAAAACTGGATATGATCATCCAGATTGCGCCGACTGTGATAGCTGAGTCTGCAATATTGAATGCTGGCCAATGCATGGTGCCGTAGTACACATCGATAAAATCTACAACATACCCAAATCGTAAGCGGTCAATCAAGTTTCCAATCGCACCACCTAAAATCAGAGAAAGAGAGATGGCCAATGCTTTTTCTTCTGGCTTGAGTTTTTTTATCCATACAATTAATACAATGCTGACAGTAAATGCGAGCCCTGAAAAAAACCAGCGCTGCCAACCACCGGCATCACTTAAAAAGCTGAATGCGGCACCTTCGTTATGCATCAATGTAAAGTTCAGCATAGGGATAATAGCAATTGGATCAAACATCTGAAGATTTGCCGAAGCAATCATCTTGGTTATTTGATCAAGAATAATGATGATTAAAGATAAAATAGTCCATTTCAACATTACACAAACCTTCTCTGTTCACCGTCGCCGTCTACATTCACAACACAACGCCCACAAAGTTGAGGGTGTTCAATATTTTCGCCAACATCTTCTCTATGATGCCAGCAGCGTGTACATTTTTCATAAACAGAGGCGTTGACTTTGATCCAGATTTCATCACCTGTGATTAATGTGACGTGGGTCAATTCTTCCTGTTTTTCGGTCTCACGGAATACCTTTGCGTCTGATGTAATAAGCGCAAATCGTAACTCGTCATCCAGTGATGAAAGTTTTTCATAGACTTCAGCACCACAGTAAAGTTCTACATCAGCATCCAGCGAAGATCCGATGGCACCTGCGACGCGCAGCTTTTCAAGCTCTTTGCTAACGGCGACTCGCACTTCCACCAACTCATTCCAAAACTCTAAAGTGAATCCAGTATCCTTGGGCGTCTCTGGTAGTGTATGCCAGGCATCTAAAAAGACTGACTCACTTCGTTGACCCGGAATATTGGCCCAGATTTCATCAGCGGTGAAGCTAAGTATTGGCGCTACCCAACGAACAAATGCCTCAATAATGTGGTGTAGTGCGGTTTGTGCTGAACGACGAGCTATACTGTTTTCTTTAGTGGTGTATTGGCGATCTTTAATGATATCGAGATAAAACCCCCCCAATTCCACCGCGCAAAAATTATGAACTTTTTGGTAAATATTGTGGAATTCGTAGTTTTCGTAATCTTCTATGATCTCTTGTTGCAGCTGAGCCGTCCGATCAATTGCCCAGTTATCCAGTGCGAGCATATCCCCAGGCGCTAATGCATCAGTTGATGGATCAAAACCATTTAAGTTTGCTAAGAGGAAGCGTGCGGTGTTGCGGATTCTTCGATAGGCATCCGCAGTTCGAGCAAAAATTTCATCAGAAACTGTCATCTCACCACGATAATCTGTTGCTGCTACCCAAAGACGAATTATGTCAGCGCCAAGTGAGTTAACCACTTTTTGCGGCTCGACAACATTGCCAATACTCTTGGACATCTTCTTGCCTTCAGAGTCTACCGTGAATCCATGTGTTAGCACCTGCTTATAAGGCGCAACGTTTTTCATGGCAAATGAGGCAAGTAAGGATGATTGAAACCAGCCGCGATGTTGGTCTGAACCTTCGAGATAGAGATCTGCAGGAGATTTAAGTTCGTCGTTTTGGTCAAGCACACAAAAGTGCGAACTACCCGAATCGAACCATACATCGAGTGTATCAACAATTTTAACGTAGTTTTCGGCATCATCACCTAACAATTCAGCAGGCTCGAGATCAAACCAGGCGTCAATACCTGACTCTTCCATTTTCAGCGCAACTTTTTCCATCAGTGCCGGCGTTTCAGGGTGAAGTGCTTGCGTATCTTTATGAACAAATACTGCAATAGGTACACCCCAAGTGCGTTGACGTGATATACACCAATCTGGACGATTGTTTATCATGCCTTCAATACGCGCTTGCCCCCAATCCGGTAGCCAGCTTATTTCAGGAATAGATTTTAGTGCATTTTCTCGCAGATTGTTTTGATTCATACTGATGAACCATTGCGGTGTTGCGCGGAAAATAATGGGTGTTTTGTGGCGCCAGCAATGTGGGTAACTATGCTCCAACGCTCGGTGATGCACGAGTTTGCCATTTGTCTTTAATGTTTCGATGACACTATCGTTAGCCTTAAAGACATGTTGTCCAGCAAACAACTTGGTGTCAGCCAGGAATGTTCCATTTGAGCCTACCGGATTTTCTACCGGCAAGTTATAACGCGAGCCTGCAACATAGTCTTCCTGGCCATGTGCTGGCGCTGTATGAACAGCTCCCGTACCCGCTTCCGTTGTAACGTGGTCTCCCAGAATGATGGGCACTTCCTTGTCATAGAACGGATGTTTAAGTTTTGTATGTTCAATCGCACTGCCTTTGCAGTATGCAACAACACGATGTTCTTCAAATTCGTATCGGCCCATTGCATCTTTCCAGAGCGCTTCTGCAAGGACTAGTCTTTCAACGCCGTGCTCACCGATACACTCAACAACGACATAATCGAAGTCAGGGTGTAAGGCAACGGCTTCATTTGCAGGTAGTGTCCAGGGAGTGGTCGTCCAGATAACAACAGAGATAGGGCCTTTGGAATCATGATGTTCAACATGGTGACATTTATCTAAAAACGCTGCGTCATCTAAAACTTCAAAACGCACATCAATCGCTGGAGAACGTTTATCTTTATACTCCACTTCGGCTTCTGCTAAAGCTGATCCGCAATCGGTACACCAGTGAACCGGTTTTGATCCCTGGTGGATATGGCCGTTGGCGAAAATTTTAGCAAGGCCGCGAACGATGTTTGCTTCAAATTTGTAATCAAGTGTTAGGTAAGGATTATTCCAATCACCTAAAATACCCAGACGTACAAAATCTTTTTTCTGATTGTCGACTTGCTTATAAGCATATTTGCGGCAGGCCTTACGAAACTCTTTGGCGCTGACTTTTCCGCCAGCTTTACCGACTTTCTTTTCAACCTGCAACTCAATAGGTAAGCCATGACAATCCCAGCCAGGGACATAAGGGGCGTCAAAACCGCAGAGTGATTTGGATTTGATAATAATATCTTTGAGGATTTTATTAACTGCATGGCCAATATGGATGTCGCCATTCGCATAGGGAGGGCCATCGTGCAAAATAAATTTATCTCTTCCTTTAGCGATTTCACGTTGTTTGCCGTAAATATCTAGCGCATTCCAGCGTTTCAACATCTGTGGTTCACGGTTCGCCAGATTTGCTTTCATTGGAAAACCGGTTTTGGGAAGGTTTAATGTGTCTTTATAGTTTTTTGCGTCAGTCATTTTTAGTTTATTCTTAGTAGCTCTTTTGCAGTTGTTGAGTCTTGTTTAATCTGCTCGACTAAAGCGTCGAGGCCATCAAATTTTTGTTCGGTTCGAATAAATTGTTCGAAATGAACATTAATGCGTTTGTTGTATATGGTTTGGTCAAAGTTAAAAAGATGGACTTCTAAAAGGTATTGGCTGCCATCAACTGTCGGTCGAACACCAATATTTGCAACACCACCATACTCCCTGTCTAAGCCGGTTATTTTAACTGCATAAACACCATTAGTGGGAGCAATTTGTTGTTTTAGTCTAATATTAGCCGTTGGAAAACCAATTATTCTACCGCGTTTGTCGCCATGTGCCACATGGCCACTGATATGAAAGGTACGCCCCAGGAGTTTTGCCGCGAGTGCAAGATCTCCCTGTGCCATGGCTTGCCTAACTCTAGTACTGCTCACTCGTTCGTTTTCTACACAATAGGTAGGTGTCGCTTCAATACTAAAGCCATATGTTACTCCAGCATTCTGTAATAGACCGAAATCGCCTTTTCGATTTTTACCAAAACGGAAGTCATCTCCAATAACAAGGTGTTTGGTACCCAGCCCATCAACTAATATATTTTTAATAAAATCATCTGCTTCCAATTGTGCAAGTGAAGCGTTGAATGGGATATTGAGAACTCGATCCACACCATATTCTTCCAATAAACGCATCTTGTCGTGAAACCGGGTGAGTTTTGCAGGTACTGTTTCTGGCGCAAAGAACTCTTGTGGATTTGGGTGGAAAGTAATGACGGTTAATGGCGTATTAAATTTGGTTGCATGTTTTTTGAGCTGCTTGATAATTTGTTGGTGTCCCAGATGGACGCCATCAAAATTTCCTATGGTGACAACATTGCCTTTGTGGTGTTTTTGTAAAGCGTGTAAACCGCGGATGATTTCCATTGATTGTTATGTTTGTGAGTGTTTTTGTTGAATTATGCAGAATGTTAGTGATGATATGCGCTTGGGTGATTATACGCAAATTGAGTCATATAACCCGGGTGTTTCATAAATTCGCATATTCATGAAATACCCGGGTTAACTTTCAGCTTTGAGAAATGATTTTAACTTCACGCCTGTGATTAACAGAGAAACCAAATAACATAAAAAACCGGCCAACACCCACATTGTCAGTGAGCCAGCACGTTCCAATGTTGTCCAAGCTAGCCAGGTTTCGAGCGGGGGGCTTGCATAGATGAGTAGTGACGCCATTGCTGTGCAGGCAAATGTTACTTGTGCAAGCATTTTCATCCAGCCTTTTTGTGGTTGATAAAAGCCGTTTTTCCTTAAAGTGTGATAGAGGAGGAAGGCGTTAATATAGGCTGATGCTGCTGTTGCCAGAGCTAGCCCAGTATGTGCTCCTTTGAAGTCCATCATGTAAAGTGGTGTCACAAATAATATGTTTAATCCCATATTGGCGACCATTGCTTGAATGCCGATTTTTACTGGGGTCTTGGTGTCTTGTCTTGCATAAAAGCCGGGCGCTAATACCTTCACCAGAATAAATCCCATTAAACCCGAGGCGTAAGCCATTAAGCTCAGGCTGGATAAGTATACGTCTTCGCCGGTAAAAGCGCCGCCATAAAAGAGTGTTGCGAGCATGGGAGCAGCGAGAATAATTAAACCTACCGCAGCCGGTAAACCAATCAGGAGCGTAAAACGTAATGCCCAATCCAACGTTGCGGAAAATTTTTCTGGTGAAGCCTTTGCGTGATCTTGAGAGAGTTTGGGTAGTATGACTGTGGCTAAGGCGATTCCCAATAACCCAAGCGGGAATTCTACTAATCTATCTGAATAATAAAGCCAGCTGATGCTGCCCGTCACTAAAAACGAAGCAATTAGCGTATCGAAAAGTAAATTAATTTGTACAACAGATGATCCAAAAATCGCTGGCAGCATCAATTTGCGTATTTTAGTAACACCTGGGTGATTCCATCCCCAGCGGGGTCGAGGCAATAGTTTCATTTTCAATAAAAAAGGAAATTGAAACATTAACTGCACAAGACCGGCAATGAACACTCCCCAAGCAAGTGCCATTACGGGTTGATCTAAATTAGGCGAAATGAAAACAGCTGCGCTGATCAAAACAATATTCAGAAAAACCGGTGTGAATGCAGGAACAGCAAATTTACCGAAACTATTGAGAATACCACCTGCAAACGCGGTAAGCGCAATAAAAAAAAGATAAGGGAATGTGAAACGTAGCATTTCTACCGCGAGGTTGTATTTTTCGTCATCACCGAGAAACCCAGGTCCAAACACCATTATAATTAGTGGAGCGGCAAGTATCCCAGACAATGTTATACCTAATAAAACGACGCTAAATGTTCCAGCCACTTTGCTGATCAGTAATTGCAGCTCTTCAGTGGATTTGTTTTCTTTATAATCAGTGAGAACGGGGATGAATGCTTGAGCAAAGGCACCTTCAGCGAAAAGTCGACGTAGAAAATTGGGGATTTTAAAAGCGACGAAAAATGCATCAGTTGCAGCATCAGCACCAAACATGCGTGCGAACACCATGTCTCGAGCAAACCCAAGGATTCGGGATATCATTGTCATGCTGCTGACAACGGCTGCAGATTTTAGTAGCTTCTTGCTCAGAGGGAAATTCCTAGTCTAGTGGTTAATTGCGACGTGATATTAGCAAATCTGAAGCCGGCAATGTTTGATAAAACTGATTAATATGGATAAGACTAAATTATAAGTGAGTAAGGGTTGACACAATGCGTGGGGGGGCGGATAATCCCGCGTTCTAAAATTTAGGTAAGATTCGAGGAGCAGTACTTTGGCAAATTCACCACAAGCAAGAAAACGTGCGCGTCAAAATGACACACGTCGTGCTCAAAACAGTGCTTTGCGCTCCAAGATGCGTACTTATATCAAAAGTGTTAAAAGTGCTATTGATGCCGGTGAGAAAGAAAAAGCTCAAGAAGCCTATAAAGCAGCTGTTCCTGTATTAGATAGCATGAGTGGTAAAGGTATTGTTCAAAGAAACACTGCAGCACGATATAAATCTCGCATGAATGCAGCGATTAAAAGCATGTAAGTGTATTGAGTATTTAATGAAAAAGCCGACTTTTATGTCGGCTTTTTTGTGTTTGGGTATTTATCAGATGATAGATAAGTTATCTCGGTGTATAAGCTCAAAATCGTCAATATAACCAAGTATAGTTTCAATTTGCTTGGATGCTTTGCCGATAATTTTGCTGGTTTCATCACTGTCGTAGTTGATGAGTCCAATGGCGATATTTTCGCCACCAGCGTTGATGCACATAATAGCTTCACCTCGCTTGAAAGTGCCTACGCATTTTTTAACGCCAATAGGCAATAAGCTTTTTCCAGAGTTTATTAACGCTGCACAAGCCCCATCATCTAAAGTCAGTGTGCCTTTGACTTTTAGATGCCCTGCAAGCCATTGTTTTCTTGCGGCAATTGGGCTATTTTCTGTTGTTAGCCAGGTTCCTGCTTTATCTTCTTGCGCTTCGATTTGTAGAAGAATATTTTTTTTACTTCCATTGGCGATCACTGTTGTTGTGCCAGAGAGAGCGGCACGTTGAGCTGCTTTAATTTTTGTATACATGCCACCGCGACCAAATTTCCCGGCTGATCCGGCCATCTGCAGCAAGGTTGGATCATTTGCAGCTGCTTTGTTAATCAATTCAGCATTGCTATTACTTCTTGGGTCGTCAGTAAATAGGCCGTCTTGATCTGTTAATAGCACGAGCTGATCTGCATCTAGCAAGTTAGCCGTGAGTGCGGCTAGCGTATCATTATCTCCAAATCTGATCTCTTCAATTGCAACAGTGTCATTTTCATTGATAATGGGGATAACACCCTTTGAAACGAGTGTTTTTAATGTGCTTCTTGCATTCAAATAGCGTTGTCTGTTGGATAAATCATCGTGCGTGAGTAAAATTTGTGCGGTGTGGATGCCGTACTTTTGAAACTGTACTTCGTAATTTTGAATTAATCCCATTTGACCAACGGCAGCAGCAGCCTGGAGTTCGTGGAGCTCATGTGGTCTTTCTGTTACACCTAATCGGCTGAGTCCTTCAGCAACTGCACCAGATGATACGAGAATGCAATTTACCCCCCTTTTTCTTAATTCGACAACCTGTTCAACCCATTGAGAGATAAAAGCCTTATCTAGGCCCTTCCCGTGGTTGGTAAGTAGTGAGCTACCTGACTTAATGATCCAAGTTTTCATAGAAGTTGTGCTTGATTAGCTGTTATGGGGTGTAGGGTGTATCTATATCTTCGCTTTCTTCAGCACGAGATTCTGTGAGGTAATTCATAATCGCTTGGCAAAGTTTATCAGTTCCTTTGCCGCTGATTGCTGAAATTGCAAAAACAGGCGCCGTCCAGTTTAGAGTATTCACGATATTGTTGATGACTTTTTCTTCGTCTTCATCAGAGAGTAAGTCGGTTTTATTGAGTACCAGCCATCTTGGTTGTGATGCGAGCTTTTCGCTGAACTTACTAAGCTCAAGGGCGATTTTTTTAACTTCTTCTGCTGCATCTATGGATGGATCTATTGGGGCGATATCTACTACATGAAGCAGCAGCCCTGTGCGTGATAAATGTTTGAGAAACTGAATGCCAAGTCCAGCACCTTCTGCCGCGCCTTCGATTAAACCGGGAATATCCGCCACCACAAAGCTTTTATTTTGTTCAAGCCGAACAACACCAAGGTTTGGGTAGAGGGTGGTGAATGGGTAGTCTGCAACTTTTGGTTTTGCTGCAGAGACTGATCTAATAAAAGTAGATTTACCAGCATTAGGCATCCCAAGGAGTCCTACATCAGCCAAAACTTGTAGCTCAAGCGCAAGAATACGTTTTTCGCCTGAACTGCCTGGCGTGTGTTGACGTGGGGCCTGGTTAACTGAACTTTTAAAGCGAGTATTCCCCAATCCGTGAAATCCGCCTTGAGCAACTTTTAATACTTTTCCAGCGCTGTCAATATCACCAATAAGTTCTTGTGTTTCGGTATCATGGATCAGTGTGCCGACTGGCACTTTGATGTAAAGATCGTCACCACCTTTACCTCGACAATTTTTCCCCATGCCGCCTTGGCCGTTTTCAGCCCTGTATGATCTTTTGAATCGAAAATCGGCAAGTGTATTTAGATCGTTTTCGCCAACAAGGTAAACGCTTCCGCCATCACCGCCGTCACCGCCGTCGGGTCCGCCTTTTGGGACATATTTTTCGCGGCGAAAGCTTAGGCAGCCATTGCCACCTTTTCCGGCTTCGACGGTAATTGTTGCTTCATCTATGAATTTCATGGGTTTGGCCCCTAAGCTATCTCTAAAATTAACTATTCAATTAAGTTGGAAAAGGCGTGTGTGTAGCCGTTCAGATTGCTCCGGACTTGTTCGAGTGCAAGGGAAAAGCGCGATCGGGCAAATATAGGGCGAGCTGAAAAGTTATCTCGAAATACGCAAAAAACCCCAGTAAAGGGGTTTTTTGATTCAAGCGATTGACAAATGCCTTAGTTGGCGGCTGTTACGCTTATGTATTTTCTATTTTTCGGGCCTTTAGTCTCAAAAACAACAGTACCGTTTGCCGTTGCGAAGAGCGTGTCATCATGACCGCGACCAACATTTAGTCCGGGGTGGAATTTTGTACCACGTTGACGAACCAAAATATTACCTGCTAGTACTTCTTGTCCGCCAAAGCGTTTAACGCCAAGACGTTTGGATACGGAATCACGTCCATTGCGGGTACTACCGCCTGCTTTCTTATGTGCCATTGTATAAGCCTCTATTTTTTCCTAACTAGCAGAAATGCCTGTAATTTTTATCGCAGTATAAGATTGGCGGTGACCTGCCTGTTTGCGATAATGCTTTCTACGATTGAATTTAATGATGCGAATTTTCTCGCCACGGCCATGCTCAACAATTTCAGCAGATACTTTGCCGCTATCCACATAAGGAGCGCCGATTTTGATGTCGTCACCATTTGCTACCATCAACACTTCGTCTAAATCTATTGAGCTACCAGCGTCAGCTTCAATTTTTTCAACTCTAAGAGTTTGGCCTTCTTCTACGCGGTATTGCTTACCGCCGGTTTTGATTACCGCATACATGTTCTTTGTTCTCCGGTTTGACGATCAAGGGTCAAATTTAAGGGGCGCGATTTTACTATTACATGTATGATAATGTCAAACACAGCAAATTAAAAATTAACAGTTTTGACTAGAACGGTATATTTTATATAATCGAAGTGAATATATGATTAGAATACTGCACTATGCACTTAGAACCTATTGAGCTTAAACATACTTCAACCTATGGGCAGGACTTCGATCCTGCGCCAAACACCATGACTATTGATGATGTTTACGCATTGATAGAGGAGGATAAGCTTGAAGTAGATAATGTGATCAGACAGCGTTTGCACTCGGATGTAGTGCTTGTTAATCAGTTGAGTCATTACATTATTAATAGTGGTGGAAAGCGATTGCGGCCAATACTATTGCTGCTTAGTGCTAGAGCATTTGGTTATCAAGGTTATTACCATATACCGCTCGCTGCCGTTGTGGAGTTCATTCATACGGCTACTTTACTTCATGATGATGTAGTAGATGCGTCTGATATGCGGCGCGGTAGAGACACAGCCAATGCTATCTGGGGTAATGAAGCGAGCGTCTTGGTGGGTGATTTTTTATACTCGCGTGCCTTCCAAATGATGGTTGAAGTTGGAAGTATGCCAGTGATGGATATTCTTGCTAGCTCAACTAATGTTATCGCCGAAGGTGAAGTGATGCAGTTGATGAATTGTCACGAGCCGAACACCACCGAAGAGACATATCTTGAAGTTATCCGCTATAAAACGGCAAAGTTGTTTGAGGCAGCAAGCAAACTCGGCGCTGTAATAAGCGGAAGATCTGATGAAGAGATAGATGCGCTAAGTCGGTACGGCATGCATTTAGGCACAGCGTTTCAGCTAATTGATGATGTTTTGGATTACAGTCATTCCAGTGAAGAAATTGGAAAGAACGTTGGTGATGACTTGGCAGAAGGTAAGCCGACGTTGCCACTAATTTATGTTATGCGCCATGGTAATAGTGAGCAGGTTAATATTGTCAGGGAATCGATCGAAAAAGGTGGCCGGGATAATATTGATGCAATTATTAGTGCAGTGATATCTACCGGGGCAATCGATTACACAGCGAATGCTGCAAAACGAGAAGCAGAGAAAGCAATTGCTTTTCTCGATGTATTGCCGGATTCAAAATACAAACAAGCAATGATTACATTAGCTCAGTTTTCAGTTAGTCGTTCCTTTTAGCTCGGTTTCCAATTATTGGTTTTTGCGAGACTTTCAGATTTAGGTGTAAATGTTAAATGGGAATTGTTCGAGTTGCATTGATTGGGCTTGCTATCTGGGTAATTTGGGCAGTTGTTAAACATGTGCGGCTAAGAAAGCTCGAATTTCAACAGAAAAAGCACTCCGCTCCTCCGATTCAGCGAATGCAACAATGTAGGTTATGCGGCGTTCATCTTCTTGAAAATGAGGCTTATAAGGATTCAGACTCCTTCTTTTGCAGTAAAAGCCATTATGATAAATACTCTTCGATACGCTCAAAAAAAACATGAGAGGGTTCTTCTCGTTAGTGCAAAATGATGTTTAGGGGTCTAATGCAAGGAGTTTAGGTGAATGACATAATGCATCGCGGTGGCGTAGGTGTAAAGGATAAAAGGCAGTTTAACACACCTCTTGATTCGTCATGGCATGCTCTCTATCTTATCGGGTTCTATCGATTAGCACTTGCTGTAATATTTATTATTTCCTATCTGTTTCTCCCTGCCCCAAGCCTGTTGGGGAAAGAAAATCCTATTGTTTTTTTTATTGCTTCAAATATCTTCCTGATATATGCGCTTTTTTCAATCATGAGTTCGTATTACCGTGCGCCTTCTTTCAATCTGCAAGTTTATGTTCACTCATTTGTGGACATTTGCATAATCACAATCTGCATGCATGCAAGTGGTGGCATTGATAGTGGTTTAGGAGTGTTGCTTGTGGTTACGGTGGCAAGTGTCGGGATTTTGTGCAATGGCCGTGTCGCTTTTATTTATGCGACTAGCGCGGCTCTGATCGTTGCATTAGAACAGACTTATCGATTGATATGGCTTGATAGCCATGGATATTATTTTGTGCAGACTGGTCTTTTATGCGCCACGCTTTTTATCTCTGCAATATTGTCCAATGTATTAGCAAAGCAGCTAAGAGATAGTGCGGTTCTTGCCGCTCAGCGCGGGGTCGATCTCGTGAATATGGGGCAGCTAAACGAATTTATTATTCAGAGAATGGGATCTGGTGTTTTAGTTGTTGATAATCGGATGCATATTCGCTTAATGAACGAGGCTGCCTGGTATTTGCTTGGGATGCCTGCAAAAGACGAATTGAGACCCGTTGTTGATGTGTCAATAGCCTTAAATGTTGAGCTTATGCAGTGGCTTAATGATAATCAATATGAACCTGAAACATTTCGTGTATCTGGTGTAAATGCAATATACCCCCGTTTTATCCGGCTTGGGATGCAAGATTATGCAGGAACATTAATTATCTTAGAGGATACTTCTTTTCTTGATCAGCAAGCTCAGCATCTAAAACTTACTGCTTTAGGGCGCCTAACAGCCAGTATCGCACATGAAATACGGAATCCTTTAGGAGCAATAAGTCATGCAAGTCAATTGCTTGAAGAGTCAACCAATCTCGATCAGGCTGACCGAAGGTTGACACAAATTATTCGTGAGCAATCTGTTCGTATGAATGTCATTATTGAAAACGTCATGCAGCTTAGTCGGCGAGATAAAGCCATCCCAGAGCTCATCTTATTAAAACCTTGGTTAGATGCGTTTGTACTTGAGTTTTGTCGTGTTCATGATATTGAGTTAAGTAAGATACTATTGGAAGTTTTCCCTAATGATTTGCAGGTATCTGTTGATCCAAGCCACCTCCATCAAATATTATGGAACCTGTCTCAAAATGGACTACGGCATGGATTATGTGATGCTTGTGAGTGGATTCTTGAGATTAAAGGGGGGGAGTTGACAGATTCCCATTCACCATATTTGGATGTTATCGATCATGGAAGTGGAGTGAGTGAAGAGATGGTTGAGCAAATTTTTGAGCCATTTTTTACAACAGCAACAAAAGGAACCGGCTTGGGCTTGTATATCGCACGAGAACTGACGGAAGCAAACCAAGCACACCTGGATTACCTTCGGGATCAGGCAGGGGGCAGTTGTTTTAGGTTAACATTTTCAAATGTAATAAAAAGAAGAGCACGCTAATGTCAGGCTATTTAGCGTTAGTGGTTGATGACGAGCCAGATATTTGTGAGCTGATCCAGATCACATTACTCCGAATGGATATTGATTCTCATACCGCAGGATCAATTGCTGAAGCTCGAGCTCTTTTAACTCGACATAAATATGATGTTTGCTTAACTGACATGCGTCTTCCTGATGGTAATGGGATTGACTTGGTCGATACAATTTCAACGGAGTACGGTAATACACCAGTTGCGATGATAACTGCTCATGGCAATGTAGAATCTGCGGTTCAAGCGCTAAAAGCAGGCGCTTTTGATTTTGTCTCCAAGCCTGTCGATTTACAAGTCTTGAGAAACATGGTGGCCACCGCTGTAAAAGTTGAAAAACAGGAGGTTATAGCTAAAAAGACGATTCGGAGAACATTAAAACTGCTTGGGAATTCCGCTGTGATTGTAAATACACGAGCGGTGATTAATAAATTAGCCAACAGCCAAGCTCCGGTTTATATATCCGGGGAATCTGGGAGTGGCAAAGAGTTAGTAGCTCGCATGATCCATGAGCAAGGCCCTCGATGTGATGGAGTCTTTGTACCTGTTAACTGTGGAGCGATTCCGGATCATTTAATGGAGAGTGAATTTTTTGGCTACAAAAAAGGGAGCTTTACAGGAGCTATTAGTGATAAAGAAGGCCTTTTTCAGGTGGCAAATGGAGGGACTCTGTTCTTAGATGAAGTAGCGGACCTTCCTATGCACATGCAAGTTAAGCTTCTGCGCGTCATTCAAGAAAAAGCAGTAAGGCAAGTTGGGGCGCAAAAAGAGATTCCCATTAACGTACGCATATTAAGCGCTACCCATAAAAATCTTGCTGAAATGGTTCAACAAGGAAATTTTCGCCAAGATCTTTTTTATCGAATCAATGTCATTGAACTGCGAGCGCCCAGTTTGCGCGAGCATCCAGAAGATATCCCTTTGCTTGCTGAACATTTATTAGCTAATTTGGCGCGTGATTCAGGCCTTGGTGAAGTTAAGATTTGCAATGCGGCTGTCATGAAGCTTTGTCAATATGGCTTTCCTGGCAACGTCCGGGAGCTGGAAAATATTCTGGAACGAGCAATGACGCTATGTGATGGAAACTTGATTGAGCCAAAAGATTTACGCCTTCCCGGTTTAGAGCCGGGTGACCTTGACTCTCTAGACAATTCCCGAATTCCCTTAGATCCATATTTAGGCTCTATAGAAAAAGAGGCAATTAAGGAAGCATTGGAAAAGACAAGGCATAATAAAACCGCAGCTGCCAAACTCTTAGGAATAAGTTTTCGTCAGTTGCGATATCGACTTAAAAAACTGGAAATGGGCTAATGTGTTGGGGAATAGTGACACATTGGGGTGACAAAAATTGTCAATATGTGACGTAGTTCAGCATATAGGTCCATTGAATCGGCTAGTATAAGAGTTCGCTATTCATCAGTTTTTATAAATTTTCTAAGAAACTTGCTATACGAATATACAAACAAAATTCTAAGAAAATGTCTAAAGTAGCGAGATGAGTTGCAAAGAGTGCTTCTATTATCCGCAAGATGGTGTAGCGATATTCTTAAAGCTATAAAGTGTTAAAGAGTTATTTTAGGCGAGAATTCATGAAAAAAATAAAAAAACAAAGAAACCAGAATGGATTCACATTGATTGAATTAATGATTGTTATCGCTATTATAGGCCTGCTCGTTGGTTTCACCTTGCCGCAATATAAATCATATATTGAAAGGACAGAATTCTCTGAATCAGTTCGAATTGCGAATAAAGTAAAGCTCGGTGTAGGGATATGTTTACAAACAGGTGATTTGAAGGATTGTGATACCTATGACGAAATTGGTATGGTCAACCCTACTAAAGGGGTGGATAATTTACATTCACTTGATATTACCGCAGACACAGCGGTCATAACAGCTACCTCGACTATTCTTGAAGATCCTACTGATGCTGATAGTGGTTATGAGTTCATATTAACACCTACTGATGATGCGGCAAGGGGAGTAATATCTTGGGAAATATCGGGGTCGTGTCAAAATGCAGGGCTTTGTTAATTTTCCAAAATGAGTATTGGCTCAAAATATGCATTTACTAGATTTAGGTAACGCTGATTACGCATGTAATCAAAAGTAGATTATTACAGAGTTGGAAGGACTGTAGTAATGCTTGCTACTTGTTGCCGATCACCCCGTCCTTCCCTCCCCACATTTTAGCCCCTCTCTTGAGGGGCTTTTTTTTATGCTCACTTATACTCAAGGAAATATATTCTTGAGAGGCGTCACTTGATAACAGGTTTATTGAATGAGATAAAGTGGGCGCAATGAAACGCTATTTATCTTTCATGATATAGGATGTTTGAATGAGCACTGCGTTAAATGGATTACCTAAACGACTCGTTGATAAGGGTTTGATGTTTGAAGAACAAGCTCATCGAGCATATAGGCAAGCAATTAGTGAAGGGATGAGCTTTGTCAGCTATCTGTTAGAACATCATCTTATTGAAAGTAGTAATATTGCCAATACGTTGTCTGAAGAGTTCGGCTTACCTTTGTTCGATATTGAAGCTTTTGATTACGATTCTGATGTTTTAAAGCTTATTGATTCTAAATTAGTTCGTGAGTTTAATGCACTCCCTCTTTATAAGCGTGGTAATAAATTATTTGTGGGCGTTTCAGATCCAGCTAACTTAAATGCACTAAATCAATTTAAATTTCATTCTGGATTAAATGTTGAGCCTATATTGACTGAGGCTTTAGCATTAAGTCGCGTAATAGACAAATCTATTGAAACTCAAGAATCTGAACTTCCGTCGTTAATTGATGCAACACTGGATGACCTTGAATTTCTTGGTGTTGAGGAAGAGTCTGCAAATGACGCTAATGAAACAGATGTTGAAGACGCACCGATAGTACGGTTTGTTAATAAACTGCTGATTGATGGAATTAAGAAGGGGGCTTCAGATATTCATTTTGAAGTTTATGAAGGCAATTTTCGGGTGCGAATCAGAATTGATGGAATTCTTGAAGAGATAGCGAAGCCGCCGGCAAATCAAGCAAATAGAATTATTGCAAGATTGAAAGTCATGTCTCAACTCGATATTACAGAAAGGCGCTTACCTCAAGATGGTCGAATGAAGATCAAATTGACTAAAAGCCGAAGTATAGACTTTCGAATAAGCTCTTGCCCAATGTTATTTGGTGAAAAAATAGTGCTGAGGATTTTGGATTCAGGAAATTTGAAATTTGGTGCTGATACTTTGGGGATGGATGAACATCAAAAGAAGCTGTTTATCGATGCGATAAAAAAACCACACGGTATGGTTTTAATTACTGGACCAACAGGTAGCGGTAAAACGGTAAGCTTATATTCTGCGCTTAGTATACTTAATACCAATGATCGCAATATAGCTACAGCTGAAGATCCTGCCGAGATTTATATGCAGGGAATTAATCAGGTAAATATTAATCCAAAAATCGGATTGGATTTTGCTGCTGCTTTGCGTTCGTTTTTACGCCAAGACCCAGATGTTATTATGGTTGGGGAAATTCGCGATACAGAAACTGCTGAGATTGCTATGAAAGCCGCTCAGACTGGCCATATGGTGCTGTCCACGCTGCATACTAACAATGCACCGCAGACATTGACACGGCTGGTTAACATGGGAGTGGAGCCATACAATATTGTTGCTTCAGTTTCTTTGATTATTGCTCAGCGGCTGCTTCGCGAATTATGTCATGCTTGTAAACAGCCGCTCGAATTACCTGACGATGTTCTATTGCGTATGGGGTTTGAACCGGATGAATTAGGCTCTTTTATCTTGTATGGTCCCGAAGGTTGTGAGCAGTGCAACTCGGGCTATCGTGGTAGGGTAGGTGTGTTTGAGGTTTTACCAATTACTGAATCAATTTCAAAAATAATTATAAACGGCGGCAATTCGACCGCTATTACTATGCAAGCAAAAAAAGATGGCGTATGGGATTTAAGAAGAGCAGGCCTCGAAAAAGTAAAGGCAGGTATTACCAGTATTGAAGAGATAGGCCGGGTGACTTCGGAGTGAGGGAATAATGGTCGTAGCAGCAAAAACAATAAAGAAAAAATCGCTTAAGCAAATGGCTTTCTTGTGGGAGGGCACAGACCGAAGAGGTAGTCGACACAAAGGCGAGATCATGGGAGCGAGTACTGCATTGGTTAAAGCTGATTTACGACGCCAGGGTATTTCTCCTTTAAAAGTCAAAAAAAAGGCGACTAGTTTATTTTCGGCTGGCAGGAAACATATCAAATCAAAAGATATTGCGGTATTTAGTCGCCAGCTCGCCACTATGATGTCAGCGGGAATTCCAATGGTCCAATCTTTTGAGATAATAAGCAAAAGCAATGACCATACAGGAATGCAAACGCTTCTCAATGCGGTCAAGATAGATCTTGAGGGTGGGAGTTCTCTGGAGCAAGCGTTGAGTAAACATCCGAAAGAATTTGATGATCTTTTTTGCAATCTAGTGAAAGCGGGAGAGCAAGCGGGTATTTTAGAAAATTTACTTAATAAAATTTCGACATATAAAGAAAAGACTGAATTACTAAAATCTAAAATTAAGAAAGCATTGGTTTTCCCTGTTGCCGTTTTGATAGTTGCATTTATTGTAACGGTTGTGTTGCTTATATGGGTTGTCCCTCAATTTGATAAGTTGTTTTCAAGTTTTGGTGCTGATCTTCCACCGCTTACAAAACTAGTTATAAGTATGTCCGAATTTGTTCAGGAATGGTGGCTGATCATATTTGGTGTTATTTTATCAATGAGCTATTTATTTATTTCTGGAAGGAAAAAATACAGGAGATTTGCAGCGCTAATCGATCGTATATCATTAAAACTGCCCATTATTGGGTCTTTATTAACAAAGGCCGCGGTTGCAAAATATTCAAGGACTTTGGGAGCTATGTCTGCTGCAGGTGTCCCACTTGTTGAAGCTATGGAATCAGTAGCAGGGGCAACGGGTAATCATGTTTTTAGTGATGCTGTGTTGAAAATACGTGATGAGATTTCAACGGGACAACAGCTTCAGGTAGCGATGGCGCAAAGCAAACTGTTTCCAAGTATGACTCTGCAAATGGTTGCAATTGGTGAGGATTCTGGTTCATTGGATAGAATGCTTTATAAAGTCGCTGAATTCTATGAACAGGAAGTTGATGATGCTGTCGATAATATGAGTAGTTTGATGGAGCCGCTAATTATGGTGATTTTAGGGGTAATCATTGGGGGATTAATACTGGCAATGTATTTACCAATTTTTCAAATGGGAAGTGTATTCTAACTATCTTTCTTTATGATTATATACGACTATTTTTCTTCCTCTCCTATTGCTTTTAGTATTGTATGTGGTGTTCTCGGGCTTCTAATCGGTAGCTTTTTAAACGTTGTTATCTATCGTTTGCCCATAATGATGGAGCGGGACTGGAAGAAGCAGTGTGAAGAGTTTTTAGCTGATGATAAGGTAATTTCTCACTCAAATAACGATCAGCAAGAGCAATTTGATTTAACATTGCCTCGGTCTCGCTGTTCTAGTTGTCATCATCCTATTGCGGCTTGGGATAATATCCCTGTACTTAGCTATCTAATACTTGCTGGAAAGTGTCGATATTGCAAAAGTCGAGTCTCTTTTCGATATCCCTTCGTTGAGCTATTGACGGCTGTAGCTTCGGTTTCGGTAGCAATGCATTTCGGTTTTGGCGTCCAGGCGCTATTTGCTCTGATTCTAACCTGGTCATTAATTGCGCTCACTTTTATTGATTATGATACCCAGCTATTGCCTGATGACATCACACTGCCTCTATTATGGCTGGGTTTGATCATTAGTGTCGAAGCCGTTTTTGTCAATTCGTCAACAAGTATAATTGGAGCGGTCGCGGGATATTTATCGTTGTGGCTAGTTTACCAGTTGTTCAGACTAGTAACTGGGAAAGAGGGAATGGGTTTTGGAGATTTCAAACTACTTGCTCTTCTTGGTGCCTGGTTAGGCTGGCAGATGTTACCACTTGTCATATTGTTATCCTCTGTTGTTGGCGCTATTATTGGCATTTCACTTGTGCTATTTAAAAAACATAACAAAGACCATCCAATACCTTTCGGGCCTTATCTAGCGATCGCCGGCTGGATTGCCTTGATGTATGGGGAAGTGATTGTTGATCAATATTTGACACTCACATTTTAATCTATTTTCGCCTATAATCGGTTTACTAGCACTATAACTGTAAAGCCACTTAACTTTATCTTGTGACAAATTTGCGGGGATCTTAGGTTTAGGTAGGCTTGTTAGCGGGATCCTGATTTCGCTGGCGAATTTTTATTCATCACTTAACTTTTTTTTGGAATGGTATGCTCAAAATTGGATTAACCGGAGGGATTGGAAGCGGTAAAACAACAGTTACGCAAAAATTCTCTGCGTTAGGCGTTCCAATAATTGATGCAGATGAAATATCGCGAGAGCTCGTGCAACCAGGTCAACCGGCTTTTGTTGAGATTGTTAATGAGTTTGGTGACAAAGTTTTAAAGTCATCAGGAGAGATAGATCGCCAATATCTTAGAGATTTGATATTTTCTGACGCTAAATCAAGAGTCAAGTTGGAGAGCATTCTTCACCCATTAATTCGACTCAAAATGTCCCAGCAAATTGAATTACTTGATAATCCTTATTGTATTATCGCTATACCGTTGCTGATTGAAACGGGGCAAGCGGATCTGGTCGATCGTATTCTTGTGCTGGATGTGCCCAGAGAGCTGCAAGTTCGACGAACAATGGAGAGAGATAATTCCAGTGCAGAAGCGATTGAAGCGGTATTAAATAGTCAAGTGGATAATCAAACACGCTTGTCGCTAGCTGATGATGTTCTTAATAATTCTGGCGACATTGAAGATTTGTTACAACAAGTTGAAGCTTTAAATGAAAAATATAAAGTGCTTGTTAATCCTCAAGGAGAATCAATCGAAGCAGATAATGGTATATCTAATAATAAAATAAAAAATACCGATGTGCCGCAGCAAAAAAATTCGCCTAATTTGTTTAAAGCTGCTGAACTGTTTATCCCGCCTGGCGATGAGATAGTTTATGAGTTGCCTTTAAATGAAAAAATCCGAACCTTGGTTCGTTTAGAATCACTTTTTGAGGAAATGGAACATCATCTCAAGGGCGATACATATTGGGATAGTCGCTCAGCGATTAATACATTTGTCGCCTTAATGAACATATTTAGTCGTCCTGAAATAAAAACAGATATGTTAAAAGAGCTAGATCGAATTAATGCGATTGTCGGCAAATATACGTTGAAAGACATGCCGGATGATTCTTATATCAAACAGGTTCAGGAAGAGGTGAATGTAGCGGCCAAGAATCTTCGCTCTATTGACGGACAATTAGGTCAGGGTCTTAAACAGAATGAATTTATTATGTCAATTAGGCAGCGTGATAGCATACCTGGTGGTGCACTGGAAATGGATGTGCCTGCGTATGGTCATTGGCTGAATAAAAACATAGAAAGTCGTTGTCAGGATATTCGTATTTGGTTGAGCCATTATTCGCAACCACAACAGGCATTGAATTTGATTTTAAAGTTGATGCGAAATAGTGGTGTGGTTTGTGAAGCTTCCACAAAAGCAGGTCTGTATCAACATTCTTTAGATACCGGAATCGCAAATCAACTGGTAAGAGTCATTGTTCCTAAAGGTGCTTTCTATTTTCCAGAGATAAGTGGAGGAAGACAGCGGTTTACAGTGAGGTTTCTTAAACCAAATGGTTTTGATCGCCCTGTTCAGATAGAACAGGATATACTTTTTAAATTATTTTGTTGTGCACTTTGAGATGATAGTTAATTGCCCTACATGTAATGCAGAAGTGACCTGGAATAAAGAATCCAAGTGGCGGCCTTTCTGCTCAGAGCGTTGTAAGCTCATTGATCTTGGTGCGTGGGCAGATGAGGAGTATAGTATAGCGAGTTCTGATCCAAATCCAATTGACGATATAGATAGCGACTACACAGAGCTTGATGCAATAAAATAAACGTTTTTAGCATTAACTCATATCCTGAGGATCAACATCAATACTCCATCGTACACGTTTAGCTGACTTCAAGGTTTCTGTTTGTTGCAGGGTGCCACTCAATAAATGGTGTAAGTCTTTTCTAGAGTGACTGCTTAACAATAACTGAGCTCTATATTTCCCGGCTTTTCGCTCCATAGAGGAGGGAATTGGTCCTAAAAGTTCGATTGATTGATTTGAGTTCAATGATTGACAAATCTGCTTTATTTCTTGTAAAAATCGAATGTTTTGATCCGCATAAGGTGCTTCTGAACGAAACATAGCAGTATAGCTAAAGGGAGGTAATTGAGCTTCCTGTCTTTCTCTTAAAGCGTTATCAGCAAATGCACCATAGCCTTTGTTAATTAGTGTTTGTAGCAAGGGATGATCGGGGTGATGTGTTTGTATAATAACAAGTCCTCTTTTTTCGCCCCTTCCCGCTCTACCCGCCACTTGAGTAATTAATTGTGCCATTCTTTCATTTGATCGCATGTCGGTCCCAAATAATCCTTGGTCCGCATCTAGAATTCCAACTAATGTAACATTAGGGAAATCGTGACCCTTAGCAAGCATTTGCGTACCTAATAAAATTTGGCTTCGGTTGTTTTCAATTTTTTCGAGTAATTGACGCATAGCGTTTTTTCGAGATGTGGTATCTCTATCGATACGAATGATTTCAGTATCAGGAAACGCGTCTTGCAGTGCTTGCTCAGTTCTTTCGGTACCAAAGCCAATAGGGCGCAGATCGATACTGCTACAACTTGGGCATTGCTGAGGAATGCGCTTTTCAGAACCACAGTGATGGCAAATGAGACGATGTTTTTTCTTATGGATTGTCATGTAAGTATCGCATCGAGTGCATTGGGCTGACCATGCACATTCATGACAAAGCATGGTAGGAGCAAATCCTCTCCTGTTCAGAAACAAGATAACTTGTTCATCTTTAGCTAAGGTCTGTTTAATGAGCTTTAGTAAATCTGATGAAAAGTTATTAACGAGTTCTTTGCCCTTGAGGTCAATGGTGTCTATTCGTGGAGCGATTGCATTGCCAGCTCGTTGTCTTAGTTTTAGGTGATGGTAGGCACCTTTTTTAACATTGCTCAAGCTTTCAAGACAAGGTGTGGCCGAACCTAATATAACTGGAATATTGACTTTTTGTGCTCGTGTGATTGCTACATCGCGTGCGGAATATTTCAAACCATCTTGTTGCTTGAATGAAAGATCGTGTTCCTCATCAATGATAATTAAGCCAAGATTGAGAAAGGGTGTGAATATAGATGAGCGAGTACCGATTAAGATTTGTAATTGGCCATTTTGTGCATTTTTCCAAATCTGATATCGTTCTGAATCATTAAGCGCAGAATGTAGCACTGAAATTGTGCAATTAAATCTTTGGCTAAAGCGTTTTAATAGTTGTGGTGTTAAGCCTATTTCTGGAATAAGCAAGAGCACTTGTTCATTTTTTTTTATAACTTGCTCAATACAAGAAAAATAGACCTCCGTTTTTCCGCTACCTGTGATCCCATCAAGTAGAAAAACAGAAAAGTGATCAATTTTGTGTGTAACTTCATTTGTTGCTTCCTGCTGTTCTTCGTTTAATTCTGGTGCCTTTATAATTGTTTGAGTGGCTAATTTAATGTTTGGTATTCGTTGTGATTGCTCAACGAGATTTTTCTCCATTAACGCTTTTGCCGCAGGTCGCCAGTTTGATAACTGCTCATTAGCTGATTTGTTGCTAATCCAATCTGTCTGTTCTCTTAACAGAATCAATAATTGTTGTTGCTTTTTAGCTCGATTTAGAGAATCCAGGTTGATTGTTTTTCCAAGCTCTGTTGCGCGCCAATGCGTTTCTATTGCAGAAGCTGTGGCCTCGCTTTTTCTCAGTAGCGCAGGTAGAGCTGTGAAAATAGTTTCACCAATTGGATGGTGATAGTACTGACTAATCCATTTAAGCCATGTTAAGTGCTCTTTTTCAAAAATGGGGGAGCTATCCAAAAGCTCGTTGATCGGCTTTAATTTTTCGATTGGATAAGTAGAGTGATCGGTGATATTTATTATCATCCCTATTTTCTCTGATTTGCCAAACGGGATGTTTACTCGAGCACCAATTTTATAATCTGATTTAGCTCGATTATTATTCGGCAGATAGTCATAGAGTTTTCGAAATGGGATTGGGACTGCGACTTGTAAAACGATACTTTTACTCATTACCCTGCTCAAAAGTGTGAGAAACGCTTGGCTGATGCAAACTCGATTATAAAAAAGGTGTTGCACACATTAAGAAGTGTCTCATATGTCAAAGCTGACAATAATCTTTTTCCGATAAAAATTATTAATACGTTGGGGTGTATTTTAACCGATACCAGCTAAGTATGTGACTTTATTGGTTTTATCGCTTATCCACAGAAACTGTGAATAACTTTGTGGATGAATTGTTAGGAAGTCGCCAAATCCCTTGTTTATTGGGCCTCCGCGTTAGATTGCTGTCTTTTTGTTCGTGATTTATGCTGTTGAATTTAATAGATATTATTTTATATGTAATAATGCTGAAATATATAAATGGAATAGCGCTTTATTATTGACAGAAAAACATAATTGTGAATAAGTGCAAAAATATTGTCTGGTTTGGAATCTCCTACCTACCCTTAGAGTTAGTCGTTAAGACCAAAGATTGATCGAATTAATTTATGAGCAGTTATTAGCTTGATAACCACAAGATCTAGTTAGACCTTGGTGCTACTGAAAACTCTAATACAGTTTCCATTTGAGATAAAGTTTCAGCGAGTTTTCGAAAATTCTCAGTCTTGCGTGTGTGTATAATCATTTCATAAAGAATATATCTACCCTCGTCTTTCAAATAATAGCTACTGTTCGTAGCCTTGAATTGATGGCTCTCGATAACAGTAATTAAATCATCTTCTGCTAATTCCGATTTCCGCAGTACTCTTATACTCAGCATTCCGGATTGTAGCGTTGGTAAGCGACGTTCGAGTAAACGGAAAATAGATAATGTGCCCAGCGACAACACGGTTGCTGCAAAAGCTGGAATATAAAATCCCATTCCGATTAATATTCCGATAGAAGCAGTCATCCAGATAGAGGCGGCAGTGGTCAAACCACGAATCGTGTATCGTTCTTTCATAATGACACCGGCGCCGAGAAAACCAATGCCTGTCATTATGCCCTGTGCCATTCGGGTAGGATCTACACGTATTGTTTCAATTGGAGCTTTGGCAAGTAAGTCCCATTGAAATACAGTTAACAACATTAGAATTGAAGATGACATGCATACAAGGCTATGTGTGCGAAAACCGGCTGGGCGTCCATTAAAACTGCGTTCTAAGCCAATCACACCCCCTGCTAGCAGAGCTAAACACATACGCAATAAAGTGATGTAAATATCTTCTGTATTCAAAGTTTTTCCTTTGATTATAATTATAGTCGATAAATTGACGGAAATTAAAAAAGCTTTGTTTATGTTCGATTGAGAATCATTCTTCAGGATAAAGTCAGTGTTATACTTTATATTATTTGAGATTCATCAGATGATGTTTCAAGTAATGCAAAATTAATGACATCGTCCAACACAAAAACTTAAGGAAACCAGAATGGATTGTATTTTTTGCAAAATAGCGGATGGGACTATTCCTGGAGATATTGTTTTTGAGAATGACAAAGTTCTCGCGTTTCGGGATTTGAACGCACAAGCACCTGACCATATCTTAATAATTCCAAGAAAACATATCCCAACGATGAATGATTTCACGTCAGAAGATGTCGTAATATTCGGCGAAATGGGACAAGCCGCCAAAGAAATCGCCAATACTCTAGGCGTTTCTGAGCAAGGATACCGGATAGTTGTTAATTGCAACGATGACGGTGGTCAAACTGTACATCATACTCACATGCATTTTCTTGCAGGACGTCAAATGACTTGGCCGCCGGGTTAATCTTTATCATTCGATTTTTACAAACTTATTTTAAGATCACTTGTTGCTGAGCATTCATTAAAAATTCGATGTTCACAGGTTTGGCAAATAACGGGGTCCATCTCGTTATTGTAGATGGATGTAATAGCGTCAGTTTTTGTTCGGAAAAAATTTTGAATGCCAATGGATTCCAGGTGATCTCCTTTACTAAGCTGTTCGTACATTCCATCTTTTGTAGCGCAGAAAAACAGTTTGCCACCTCTTTGTTTTCTACGTTGTGCTTCCGCTGCGAGGAGTTCCGCACCTGCGATATCGACAAAATTGATTCCATTGGCGACAATTAAAAGATTTTTCTGCTGGAGCGATTCATTTTCCAGTCGTCTAAAATTTTCCTGTACGTGATTTACGGCACCAAAGAAAAGAGAACCGTCAATGCGTATGATTTTAAGTTGAGGGCATTCTGGCAGTGTGGTATCTGTATTAAAGGCCCTCCGTGGTAATCTTGGATCAGGGACTCTGGTAAGTATTTTAGGTTTGGATGTTTTGCTTAAATAGTGGATAAGGGAAAGCATCACACCAAGAAAAATTGCAAAATCCAGCTCGAGAAAAAGAGTAGCGAAAAATGTTGTAAATAAAATCACCGATTCTGAGCGACTACTTTTTGCGATTTTCTTAATATGATGGAAGTCTACAATTCCCCATGCAACTAAAAACAGAATGGCGGCCATTGCAGCATTTGGAAGATAAGAGGCAAACGGTGCAACGAGTAAAACAATCAAGATTAAAAACACACCGGAAGATACGGCTGCAATGGGTGTTTTTGCACCAGCTTCATAGTTTAATCCACTCCGATTGAATGAACCTGTAGCAACATAACCAGAAAAAAAACTACCGGCGATATTGGAGAGTCCCTGACCAATAAATTCCTGATTCCCATCGATATGTTGACCAGTTTTTGCGGCAATTGAGCGAGCGATGGAAACAGCTTCTGTTAAAGCAAATAGTGTGGCGGCAAAAGCAACTGGGGCAAGTTCTTTAATAGTCTGCAATGAAAAGTCTGGTGTTGATAGAGGTGGCAGTGAAGAGGGAAGCGCACCGATGGTATTTATATGCGTCACATCTTGACCAAATAACGCATTTAAAAGTAGTGAAAGCAAGCTACCCGCGACCATCGCTACAATTAAGTAAGGGAGTTTTGGTATAAACTTTCGAGAAACAATGCCAACAATTAATGTTGTTAAAGCAATGGTTGTGATATGCCAATTAATATTCTCAATTTCGACAAAAACAAACTGAATGGACTCGTAAAATTGCAATCCTCTGGGCATATCTAGACCAAAGAAGTGCTTTAGTTGATTGGTGATGATCAAAATCGCTGCACCCGCCGTAAAACCGATCACAACAGAATGCGAAATAAAATTTACCAAGGTGCCAAGTCGGATCACGCCCATAACTAGTTGTATTATGCCGACCATAAACGTTAGCGTCAGGGCTAGACGTATATAGTCAATTGATCCAGGTTGCGCCATCTCACTCAACGCAGAGAATAAGACGATCGATGCCGCAGTAGTTGGCCCAGAAACTAAATGCCAAGATGAGCCGAATAATGCGGCAATTATGGCTGGAACCATACCTGCATATAGTCCATATTCAGGGGGCATGCCGGCAATAGCAGCAAACGCAACACCTTGCGGTAAAACAACAATTGCTCCAATCAGACCAGCGGCAAGATCCTTACGTAAGCTATTACCATTAACTTTTTTTGCCCAATGCAAGAAAGGAAATAAGTTCATTAGCCATGCTGAACGATTGTTGAACAAGTTCATCGAAAGAGTGAGCCTTTTGCATTAATAACAACTTTCTGTGTCGGCCAGAAAAAAATACAGTTACTGAGTTAAGTATAAATAGCTATAGAACAGCTATAGATAAGAAAATATTTAACAAACAACAATTTTACTTATTTTAACGATGTGAAGCCGATCGTTTTTGATGTTTAGTGCAGTTTGATGTGCACTTGTTATATTAGTATTTGGTAATATTTATACAATAACATTTTTTAATACAATTGTTGTATTTAAAGTTCTTATTGGGGTGTCAGCATTATTATTCAATCTGAGGTATGTTTGTGCGTTTTTTAGTAAAGTGTCTATTTCTTATTGGTTTGCAACTGACACTGAATGTTTCTGCTGAAGATATAACAACTGACTCAAAACCGATGGTAGAAGTTGCGGAAGAGTTTGCAGATGGTATTCATGAAAGTCTGTCGGATAATATTATTTATTATTCAAATATGTTAGATAACTTTTTTGTCGATGAACGAATGGATGACGAGGGATCGCATAGTCGCGTTGTTTTAGGCTATCTTACTTCAACAGATGATTTGCAATATATTCATTCAGAATATTTGTTAAAAGTCAGGCTTCATCTGCCGAAAACTCAGAACAAGCTTAGATTAGTTGTGGAAAGTAGTATCGACTTTGATCAAGAAGTAGACGAATTCAATATTGCAGACGATTTAAAAGACGCAGGTAAAAACGCGGAATACTCTACTGCCCTGCAATTCATATTTTCAGAAAGTGAATTGTGGCAGGTTAGTTCAAGTGCCGGTATGCTTTTTTCCACACCATTGAATCCGTTTTTAAGAATACGATTACGTCGATTATTTTTGTTAGGAGAGTGGGAGTCACGCTTAACACAAACATTTTTCTGGTTTAATGAAGAAGGGATGGGTGAAACTACATCCCTTGATTTTGAACGTAAAATGAATAATGCGTTTTTTTTTCGCACAAGTTCAAAAGCAACAATCGTTGAAGAAGATCCGACGGTAGTGTCTGCGAATCAGAATTTTTCGCTTTTTCAGCAATTATCAAGTAAAACAGGTTTAGTTTATTCTATCGGTGCTGATGGTGTACTAAACTCACCATCACATGTTTCACGATACTATATTAATACGCGATTCAGGCATAATTTTTATAAAAAATGGGCATTTTATGAAGTTGTACCTGCTGTGGAGTTTAATCGTGAGATGCAATTTGAAGCTTCACCCGTACTGCTTTTGAGACTCGATATTGTTATAGGAAAAGTATAATTGTGTCTAAATTTATAAAAACAATATTGTTACTCTCGTTCGGCTTTGTTGCAGGTTGGCAGTTGAAACCTCACTCTGTTCTTCTTGAAGAGAACTCGTCCGTTGTTGTTCATGCAGCGCCTGGTGCTCAAATAAACCGTGATGATGGGAATAATTTAAATTTTAGCTGGGTTGATTTATTTTCTGATCCAAAAATGCTAAACAATGACCAGATTGGTGCTGTTGCGGAGTTACTTAAATCTGAGATGGCGCAAGATGAAAAAAATGAAGTAAATCTACGATTGATAGCATACGCCAAACAATTGCTGGAAAAAAATAACAATTTTTACGATGCTGAGAAAAAACTGATAGCACTGTTAGCTAATAGCGAGACGAAAGAGACGGTGCTTGATTATCTTGCCAGACTTTATGAGAAAAATGAAAGATACGTTGAAGCGATTAATACGCTATATGATTTAAAAGATCATACTCGCTACACTGATGATTTAATTGCCATTGATGGTCGCATACTTTATCTGGTTAATTCAAATGTTGAGCGTTTGATGGAATCTCATAGTTTGGATAAGCTGGATGCTTTTTATAGCTTGATCATTTATAAAGAGCCAGATAACTATGCCTATCAAATGAAATATGCTGAATTCTCGTATAAAAATAAAAACTATGAGCAAGCTTCAGTACTACTAGATGTGCTTGTTCATCATCAAGACTATATGGTAGAAGCCAAGCGTCTTCTGAGTAGAGTCAATCATCATAAATCAGTAATTCAATCAGGTGAGTTTCCTGTGCCTGTGAGTAAAATGGGTGAGCATTATATTGTTACTGCGATTATTAATGATCAGGAGCCAGTGAAATTAATTATTGATACTGGTGCAAGTATGACAGTGTTGTCACCAGAAATAATGCGTGGTTTGAATATTGAGGATGAAGATGTTATTACTTACACTAATTTTAGTACAGCAAATGGCGTGGTCAACGCACCTGTTATTCTTGTCGATAAAATAAAAGTACAAAACTACGTTGTATCAAACGTAAAAGTTGGGATTTTATCTTCTTTCTCTCAAAGCAATGTTGATGGATTATTGGGGATGAATTTTCTAAATCAGTTTACATTTTTTATTGATCAAGAAAATTCAACGTTAGAGCTCTCATCAATAAATTAATGTGTGCTAACTTCATTATAAGAATGCAGTTAGGGTAAGGGCGGAGTCAGGATTTTCTAATTAATTCAAACTTGTCTGAATTGATTTGCCGGGGTTAGATTGCCCCGGCAAACTTTACTATTAAGCCATGTTTTTCATGGCTGAACTGACACGTTCAGCATAATCTTCGTCTGCGGCGCGGAATTGATCCAGCATTCTTTGCTGAGCCGACTCTGTCGCGTGGATCAATCCACCGGCAATATTATCAGCGAGTTGATTTTTCTGATCATTGCTCATTAAACGAAATAACATTCCAGCTTGGGTAAAGTTGTCTTCATCTTGAGTGTCATATGCTTTGACCCACGCTTCACCCAGTATCGGCATCGGCGGTTCCGCAACTTCAGGTACCGGTGCAGCGGCTCCCTGGCTAATGCGATCATTCGGGTAAAAGTTTACACCACCTCCTTGATTGTTATCTTCACCAAATGCCGGAGGCATGCCTGCCATCGCTCCATCACGTTGATAATGGTGCACTGGGCAGCGTGGTGCGTTCACTGGCAATTGATTAACGTTAGCTCCAACTCTATAACGATGTGCGTCAGGATAAGCCAGCAATCGTGCTTGAAGCATTTTGTCAGGCGAAGCGCCCACACCGGGGACTAAGTTGCTTGGACTAAAAGCGGCTTGTTCTGTTTCAGCAAAATAGTTTTGAACATTTTTATTGAGCTCAAGCTGTCCGATTTCTATCAATGGGAAATCTGAGTGTGGCCAGATCTTTGTAAGATCAAAGGGATTAATCGCATAATCCTTAGCCTGTGCTTCAGTCATTATCTGAACTTTTACTGTCCAGCTAGGGAAATCGCCTTTTTCAATGGAATTATATAAATCACTCTGTGCACCGTGAGCCGACATTGTTGCCGCTTCATCATTGGTCACACACTTGATGCCCTGGTTGGATTTGAAATGCCATTTCACCCAGAATCGCTGGCCAGCTTTGTTCCAGAAACTTAAAGTATGCGAGCCGAAACCGTGCATGTGGCGATAGGAATAAGGGATGCCGCGATCTGACATTAGTATAGTCATTTGATGTAGCGACTGCGGACTATTGGCCCAAAACTCAAACACAGCAGCAGGATCCGGTAGGTTGGATGCTGGATTCTTTTTTTGGGAATGGACAAAATCAGGAAATTTAATGGGATCTCGTAAAAAGAAAACCGGGGTGTTGTTACCCACAATATCGAAATTACCTTCTTCGGTGTAGAACTTTATAGCAAAACCTCGAGGATCGCGGGCATAGTCACTGGAATCTTGACCACCACCGACCGTAGAAAAACGAACAAATACAGGTGTTTTTTTACCAGCACCCTGGAGAAAGTTTGCAATTGTATGATCAGACAAGTCTTTGCTTAAAGTGAATTCTCCATACGCGCCTGATCCGCGGGCATGGACAACTCTTTCAGGAATTCTTTCGCGATTGAAATGAGCAAGCTTTTCAAATACACGCCAGTTGTCAAACGTCAGTGAGCCGCGCTCTCCGGCAGAAATACTGTTTTGATCTTCAGCAATGGGTGAGCCGTTGGCAGAAGTTAAGGGACATTGTTTTTTCGAACTCATTGTGTATCTCCTTGATCGCTATAAAGATGTGATGATTAAAACTATAGTAGATTTTTAAGGCTTTGTGAAATTGGTTTAATCGTGGGCGTTAATCGTAAAAAGCGATTAAAGATATTTAGTATTCATTTATATTAAGTCATTAAGTTGTAATGTTACTTCGCATTGATAATAGGAGTTCTATACCTGTGGTGAAAAAAACGCTGCAATTGCACACCCTATATATCTCATGACTGTGTTGAGATATCACTTAAATGTCGAAGTCTAACAACATGCCGGCGCGTTGATTGCAGAATGATGTCTGGTTTGGCTTTTTGTGTGGATGAGTGATCAAGTCATTTATTTCTAAGCACGGAGTTTGAATGGGAAAAGGAAAAAATAATGCGGATTATATTGGTTATATTATTTACTTTTTTTTGGCAACAAGGTTATTCGTCTGATCTAGAGTCACTTAATTCAAAAGAGCAAGCATGCTACGCATCTGCTATGATTGGTTACGATTACGTCATAAATTCTCGGGTCGGATTGCCAATTGAGCGAGCTTTGAATACAGTATCTGTTAATGTAGATGCCAACAATGTAAGTGATACCTATAAATTCCAACTACACAAAGTCGTTATGAATGCCTATCAATGGCAAGGTGCGCCCCATACATATGCTGCTAAAGTCATGTATAATTGTGCATTCTCACAAGCGCAGAAACTAGCTGGATTGTGAAATTATATTTCAAACAATGTTATTCTGCATTCAAGTATTTGTCGTAAAACCTTCAAATTGATTGCATGTAAGCCTGTCAAATAACTTGGGATGTACTACTAAATGTACTATAAGAAAACTAAGAACATAGTTTAGCCCATCCCCATCATCCCGTAAGTTAGCCCATTCCAATTTCATCGAATGAATTATTTGGACTAAATACATTCAGTCCAGGAAATATCTGCCTCTATTTACTAAGCTTATATTAGCAGAATCATTAGATGCTATCGAGAGCCACCTTGAAAGTCGCAATTCAAATGGGGAGGAGTTTGTTATGAGCGCAATTTTTGGAGAAACCTTGATCTTTGGTTAGTAGAAAAGTGGTAGTGTCTGTGGTTTGACGATTTTGTCGCAACAATCAGTCATTCAAAAATAATACTACTGGCGTGATGCGTATTAAATTGTCCCTAAAATTTAAAAAGAATACTAAATTACTATGAAACTAAAGATCAAACGCTACGGCATATTTTTCTTTATTGGCTTAATTTCAATCACCATTATTTATTCCTTAAGTCGGGATAAGCCCATTGAAGTGTTATTACATACTGTTGAATTTGGTATTGTGGAGTCAACGGTGAGCAATACTCGTGCTGGCACGGTGAAAGCGTGTCGACGAGCAAAAATATCACCAGCAAGTGCAGGGCAAATTTCAACACTTACCGTTAAAGAAGGCAATAAAGTCAAACAGGGGCAAGAGCTGCTTACGCTTTGGAATGATGATGTTGTTGCCCAGCTTGATTTGGCAAAACGTGAAGCTGAGGCAAATAAAGAGGTGGCAAATCAGACTTGTTTGTTGGCTGAGTCTGCTGATCGCGAATCAAAACGGTTATTGGAACTGCAAGCTGAAAATCTTGCCAGTGACGAGTTGGTTGATAAGGCCGTTACTTCAGCAAAATCATTGCAAGCGGGTTGCAAAGCAGCGCAAGCTCGCACCAAGGTGGGCAGTGCAAGAGTACACGCTGCTCAAGCCGCTTTAGAGCGAACAAAACTCAGAGCTCCATTTGATGGTTATGTGGCAGAAATAAATGGCGAGATTGGTGAATACCTTACTCCATCACCTGCTGGAATTATAACTTTGCCGGCGGTCGATTTGGTTGATACTTCATGTTTATATATTTCAGCCCCTATTGATGAAGTTGATGCGCCTCGAATCGTTGAAGGGATGGAAGCAAGAATTACATTGGATGCATTTGCAAAGCAAAATTTTCTTGGTGCTGTGCGTCGTGTTGCTCCTTATGTTTTAGAAATCGAAAAACAAGCAAGAACCGTGGAAGTAGAGGCCGTTTTTATGGATGAGAAACAATACTCTCAGCTTATGCCAGGCTATAGTGCCGATTTGGAGGTCATTCTGGATGTTAAACACGATGTGCTTCGCATCCCATCGGAAGCGATTCTTGAAAATGATTATGTATTACTATACGGAGCATTCACCAGCACTTTAGAAAAACGAAAAATCAAAACGGGTCTGTTCAATTGGAAACATACAGAAATTATTTCCGGACTTGAGAAAGGTGACGAAATTCTTCTATCAATCGATCGCAAAGGCGCTGTTGAGGGTGCTTATGTGATGCCCGAATGACATAGCCATGATGGGTATAGACTTAAAAAATATCAACAGAGTGTTTCAGGTTGGTGATGAGTCTGTTTATGCACTTAATAATGTCTCATTGCATATTGATGCTGGTGACTACATTTCTATCATGGGCCCCTCTGGTTCGGGCAAATCGACACTGTTAAATATCCTGGGTTTATTGGATAGACCAAACACAGGTCAATATCTATTTGAAAACGTCGACATCTCTTCGTTTAGTGACGAGCAGCAAGCGTTAACACGTAGTGAAAAAATCGGCTTTGTATTTCAGGTTTTTCATCTTGTTCCTCGTTTAACCGCAGCGCAAAATATCGAACTTCCATTAGTTTTGGCGGGTGTTGATTCAGAAGAACGTCGACATCGGGTAGATAAAATATTAAAAAGTACAGGGCTGGTTGATCGTGCTCATCATAAACCTGGACAATTATCAGGTGGGCAGCGTCAACGTGTTGCAATGGCAAGAGCGACGATTATGAATCCGTCCATTATTTTAGCAGATGAACCCACCGGTAATTTGGACCGTGCTTCGGGCAAAGAAATTATTGAAGTATTAGAAGGCTTAAATAAAGAGGGAATGACATTAATTATAGTCACTCATGATCCAGGGTTGGGTCGGCGCGCGCATCGACAAATTAGAATGATTGATGGCCAAATTGAAGCGACGATACACAATGAAGTGGGTTGATTATTTTTACTTTGCATTTGGCGCCTTGCGCGGTTTTAGCGTGCGCACTATCCTCATGTTAGTTGCGATGTCTTTTGGTGTTGCTGCAGTTATTGTATTAACAGGTTTAGGTGATGGCGCGAGACGTTTTATTGCCAGTGAATTTGCATCGTTAGGAACAAACCTACTCATTGTTTTACCTGGCAAGTCTGAAACTGCTGGTGTGAGTCCGGGTTCTTTTGTAGGGCAAACAACACGCGACTTAACAATCGATGATGCACTTTCTCTTACTAGAAATTCAACAACAGACCGTATTGCCGTGATCACCGTTGGTGCCGCATCTGTATCCAGAGGACGGCTGGATCGTGAAGTGACGATAGTCGGTACTTCTCATCACTTTCTGGATATTTATCATTGGAAAATGGCTCAAGGCCGTTTTTTGCCCAAAACTGATATGCGAACTGAACAGTCAGTAATTGTTTTGGGAGCAACGCTAAAAGAGGAGTTGTTTAAAGCAGAAAATCCTGTTGGAGAGTGGGTGCGGGTTGGTGATCGTCGATTCCGTGTCATTGGTGTGATCGCTTCAGAAGGACAATCTTTCGGTATGGATGCGGGTGATATGGCTATCGTTCCTGTTTCATCAGCCCAATCCCTTTTTAATCAGGCTTCATTGTTTCGGATTTTAATTGAGGCAAAAAATCGGGATGTATTGGAGCTCGCAAAAAAACAAATTATAAATACATTAAAAGAGCGCCACCAGGGCGAAGAAGATGTAACTGTTATTTCTCAAGATGCTGTTCTACAAACTTTTGACAATATATTTAAAACACTGACCTATTCCGTCGCTGGGATTGCTGCAGTCAGTTTAATTGTAGCAGGTATTCTGATTATGAATGTCATGTTGATTTCTGTTTCTCAGCGCACTGCAGAAATTGGTTTATTAAAAGCATTAGGGGCAAAAACGCATGAAATTCAAAACCTGTTTTTAGTAGAAGCGGTTTTGTTGTCGGTTTTAGGGGCGACAATTGGCTTGATTATTGGTGATATTGGTTGTCGGATCATCGCAACAATCTATCCTGATTTTCCTGCAGGAGCACCTGTGTGGGCAATATTCTCAGCCTTTTTTGTTTCCGTTGTAACCGGTTTGTTGTTTGGTGTTTCACCTGCAAAACGTGCGGCGAAACTTGATGCCGTTGAAGCATTATCAAAATGATGCTCACTCGTGATTTAATCAAGCTCTCCATAGGCGCAGTGGTTGCTCAAAAAATGCGAAGCGTTTTGACGGCTTTAGGTATCACTGTGGGGATTGCGGCGGTAGTCTTGTTGACCTCAATTGGTGAAGGTATTCATAAATATGTTGCGAATGAATTTGCAACATTTGGTACTAATGTTTTAGCAGTAGTCCCTGGTAAAACGATGACACACGGTAGTCCGGTGGGTATTTTTGGAAGTGTTCGCCCCCTAACCATAGAAGATTCTAAAGCTATTAGAGAAATTCCTGCGGTAGAAGCAGTACTACCCATCACTCAAGGCAACACTGAAGTCAAAGTGAAAAATCGTAGCCGTCGGACAACCGTGTATGGCGTGGGTAGTGAACTCTCAAAAGTGCTACACGTTAACATCTCAATGGGTCGATTTTTGCCGGATGATGATCCTATATCACCACGTGCTTTCGTCGTATTAGGTGCAAAGGTAAAAACTGAATTGTTTCAAGATCAAAATCCGTTAGGCGAAAAAATTCGCGTTGGTGATCAGAGATATGTCGTCATTGGCGTGACAGAATCTAAAGGGCAAATTCTCGGCACGGACTTAGATGATTGTGTCTATATTCCGGCAGCACGAAGTTTGGATCTGTTTAACCGCGAAGGATTGATGAAGATAAACGTCGTTCATAGTGAATATGTAGAAGCAGAAACGGTAGTGAAACAAATATCTCATCTGCTTGAAGCACGTCATGGCAGTGAAGATTTCACCATACAAACTCAAGAGCAGATGATGGAAGTGTTGGATTCAGTGCTCGATATTTTAACGTTTGCTGTTGGTGCCTTAGGCAGCATTTCACTTTTTGTCGGCGGTATTGGAATTCTGACTATTATGACGATCGCGGTGAATGAGCGTACTTCTGAAATCGGATTGTTCATAGCGCTTGGTGCACGGAAAGGCCAAGTGCTCATGCTATTTTTAGGAGAAGCGATTATTCTAGCGGCATTGGGCGGGTTGGCCGGACTAGTTGTTGGCGCAGGTGGCGCTCATTTATTGGGAGTGATGTTTCCTGCTTTACCTGTTTATACTCCGTTGGCCTATGTTATTTTAGCTGAATCTCTGGCGATAGCCATTGGGTTAATTGCCGGGGTGCTACCTGCTCGGCGTGCGGCAAATCTACAACCTGTAGATGCTCTGAGGGCGGAGTAGGCCGTCTAGTTTTCCCATACAAATGTAGTACTACTATAATTATGCATCCTTAATAGTAACTACTCATCCTTATGCGCCACAACACGCGTTTGGCACTATACAGGTCTCCAAAACACGCTGTGAACCCTTCCTTGGGCGCTCGATGTCCGCATCCATGCGGACAACGGTTTCTACGACCTGTATAGCACCAAACGCTTTGTCCTAAGAAATACGGTGAGTAGTCACCCTTAATAATTGTATTTTTATTGATATCTGAGAGCGGGTCGATCATATCGTCATTGACGTGGGAAAAAATCCCATATATACTTTTTAAAGGTGGGATAATTTCCCTTTTAATAGCCAGGGCGGGGTGATCATGACCATAACCATGAAAAGAAAAGCAGACTTTTTTGTGACCTATCTGAGCATCGTAGCCATTTTAACGATGTTATTGATTAATGGCTGCAATAAAGAAGATGGTGATAAAGCGAGTGATGATAAATCAAATGTACAGCTAAAAGCGGCAGCATCAAATGCGGAATTTGAAAAAGAGATAAAAATAATATTAACCAGAGCGGTTGAAGATCAGTCCATTTCAAGCCTGGCATTTCCCGAAGCCAATACTAGGGATGATGGAGCAGATACAGCAGTGCCAGCAGCGGAGATTGGCGCTACTGCAGACGCATCAATCGAAGTGAATGCAAGTGGAACAAATTTGATCGAAGCTGGGGTCGATGAAGCAGATTTAGTGAAATCTGATGGTAGGCATCTGTTTATTGGTCGTCAGGGAAAATTTGAATATCACTATTATGGTGATGATGCAAATATACTGGAACAAGCAAAAGATGCGGGCTTTGCCGAGCTTGATGCAGTTATAGAGCCATTGCCTTATAGAGAAAGTAGGGTAGAGCCAGCAAGTATCCGAGTGATGACGCTTGATAATGAATTACCAGGGACAAAAGAACTAACAACGATTAAATTCCCTGCGCGTGTCTCTTCCATAGTGGGGTTGTACCTTTCTAATCTTGCTGCAGATGGAAAAGCGAATCAATTAATCGTAGTTACCAGGGTTCGTGCAGATGAAACCAGCGATTACTTTCGGCCTAATAATACATGGGTAGTCACTTACGATGTGAGTAATCCCGAAGCGCCATTGAAACAATGGGAGTTTGAAGCAGAGGGATATCATCACGCTAGCCGCAGCATGAATGGAAAACTTTATTTGGTCTCTTCAAAATATTTGTGGATTGAGGAACTAATTATCGATAGCACAGATCCAGGTGTTGTTGAAGTAAACAAATCTTTGATTGAAAATATTCAAGTAGAAGATATTTTGCCTTCAACTTGGGTAAATGGGTTTGCCACAAACATTATGAAAGCAACAGATTGTATGGTGCCTGTGCAGAACAATAAAGATTCTTTATTTAGCAAAAACCTGTTAGCGGTGTACACCATTCCTGTTAATGCACCGGAACAAACAAAATCTTTTTGTACGGTTGAAAGTAGCACTGAAGTTTATGTTTCACCTAAAGCCATTTATTTTACCAAGGGCGAGTATGTTTACTCTGCTGATGCTAATGAGCCAGGAGAACATTACACAATTATTCATAAATTGAGTTTTACAGAAGATAGTGTCGCCTATCAAAGTTCGGCACGTATTCCGGGCTGGACGGGTTGGCGAAATCGTTCTTTTCGTATGAATGAATTAAATAATGACCTGCGCATTGTAGTGACAGATTATGAATTGATTCAAATAGAGTCGTCGAATGAAACTTTGGAAGATGACATAAGTGCGTCTGCTCCACGGGATGCTGATAGTAACAGTGATGATCTTATTTCTGAGAATGGATCAATTTTACAGGGGAATGATTCTGATGTTTCAATTGAGATAATGCCCACCGAGACCAGCCGTCCAATTATCCAATTTGAGCAACGCCCAGTTCATCGTTTATATGTATTGCGTGAAGATTCAGTAAATGAAAATCAGTTATCCGTTCTGAGTAGATTACCTAATACAGATAATCCAAAGGTGATTGGTAAACCTGGAGAAGATATTTATGCTGTTCGTTACTTTGGTGATTATGCATATATCGTAACTTTTCGTAGAACTGATCCACTTTATACCATTAATCTTAAAGATCCAACTGCACCATTTATCGAAGGTGAATTATCAATTCCAGGTTACTCGGACTACCTGCATCCAATCAATGATAATCTTTTGTTGGGAGTAGGAAAGCAAGCAACTGAAAGTGGACGCGTTCAAGGAATTAAAATCGCGCTATTTGATGTCAGTGATAAAAGTAATCCAGTTACATTGAATGACATGGTTATTGGTAAACGAGGTAGTGATACTGCAGTCAGCTATGATCATCATGCATTTTCTATTTTATCGGATGCAGAGACAGGCATTCACAAAGTTGCACTTCCTGTTAGTGTGCATGAGAGGGAGCTTACCGAGCACTATAGTTGGGGCGATTTTACTTATTTCTATTGGTCATATAGTGGGTTGCAGTTATTCGAGATAGATGATGGGTCGCAATCGTCAGTGGCTTCTATGAACGATGTTGGCGTGATGAAAGCGGCAGTACCCAGCAAAGAAAAGGAGTATCATTATGTGCGAGAGCCAAGAGGTGTCATTGTGAATGATGCTGTTCACTATGTTGAAAGCGCTGAAGTGTGGTCTGCAATGTGGGATAAGCCAGAAGTGGTAAATGGCCCGAACTAGGAAGTCGTGTGTTCAATTATAAAGCCTGTGAAACATCACAGGCTTTTTTGTTTGTGGTTTTATTTTTTATTTTATTGCACGATGGGAAATGGTAATAGCGACAATCCAGAAATAAAGGCATTAGAGGGGAGGTTAATTGTATCGTCTTTGAGCAGATCAATCGTTGGTATGTTGGCTGGGTGGGTTATTTTAGTATGACTCAGTAGCTGGCACAGCTAGCGAAAATCGAAGCCCATATACGGCGACGATTACGATCACGCCTCGTGGATCAACAAAAGAGTAAACGCAATCTTTTTCATAAGCTGATGAAACGAGGAATCTCTCGTCGTCTGGCGGCAAATGCGGTGTTCACGAACAGG